>JAAYMA010000100.1 GCA_012521615.1 Clostridiaceae bacterium | reverse complement strand
TCGGTTCCAATATCCACTGTTCCGTCGGTTGTAACTACATCGGAGAGTGTTGCAACGGGCGTAGTCTCTGTTGAAACATTCAGAGTATAGTCAGCTGATTTGCCGATAGTGAAGGTTATTGTACCATTATCCTCGATTGAGCCACCGGCGATGGTGAGTGTTAATTCGCCTGTACTGCCACCAACATCAAATGTGAGGTCATCAGCGACAGCTGTGTTATTTATAGATGCATCAGAAATTATGGTTCCATTTACGGCGACTGAAATATTTTTTTTGCCAGTTTCACTACCTTCAGTAATAGTAAAGGTAATGGTTGTGCCCATAGCGAATTTTTGTTCACCGTCAAGGGTTATGTCGTCGGCTTCTACTCCTGTTGTTGTGCCATTAAAGTCTGCAACTACTTCTTTGACATCAGCAACTGTTAATGTGTAGTCACCTTCTGGCATGGCATTTACGATTTCTGCACCCTGAATGTTTGTTGTGCCAGCAGTAAGTGTGGCTTTCAGAGTCTGTTCACCGTTGAGAAGCTTCATGGTGTTGAACTCAGTGGTATCAGCAATTCTGTCAATTTCAGCATTGAGCTGATCAATTTCGTTCTGAAGTGCTCTACGGTCATCATCAGTGTTGGTGCCGTTGGCAGCCTGAACAGCAAGTTCTCTCATTTTCTGGAGAATTGCGTGGGTTTCATTCAAAGCACCTTCTGCAATCTGGATCAATGAGATACCGTCCTGAGCATTTTTAGCTGCCATGTCAAGACCGCGGATCTGTGCGCGCATTTTTTCACTGATGGCAAGACCAGCAGCGTCGTCGCCTGCACGGTTGATGCGGAGACCTGAAGACAGTTTCTCAATTGATTTTGCACTGTTTGTGTTGTTCATTGAAAGTTGACGATAAGTGTTAAGAGCTGTGATGTTGTGATTAATTCTCATAATACATCCTCCTTGATTATTATAGGAGAGTCCTTTCTCCCAAATTTGATTGTCCGGTTTCTTTAAAATTTAACAGGCGCCTGTCTATTTAAAAGAAACCTTGCAATATATTTATCGGTTATATATTTAAAAAGTTAATACATAAAATAAAAAAATTCGATTCTTTATTCCTTCCTGTAGCTAAACAAAGAAATTAAAGTAACCGATATTATATAAGAGAAATAATTCAGGAGGGAATCCTTATGAGAATTGAAAATATGGATTCACAAACTTGGTCGACAACTGGTTTGAAATCTCCCGATGTGAAATTAGATATAAAAACTGATGCGGAACTAAACATCAGAAAAGAAGCAGAGATACAGGAAGAAATCAGCCTGCCTTTTTTGGAAAAGGCAGTGGAAAAGGCTAACAGAACCATGCGTTTTCAAAACAGACAGCTTCAGTTCAGCATTCACGAAAAAACAAAAGATATAATGGTGAAAATTATCGACAGCGATACAAAAGAAGTAATACGGGAAATACCTCCTGAAAAGCTCCTTGATATGTTTGCAAGTATGCTTGAATTTGCAGGTTTGTTGGTCGACGAAAGGAGGTGACATTATGAATAATTCTATACAAGGCTATCAGGGCTTTTCTTCCCAGTTGAGATTTACAGGGCTGTCAGGTTTGGATACAGAATCAATCATTTCCAAGCTTATGATGGCTGAGAGAATTCCGCTGGATTCATTAAAACAGAAAAGAACTTTAATAGAATGGAAACAGGAAGCTTACAGGGAAATAAGCAGTTCGCTTATAGGATTTAAGAGCAGGTTCTTTGATATTGTTAACCGCTCTTCATATATGCTGTCCAAAAATGCTGTTATCCCGATGAGCACAGAGACCAGCAACTCCTCTTATGTTACGGCAACTGCTTCAGCTGATGCCAAACCGGGAGTATATAAGGTAAAAGTTGAACAGCTTGCGACTTCAGCTACGGTACAAAGCAAGTCCGGAATCAGCCGGAAAATTTCGGGTACTGTAGATACAAACGAATTAGGCAACCTTGAAGGCAAGAAGATGGTTGTCACATTGGATGGCGTTACCAGAATGATAACACTTAAAAATACCGATGAAGCAAATCTGGCCGACATGATTCAGCAGGAGCTGGATAATGCTTTTGGTCTTGTAGCTTCAGGGAATTCGAAATTTAAGGTAACCTATGAGACTGTGAATGTAGAAGGCACTGAGATTAAAAGGCTAACTATTGACACCGCTGAGGGAGTAACAAAGCTGGTAATAGGAGGACCTATGGATGACAGTTCGGCTCTGCCTGCCCTCGGTATTGATAATGGTGCAACTAACAGGATAAGTTTAAAAAGCACACTTGAATTTATTTCTCTTGGGAATCCCTTAGATTTCAATGAAACAGGGAAAATTGCTTTTACTATTAATGGGAAAACCTTTGAGTTTGATAAAAATGACACTCTTCAATCGGTTTTTGACCGGATAAACAATGATGATACCATTAACGTCAGTATCAGTTATGATGAAATTACAGACGAGATTACCATTAAGTCAAAGCAGACAGGAGCAGGAAGCACCCTGGAACTTGATGATAAAGGTTCCAATTTCTTTGCTGCCCTTAATATCAATACTGATGAAATAACAGAGGGGCAGGACGCAGTATTTTCCATCAATGATCAAAAGCTTATAAGAGGTAGCAATACTGTTTCAATAAATGGTGTAACCTATACCTTGCATAAAGTTCATGAGAACGGTGAAGAGGATACAATAACAGTTACACAGGATATAGACACAGCAGTTGAAAATATAAAAACTTTCATAGAAGAGTACAATAAGCTGATAGAAAATATAAATGGCAAAATCAAGGAAAGTTATGATCGTAACTATCCACCCTTAACCGATGCCCAGAAAGCAGAAATGAAAGAAGACGAGATAAAGAAATGGGAGGAAAAGGCTAAAACAGGGCTGCTGAGAAATGACAGCCTGCTTCAGAACCTGACCCTTGCCATGCGCAGGGCATTGTATGAAAATGTTGAGGGAGTAAGTATTACACTTGCCGATATCGGAATATCTTCAAGATCCTATACCGATAACGGTAAACTGTACCTGGATGAGACCAAGCTCAGGGAACAACTTGCAAAAAGACCTGAGGAAGTTACAAAACTTCTGAACGGGGTATCAGAACAGGTTCCTTCCTACGACAGGGATCTTACTCAAGGTCAAAGGACAATAAGATACAATAATTCAGGTGTACTTGTAAGAGTTTCAGATATAATTGAAGATTATATTTCTACTAAACGGAATAAGGATGGAAACAAAGGTCTGCTTCTTCAAAAAGCAGGAATTGAATCTGATTCGTCCGTTACCCAAAATCTTTTGTACGATCAGTTGGAAGACTATGATAAAAGAATCAACAGTATGATGGAAAAACTCATTAAAAAGGAAAACCAGTATTATATGCAGTTTTCCCGCCTGGAAACCATACTTACTCAGATGAATCAGCAAAGTATGTGGATTATGAGCCAGTTCATGGGCGGTTGACAATCTGAAAATAAAAGGCAACATTTAAATTAATTAATAAGGAAAGGAAAAAAATAAATGATAGCATTTAATGCCTATAACCAGTACAAGGAAAACTCCATCAACACAGCAAGTCCTGAGGAACTTACCCTCATGCTTTATAACGGGCTTATAAAATTCATTATGAGAGGAATTGACTGTATAGAAAAGAAAAACATGGAGGATGCAAATAATAATATCATCCGTGCCCAGGATATTGTGCAGGAGTTTATCAATACATTGGATATGCGCTATGAAATATCCGGAAATTTGAATTCCATATATGATTACATGCTGAGAAGGCTCATTGATGCCAATGTTTCAAAAGATAAAGTCATACTTGAAGAAGTCCTGGAGTTTGCCAAAATTCTCCGGGATACATGGGAAGAGGCTATGAAGCAGGCCAAAAAGGGAAAAAAGTCTACAACCTAAAAGTCGGTGTATTAAATGGAAGCAGTTAAGTTAATCAGACAATTGAATAGTATCTCAAAAAGAAAACTGGATTTGTTGCAGGAGATAGAGGCCTGTACTTTCAAGCAGGGCGAATGTATCAAATCCGGCAAGCTCGATGAAGTAGAAAAAATAATTGAAGAAAAGCAGAAATTAATGAATAAAATTGACAAGTTGGATTCTGAGTTTGCAGTATATGCCGGAGAACTGAAGAAGATATTGAATATTTCATCTTTCGAAAGCCTTCCTGATTTTAATATGGCCGGCACAAAGGAACTTAAAGAAGTTGTAGAAAAAATATATGCAGTGCTTGGTAGAATTAAAAAAATGGACGAGGAAAATACCGCTCTTGTAAAAAAAGAGCTCAGTCAAACGGGAGACAGAATAACTCATACCAATACTTTTAAAAAAGTGAGTAAGGCATATGGACCTTCAAAACCTGTTAATCCTTCATACTTCTTCGATAAAAAAAATTAAACTTTTATGGAGAGCATAAATGGCTAAGTTTGAGTGTGTAAGATGTCGCCGTTTTTTTGACAGAGTAGCGCTGGAGGATGTATGCCCTACGTGTTATGCTTTCGAAGAAGAGGAGTTCAGGAAGATAAAGGAATATCTTGAAAAGCATCCGGGAGCGACATCAAGTGACCTGGTAAGTCAGTTGGATGTTTCTATAAAGTCAATAAAGAGATACTTAAAAGAGGAAAGGCTGGAGATTATAGGGGATAATAAAGGCTTTATCCGCTGTGAATTATGCGGCCTGCCTTTAAACAGCGGACGGTTCTGTGTTGCTTGTTTCAGGGAAGGAACTGCATTGAGGATGAAAGAAGTCAGATCTGGTATGAAGAGTACAGAATTATATTCAGGCGACACAAACACTAAATATCAGCGAGGAATACAATACAGGAAAAAAGGGCAGAACTGATTCTGCCCTTAATTTTTTCTTTTTTTTCTGATATAATATTTTGGATATTCTACCTTAAGAGTAAAAAGGATGGTTATTTTTGATAAAGACACGAATTATAAATGCTGATGACGAAGACGGTTTTAATAAAGCTGCTGCCGCTATAAAAAATGGAAAACTCGTAGCGTTTCCGACTGAGACAGTATATGGACTTGGAGCTAATGCTTTTGATTCCCGGGCAGTGGAAAGAATTTTTGAAGCCAAGGGACGACCAAACGACAACCCCTTGATTGTTCATATCTCAAATATAGATTATTTAAATAATCTGGTTATAGAAATACCCAGCAATGCAAAAAAGTTAATTGAAAATTTCTGGCCGGGGCCTTTGACTCTTGTTTTAAAAAAATCAGGTATGGTACCTGACATTATAACTGCCGGCCTTGACACTGTGGCAGTACGTATGCCTGATAATCCAGTGGCACTAAAACTGATAGAAACATCGGGTGTACCTGTTGCCGCCCCCAGTGCGAATCTTTCGGGAAAGCCCAGCCCCACTTCAGCCATGCACGTGGCAAAGGATCTGGCGGGGAAAATTGAGTATATAATTGACGGGGGAATATGCAGTGTAGGGGTTGAATCAACAGTCCTTGATGTGACAGGCCATATCCCGATTATTTTAAGGCCCGGTGGTATAACTTATGAGATGATTGAAGAAGTTTTAGGAAAAGTAGATGTGGATAGACCGTCTAAAAACATGGAAAAGCCCCGTTCGCCGGGAATGAAGTACAGACATTATTCTCCAGAGGCAGACATAATACTTGTAGAGGGCGAAAAGTCCAAAGTTGTAGCTGAAATAAATAAATTAGTATCTTCGGCACAGGAGAAAAAATTAAAAGTGGGAGTATTGTCATCTGAAGAAAACTGCAGACTTTATAAGGCGGATGTTGTTTTGTCGGCCGGATCAGTAAATATGCCTGAAAAAATAGCTTCCAATTTGTATGACTGTCTTAGGAAATTTGATGACTTGAAAGTGGATATAATTTATTCTGAGACCTTTGATGAAAATGGAATTGGCAGCGCTATCATGAACCGTTTAAAGAAAGCTTCTGCCGAAAAAATTATTAAAGCATGAAAGGGAAAAACTATGAAAAAAATACTGTTTGTTTGCACAGGCAACACTTGCCGCAGTCCCATGGCCGGTGCTTTGTTTCAAAAGCTTATAAACGAAAAAGGCCTGAGCGGTAAATATTCTTGCAAATCTGCAGGTGTTTATGCTTTTGAGCATGATCCTGCCACCAGTGAAGCAGTTGAGGTCATGAAAAACGAATACGGAATAGATATATCGGACCACAGGGCTTCTGTGCTCGACTTTGACGATATAATGGATGCCTGGCTGATTTTGGTTATGACAGAGCGCCATCGTAATATGATACTGGATGTATTTCCCCAGGCTGCTGATAAACTATTTACACTAAAAAGTTTTGCAGAGGTTGATGATGAAAATCCCGATATAAGTGATCCTTTCGGGATGGATTATGAGGTATATAAGAACTGTGCAGCTGAAATAGAAACTTTGCTTAACAGAATAATTGCCAAATTGATTAAGTCGGAGTAAATCTGTTTTGACATAATAATATTATTACTATACAATTTTCTTGAGATAAGGAGGTATCCCTTTGAAAGTAGCGTTAGGAAGCGATCATGGAGGTTACAAACTGAAAGAGACTGTCAAAGCGCATTTGATAAGTCAAGGGTACGAAGTTGAGGATTTCGGAACACACAGCGCAGATTCAGTTGATTACCCGATCTATGGCTTGAAGGCTGCTCTGGCAGTCAGCAAAGGTCAGTGCGATAAAGGGATAATCATTTGTTCAACAGGTATTGGTATTTCAATAGCAGCCAATAAGGTAAAAGGTGTAAGGGCTGCTCTTTGTAGCGACCTCTTATCAGCAAGACTCACAAGAGAACATAATGATACCAATGTTTTGGCCCTCGGGGCTTTTATTGTGGGCGAAAAATTGGCGCTTGCTATTGTGGATACCTGGCTTAATACTCCCTTCTCCGATGAAGAAAGACATAAACGCCGCATTGAAGGGATAGCTCAAATAGAAAATGAATATCTGTAACAGACAAAAATAGTTTAAATTTGGGAGGGCTCTGATTATGAGCGAGGTTTTTGTTTTTGATCATCCACTTATACAGCATAAGATATCACTTCTGAGGGATAAGAACACAAGCAGCAAGGAGTTTCGTGAATTAGCCTCTGAAATATCCATGCTGATGGGATATGAAGTGACCAGAGATATTCCTTTAAAAGAAGTGGAGATAGAAACGCCTGTAGGTACAGCCAAAACCAAGATAATTTCAGGTAAAAAACTGGCTTTCGTACCTATTTTAAGAGCAGGACTGGGCATGGTAGATGGAATGTTAAGTCTGGTTCCAATGGCAAGAGTAGGTCATATAGGACTATATCGTGATCCTGAGACCCTTGAGCCAGTGGAATATTATTGTAAATTACCTGATGATATTGCAAACCGGGATGTGGTAGTTCTGGATCCCATGCTCGCCACAGGAGGATCTGCATGCGATGCAGTGAGATTTTTGAAAAAGCATGGAGCAAAAAATATTAAGTTCGTCTGCCTTATTGCTTCAAAAGAGGGCGTCAGACGCCTCAGCACAGAACATCCTGATGTAGGTATTTATTGTGCAGCTGTTGATGAACATCTTAATGATTTGGGATATATAGTGCCAGGTCTCGGGGATGCAGGCGATAGATTATTTGGAACAAAATAATAACTGGGGGTCAATATTATGCGTCCTTCATGGGATGATTATTTTATGAGTATTGTGGAGCTGGTTAAAACCCGCTCGACTTGTTTAAGACGACAGGTAGGTGCATTAATAGTCAAAGATAAAAGAATTTTGGCCTCAGGATATAATGGAGCACCGGTTGGATGCAAGCACTGCGATGAAGTGGGGTGTCTCAGGGATAAATTAGGTATTCCCTCAGGACAGCGCCACGAAATCTGCCGGGCCACACATGCAGAACAGAACGCTATCGCGCAGGCCGCCTATTCAGGAGTCTGCATTAAGGACAGCACCATGTATGTTACTACCCAGCCTTGTGTGCTATGTGCAAAATTAGCAATAAATGCAGGTGTTTCAAAGATTGTTTTTAAAGGGGAATACCCTGATGAATTAGCTATGGAATTATTTCAAGAAGCCGGGGTACGTGTATTAAAATATGAAGGGCCTGAAGAAAGACAATTTTTTTAATATCATTGTCTGAGCTAAAGAGGTGTGACCATGATTATAATTAGATTTCATCATCTGGTTGCTTTCGGAGTAGCCCTTATAGTATCATTTTTTGCTACGCCCATAGCACGAAGAATCGCTATTAATTCCGGGGCTGTAAGTATTCCAAAAGACAACAGGCGTGTTCATAAAAAACCCATGCCTTTAATGGGCGGACTGGCAATTATAGCGGGTTTTGTCATTGCGTTAATATACAGTTTCGGCACAAAAGATTTTGGGCTTTTTATTGAATACCTGATAAAGCCCAAGACTATCGGTCTTATTATAGGCACTCTTATAATTATTATTCTCGGTGTCGTTGATGACATCAGACCTTTACGTGCAAGAATCAAGTTTCCTGTTCAGCTTTTGGCGGCAATTATAGTTGTTGCAACAGGTACAAGAATAATTGCCATTTCCAAGCCATTCCAGGAAGGTGTTGCCGTTCATCCCGGCATGATGTACGTACTTGAGGACATCATAGCATTTCTAATTTCTGTGCTGTGGATTGTGGGCGTTACCAATGCCATTAACCTTATAGATGGTCTTGATGGTTTGGCGGCAGGTGTTTCCGGAATAGCAACCCTTTCGCTCTATATTGTGGCAGTTATCAGGGGACAGGACAGTATTGCCGTTATTGCTGCCTGTCTGGCAGGTGCTATTTTAGGTTTCCTCCCCTACAACTTCAATCCGGCAAAAATATTTATGGGTGATACCGGATCAACATCTTTGGGGTTCATACTTGCAATTCTCTCTGTTGAGGGAACCATGAAATCTGTCACTGCCCTTGCTCTGGCCATACCTATACTTGTTTTGGGTCTCCCGATTTTCGATACAATCTTTGCCATAGTAAGAAGGGTTATGAATGGGAGGCCAATTGGCCAGGCCGACAGGGGACATATACATCACAGACTTCTGGACATGGGCCTTAGCCACAGGATGTCTGTTGTAATATTGTATATTATAAGTGGCGCATTGGGGATTATATCCATTGCGCTGGTTGACAAGGGACTTTTGCCTTCTATCATTCTGCTCATAGTTCTGGCGGTATTTGGTATTGGAGGCGCCAGAAACCTCCGCGAACTCGATGATATTCCTGTCAACTTAAAAAACACAGGCACTGATGAAAACACGGCGCCGGAGGTGGAAAAAGCTCAATTGGAAGCTGCTTCGGGGGAAAAACCTGAAAAATCCGGGGATGGCAGCCAATATGCAGATGGTTCAAATAACGAAGCTTCAGATAACAGCGAAGTTTCGGAAAAATATAATAAATTAAATCAGGAGTAAATGTAAATGAAGAAAATAAAGGTCATGACAGTCTTTGGAACAAGACCTGAAGCAATAAAAATGGCACCATTAATAAAAACTCTGGAAAAATACGATCAGATTGAGTCGGTTGTATGTGTCACTGCACAGCATCGTGAGATGCTGGATCAGGTACTTGAAATATTTGAAATCAAGCCGGATTATGATCTTGATATTATGCAGAAAAGACAGACACTGACTGATATCACTACAAGGGCTATGGAGAGATTGTACGGGGTATTCAATGAGGCCAGACCTGATATAGTTCTGGTTCACGGGGATACCACCACTACCTTTGCTGCAGCTTTGGCGGCTTTCTATTCGAAGCTCAGGGTAGGGCATGTGGAGGCTGGCCTTAGAACCTATGATAAATATTTTCCATACCCTGAAGAAATGAACAGAAAACTTACCGGAGCAATTGCAGATTTGCATTTTGCACCTACTGTTTCAAATAAAGAAAATCTTCTGAAGGAAAATATAAAGGAAGAAAATATATTTATTACAGGCAATACTGTTATAGATGCTATTTCATCTACAGTATCAGATGACTATGTATTTTCGGATGAATTTCTCAGGGGTTATTCGTTCTCAGATAAACGGGTGATTTTGGTTACAGCTCACAGACGTGAGAATTTTGGTGAGCCTTTTGAAAACATATTCACAGCTTTGAGAAGGCTTGCTGAAGATTTTGATGATATCGAAATAATATATCCTGTACACTTGAATCCTGTTGTAAGGGAACCAGCAGGAAGAATACTGGGTAATCATGACCGGATTCATTTAATTGAGCCTTTAAATGTTCAGGATATGCATAATCTAATGGCTCGTTCCTATCTTATTATGACCGATTCCGGCGGATTGCAGGAAGAAGCTCCGTCGCTTGGCAAGCCTGTTCTTGTACTGAGAAATGAAACTGAAAGGCCGGAGGCTGTAAAAGCGGGTACTGTAAAAATTGCAGGTACGAAAACCGAAAAAATATATGATGAAGCATATTTACTTCTGACTGACACCAAAGAATATGAAAAGATGTCAAAAGCCATAAATCCTTATGGAGACGGCAAGGCTTCGGTGCGTATAGCAGAAGCTCTGCTTTACAGTTTTGGGTTGACTGAAACTAAGCCTGAAGAATTCAACGCCTTCAATTTATAGAGGGGAGAGCAGATGGCAGATTTTCTTACACATATTCTTTTTGCAGATGCAGTGCTTCAAAGAATTGAAAGCAGGAGAATTATGGAGGGCGTGAAAAAAAAGCGCTCTCTTTATTATCTTGGGGCCCAGGGACCTGACCCCTTTTTTTTCTATGATGTCTTCCGCAAGAAAGGCCCTTTGAAGGGTCTGGGTCGAATTATGCACAGGCAATATACAGGTAAATTCCTGCAGCAGGGTTTTTCCAATCTGCAAAATGTTTCTTACGATGAAAGCTGGCTGGAACTTACGGTTTACCTTTGCGGTTTTTTATGTCATTTTACTTTGGACAGGCTTATTCATCCCTATATTTATTGGGCCGTAAATGAATGGATCTGGAATGTGGATGGCACTTTCTCAAAGGCAGAGCACGGCGAGATTGAAATGGCCCTTGATGTCATGTACTGGAGGGAATACAGAGGTGTTGCTGCTTATAAACAGAACATGCGCAGACTGATCGATATAGGCAAGAAATGGCCCCGGTCGGTTGCGGGTTTTCTGTTGGATGCAGTTAAAAATATTTATTGTATAGAAGTTGACATTAAAGAGCTTAATAAAGTATTGACCAGCTTCTATCGGGGCTGTGATTTATTGTATGATCCTGCAAGGTGGAAGACAAAGGTAATTGACTTTTTGGATACACTTACAGGGGGAGGAATAAAACCGCCCAAAAGACCATATTCTTCAGATTACAACAGAAGCATCGACTGGGCGAACAGGAAGAAACGTACATGGAAAGATCCCTTTGTTGAGAATTCTGTTTTAAACAGTTCAGTCGATGAGATTATTAAAGAAGCAGAAGACATTGCTTCTCTGCATATAAATATGATATTTTCTAAAATATACAACAGTGAAAGTATTGAAAATCTTTTTCCAGATTTAAGCTATATAACAGGCCAGTTATGCACTTATAACAGTGAGGAGTGAAGAAATGAAGGATTATATAGCAAAAGCCATGACACTTTCAGGTCAGGTCAGAATTTATGCTGCAGTCACGACCAATACGGTCGAGAAAGCCAGGAATTTGCATAATATGAATCATACCCCCACTGTGGCGCTGGGCAGGGTATTAACAGGCATTGCGCTTATGAGTCAGACATTGAAGGATGAAAGACACTCCATAACCGTGCAGATTAAAGGCGATGGTCCTTTAAAAGGTATCGTGGCAGTAACCAATGCCAAGGCAGGAGTCAGGGGATATGTGTATAATCCTGCTATTGATTTACCTTTGAATGAAAAGGGAAAGTTTGATGTTAAGGCTGCAGTCGGAAAGGGATATTTGAATGTCATTAAGGATATAGGGCTGAAAGAACCCTATATTGGCTGTGTGGATCTTGTTTCAGGAGAAATAGCCGAAGATCTGACATACTATTATGCATATTCTGAACAGATACCCACCGCTTTTAATCTGGGTGTTCTGATAGGGAGGGACGGAACGGTTGAAGCCGCAGGAGGTTATTTTATACAGCTCTTGCCGGGGGCTTCTGACGATATCATATCAAAAATAGAAAAAAGCATTTTCTCCCATGAGCCTGTAACCACATTGATTCATAAGGGAAAAACTCCGGAGGACATAATCAATATGCTGTTTCCTGACGATGATACCATAGAGTTTTTTGACAATTGTTCTGTTAAATATAAATGTTACTGCTCAAAAGAAAGAATGGAAAGAAATCTTTTAAGTCTGGGCAGGAAAGATCTTCAGGAAATAGCTGAAGACGAAAAGGGAGCAGAACTTCAATGCCATTTTTGTAACAGCAAATATCACTTTTCTAAGGATGAACTGCTCAGTCTCCTGAAATCACAGTAAGAAGCTGAATATATGCGTCTACATGGTTTTTCTGTCTTTTCTGCATCCATGTTGTTCAGCTCTTTCTGTAGGATTTTCATCTTTGCTGTTAAGTGCATTGATAAGTAAATTTATCATTGTTTGATAATATTCAGTAAAGACATCCGCCATGCCTTTTTCATAATCTGTCATACAACATGCCCCCTTGCATAATTTCTTGTAGCGGCTGTAGATGCAATGATTTAGCGCCGCGCAATCCATACATGGCTCTAAATCATTGCAGTTACCCGCTTAATTCAAAATACATCCAAATATTTTTAATTCCAGCAAAAATAAATAGTCAAAAAAAAGAGAATACTATGGAAAGCAAAGTAAATCTGACAATGGAGGGGTAATATGAAAAAACGTTTTTTGGCATTGTTTTTGCTGGTTTTCCTGGTACTTTCCATGTTCACGTTTATAACAAGCGGAACAGAGGATACAAAGACATTCCAGAGAGTAGATTTCATCAGCGGTGTGGTCACCGCAAATGAGCTTAATTTACGCAACGGACCGTCTATGCAAAATGATATCATTGGAACATTTAAAAAGCACAAATGGGTTAACGTACTGGCTGAAATAGGGGATTGGTATGCTGTATTTGATCCCGATACCGGAATGGTGGGATGTGTGTACAAAAAATACCTTACCAGTGCAGAGAATATAGCGCAGAACAAACAGGATACAAAAGCTCCTGTCACCACACCCAAACCAACTGCGCCTGCGCCTGATAAAACAGCAACACCAACTCCGGGCGAGCCTGCAGACTTGTCACAGAACGAAAAACTTCTTCTCGAACTTATAAATCAGGAAAGGGCCAAGAATAATCTCCCGCCACTTCAGGCCGATCCGGAACTGATGAAAGTGGCAAGAATTAAGGCAAAGGATATGTCAGAAAATAATTATTTCTCGCATTACTCGCCTACTTATGGCTCACCTTTTGACATGATGAGGCAGTTTGGAATCACCTTTAAGGCAGCTGCAGAGAATATTGCAGGAAACTCTACGGTTCAGGGGGCAGTCAATGCCTGGATGAAATCTCAAGGTCACAGGGCGAATATATTGAACAGTTCTTATAATTATACAGGTATTGGAATAGCTGAAAGTAATAAATACGGATATGTTTTTGTACAGATGTTTATCCGCAAATAACATTCCGGAAATGTTATATACAACCGAATAAAAGAATAAAAATAAAAGCAGGAAACCAATCCTGCTTTTTTCTTTTTCCCAGAGTCGAAAAATTTTAGTGGAAAACTATCATTTTATAACTGTTTGTGGATAACTCCGGGAAATATGTGCATCGGAAATCCAATTACAGTGCAGGTTTTCCACAATATCCACATACTTATCCACATAAAATAGACATTGTGGAAACCATATTGATATTTTTGTGGATAACATTATGTGATTTAAGAAGGTTCTAACTGGGTAATATTTAAGTACAGAAACTTACACGAAAGGAGTTGTTCAGATGAAGTATATTATACAGGGAAAGCATGTCAGTGTAACAGCAGCTATGCAGGAAAAGGCCAAAAAAAAGCTTAAAAAATTTGAAAAATTCTTTAAGCCTGATGCAGAAACTGTTGTTACTTTTAAAGTAGAGAAAGATCGTTTCATATTCGAGGTGTCTATTTATTCAGGAGGAACCATTATAAGGGCTGAGGAATCCAGCAGTGACATGTATACTTCCATTGATCTTGTAGTAGAGAAACTTGAAAGACAGATCAGAAAGCATAAAACCCGGCTGGGTAAAAAAATACGTCAGGAGGAATTAATACCACAGAATTTTGATATTCAGGAGGATATAGACGAGGCTACTGATTACTCAGTGATCAAAACTAAACGTTTTCCGATAAAGCCTATGGATCTGGAGGAAGCAATTCTTCAGATGAATCTTCTTTCACACAATTTTTTTGTATTTATTAATGCCGAGACAGAAGATGTCAATGTTGTCTACAGGCGTAAAGACGGGAAATACGGGCTTATAGAGCCTGAATATTAAAATGGCAGAAGATGTCCCGGATTAACATCCGGGACGCTTCTTTCTGATTTGTTGCGAAAATATAGTTGGACTATTTCAATTTGAGGAATAAAAAACTGTTTATAAAATAGTAATGTATGGTATAACTTTATTGTTCAACAAAAGATTATCGGGTTTATATTTTAAATTTGTCAGACTGATTTACAAAAGCCGGCCACAGATTTAAAGATATACTCTGTAGTTTTGCTGATGAGATTTATTCTTGACTGGATGGAGTATATAAAATATTGAAAGGAGTTCGTAATGTTATTAAGGGATTGTGCCGGAGGCGTGATATTTTTTGAAGACAAGGTATTTCTTTTTCTGAATGAAAAAAATGAATGGGTAATGCCAAAAGGATTGATCCAGGAAAACGAAAACCCTCAAGATGCAGCGGTAAGGCGGGTTTTTGAGGAGACAGGGATTGAGTGTGAAGTTATAGAACAGGCAGGAAGAACTTATTATGAGTTCTATTCCATAACCCGTCAGGCGCCGGTATGCAATCGGATAGCGTGGTATATTATGCAGGCCAAAAGCAGTGAATTCAAGATTGCTGAGCCTGAAAAATTTTCAAAGGGCGGTTTTTTCAGTATAGAAGAAGCGGTGGATATGGTTACCTACAGTCAGGACAAATCACTTTTGCTTCAGTCATATAAAAGATACCAGAATATCAAGAAACAGGACTAAGAAGCAGGACTGATTTTCCAAGTGTTGAATGTATTATGGTATTTCTGATAAAATGAGGATGACTTTTTTATGTCATCCTTTTTAAGTTGTCCGGGTAACTGATATAGACTATAGATGAGGGAGTTATATTGAAAGATTACAAGACCATTGAAAAAGAAGGTTATTTTCTTTTGGAGGAAAAACGTTCGCGCTTTATTGGAAGGGCAAAACCTGTATCAAGCGAAGAAGAGGCGCTTGAATTTATTCAGGCTATCAAAACATCGTGCTGGGATGCCACTCATAATTGCTATGCATATTCTGTAGAACAGGATGCGCTTTATCAGCGGTACAGTGATGACGGGGAGCCTCAGGGAACAGCCGGGCTGCCTATGTTGGATGTGATACGAAAAAGAGGACTTCAAAATGTAGCAGTGGTTGTGACCCGCTACTTCGGAGGTATTCTTTTAGGAGCGGGAGGTTTGGTCAGAGCCTACAGTAAAGCCTGCAGCGGAGCTCTGATTGATGCAGGTGAAGTGTGGGTAAAGACTTGCCTTGAAATAAAATTACCTATAGAATATCATCTGTCAGGAAAACTTCAAAATATGCTTATAAATGAAGATTTTATTATAGGCAATACCGAGTATAGCGATGAAGTAACATATACGGTTTATTCACCGCCCGAAAGACTGGATTTTCTCAACCAGCAAATTTCCGAAATTACAGGCGGGGTATTGCGAACTGAAGTCATTGGAAGTAAAAAAATTAAGATTGATGAAGATAGAAAATTAATTAAGTAGTTTTAAGATATTAAGGAGTGTTTATTATGGCAGGTCATTCCAAATGGTCAAATATCAAACGAAAAAAAGAGAAAACTGATGCTCAGAAAGGTAAAATTTTTACCAAGCTGGGTCGTGAATTAGCTGTAGCAGTTAAAATGGGCGGACCTGACCCTGAAACCAATGCAAAGCTCAGGGACGCAATTGCCAAAGCAAAATCAAACAATATGCCCAATGATTCCATAATGAGAAGTATTAAAAAAGCATCAGGTGAAATGGATGCCACAAATTATGAATATATCACTTACGAAGGCTATGGTCCTTCAGGGGTGGCTGTAATTGTGGAAACCTTAACTGATAACAGAAACCGAACTGCAGGAGATATACGCCACTTTTTCGACAAGTTCGGGGGAAATATGGGTACAACCGGTTGTGTCTCGTTTATGTTTGACAGAGTTGGGCAGATTATTATAGAGAAAAAAGAAGGCATGGACGAGGATGAAGTGATGAGTGCTGCTCTTGATGCAGGGGCATCAGACTTTTCAGCAGAAGACGAATACTTTGAAATTCTGACTGAAGTCAATGACTTTACAAGTGTTCGTGAGGCTTTGGAAAAGCAGGGATACGAGTTTGCTTCAGCAGAATTGACCATGCTTCCTCAAAATTATGTAAAACTTACTGATCCGGATGCGATTTCCAATATGGAAAAGCTTATTGAACGACTGGAAGACCATGATGATGTGCAAAATATATACCACAATTGGGAACAGGACGACTAAGGAGGAATTTTAGGGAAGTGAAAGAAAAAACACTTGTCGGAAAAGAGATATTGGATATATTACCTCATCGTTTCCCATTTCTTTTGCTGGACAAAGTCACAATCTTCCATGAAGAGGGCGCAACCCAGATTGTGCCTGGATTTAAAGCTGTTGGCATAAAAAATGTAACTTTCAATGAACCCTATTTTCAGGGTCATTTTCCGGGGAATCCTATCATGCCCGGTGTAATGATTTTGGAAGCTCTCGCCCAGTGTGCATGTGCTGCGGGAAGCTCCATGGAAGAAAATAAAGGTAAGTTAGGGCTCTTTACCGGAATTGAAAAGCTTAAATTCAGGCGGCAGGTTATTCCGGGTGATGTGCTTAAACTTGAGACAGAGTTTTTGGCTTTCCGCAGAGGCATGGGAAAGGTTGCTGTAAAAGCAACTGTTGAAGACGAAATAGCTTGCGAAGGAATAATCCGGTTTGCAATGGTCGATGTAAAAGAAACACCATAAATAGTTTACCTGGAGTATTATAGAAATGGCAATATATGCAATATCAGATCTCCATTTGTCCTTTGGTACCAATAAACCTATGGATGTATTCGGAGAAGAGTGGTCCAATCATCCATATTTTTTGAAAGAAAACTGGCTTAAGGTCATAAAAGATAGCGATTATGTCTTAATTCCGGGAGATATCTCCTGGGCTATCAATCTTGAAGAAGCCACGCCAGATTTTTCTTTCATTGATTCTCTGCCGGGAACAAAAATAATTTCCAAAGGAAATCATGACTACTGGTGGAGCACGTTGAATAAACTGAATAATTTCCTTGATAAAAATGGCTATAAAAGTATAAAATTTCTGCATAATAACTCTTTTTTGATTGAAGATTATGCAGTATGCGGCACCAGGGGCTGGAAACCCAAAGACGATGAAGATTTTGATGATAGTGATGAAAAGATATTTAACAGGGAGCTCGAAAGGCTTAAGCTGTCATTGAAAGATGGAAGGGAAAAAAGTCAGAAGCTTATTGCAATGCTGCATTACCCTCCATTCGATTCAAAACATAATTTGAATGAATTTGGCCTTGTCCTTAAAGATTTTGGTGTTGAAATATGTATTTATGGGCATATTCATGGGAAGGCTAATGAATCGTGGAAAGCAGAGTACATTGATGGTATCAGGTTTCATCTTATATCCTGCAACATAATTGATTTTATGCCAGTAGAGATTTGGTCCCCAAGTTTAATGTGAGCCGGGGCATTGTAGTTAAAGAGTGACTGTGATATAATCAACTAGTTTAAAGAGATATACCAGAATTTTTTATACTTTTTATATATAAAAGCTATTAAATTACATTATATAATTATATGTGACTATTTGAACATAATAATTTTATATAAATATGTACATATTTAGGAGGATATAAAATAATGAATGTAAAAATCGAAAAACCTGAAAAGAATATTGTAAAACTTGAAATCGGGGTAGATGCAAAAGCTTTTGATGAATATATGAACAGGGCTTACTTAAAGAACAAGAGCAAGTTCAATATCCCCGGCTTCAGAAAAGGTAAAGCACCACGTAAAATAGTGGAAACATATTATGGTGAAGAGATTCTGTACGAGGACGCTATTAATTTTGCATGTGCAGAAGCCTATGACAAGGCAATAGATGAGAATAATATCCAGCCTGTGGATCGTCCTGAAATAGATATCGTACAAATCGGAAGCGGCCAGGATTTTATCTTTACAGCCACAGTCACTGTAATGCCTGAAGTTGTATTAGGTGAATATAAAGGTCTTTCTGCCGAAAAAGAACAAGTGGTTATTACCGATGATGATGTGGAAGAAGAGCTTAAGAGAGTTGCAGAAAGAAATGCAAAATTGATAACAGTGGAAGATCGTCCTGTAAAGGATGGAGATACAGTCAATATCGATTTTGAAGGCAGCATTGATGGAGTTCCTTTTGAAGGCGGAACAGCTAAAGGATATACTTTGGTAATAGGCTCCGGTACATTTATTCCCGGATTTGAAGAGCAGCTGATTGGTGCTGAACTCAACAGTGAAGTTGATGTAAATGTTACTTTCCCGGAGGATTATCACAGCGAAGATCTTAAAGGAAAAGATGCTTTATTCAAGGTAAAAATAAATGAAATAAAGTATAAGGAGCTTCCTGAAATCAATGATGATTTTGCTTCAGATGTAAGTGAGTTTGAAACTCTTGAAGAATATAAGGCTGATATCAGAAATAAACTTACTGAAAGGGCTCAGGCTGAAGCAGACAGAAAGTTCGAAAACGAGATTATAAAGAAAGCTGTGGAAAATGCTGAGTGCGACATTCCTGAAGTAATGGTAAGCCGCCGTCTTGACAATATGTTAAACCAGTTTGATCTGCAGCTTCGCTACCAGGGATTGAATCTCGCGCATTATCTCCAGATGATGGGCATGGAAGAAAGTAAGTTAAGAGAAGATTACAGGGATAGTGCTCATGAAGATGTGAAAACTCAGCTTGTTCTTGAGAAAATTGCCGAAGTGGAGAAAATAGAGGCAACTGATGAAGAAATTGATGCGGAAATAAAGAATATGGCCGATAGCTACAACCAGCCCGTTGAGGAAATGAAGAAACATTTACGGGATGACGATATAGAATATATTAAGGATACCATAAAGAGAAGAAAAACTATTAAGTTCCTGGTAGACAATGCCAAGGCTTAAAATTTTCTGGGAAAAGGATTAAAAGAACAGTTTCGTGGAAGATAATAGAATAAGTTCAATCAACAAAAAAAGGAGGTTTTCTTATGGCACTGGTACCAATTGTTGTAGAACAAAGCAGCAGAGGCGAACGCTCCTATGATATTTATTCGAGGCTTTTAAAGGATAGAATTATAGTACTGAGTGACGAGGTAAATGATGTAACAGCAAGCTTAGTGGTAGCACAGATGCTGTTTCTTGAGGCTGAAGACCCTGATAAGGACATTCAGTTCTACATAAATAGCCCTGGTGGTTCTGTTACAGCCGGGTTTGCTATTTATGACACAATGCAATATATTAAGTGCGATGTTTCAACTATTTGTGTCGGTATGGCCGCAAGTATGGGAGCATTTCTGCTTGCTGCAGGGACTAAGGGCAAGAGATTTGCGCTGCCTAACAGTACAATAATGATTCATCAGCCAATTGGAGGAGCAAGAGGTCAGGCAACAGATATCAAAATCCACGCTGAATGGATTTTAAAGATAAAAGATAAACTCAACAGAATCTTAGCAGAAAGAACAGGCCAGCCCCTCTCCAAGATAGAAATAGATGTTGAAAGAGATTATTTTATGAGCGCTGACGAAGCAAAAGAATATGGAATTATCGATCAGGTGATGGAAAGCAGAGTGTGATGGGGTGATGTAATGGCGCGTTATGATGATAAAAGACAGGTTAAATGCTCTTTTTGTGGTAAAAACCAGGAACAGGTAAACAGAATAGTCGCTGGTCCCGGTGTATATATATGTAACGAGTGTATTGAATTATGTTCTGAGATAATAGAAGAAGAATTTGACGAAAGACCTATTGAACCCTCATGGGATGAACTTCCCAAGCCACATGAAATAAAAAGAGCTCTGGATGAATATGTAGTTGGTCAGGAGAAGGCCAAACGTACACTTTCAGTTGCCGTTTACAATCATTATAAGCGTATCAGACATGGTGGAGTACGTCAGGACGTGGAGATACAGAAAAGTAATATTCTTATGATAGGTCCTACAGGCTGCGGAAAAACATATCTTGCCCAGACACTTGCCAAGATCCTAAATGTTCCGTTCGCCATAGCAGATGCAACTTCACTGACAGAAGCCGGGTACGTGGGAGAAGATGTTGAGAACATTCTTCTAAAACTCATCCAGGCAGCTGATTACGACATCGAAAGAGCCGAAAGAGGCATTATATATATTGACGAAGTCGACAAGATTTCAAGAAAGTCTGACAATCCTTCAATTACAAGGGATGTTTCCGGTGAAGGTGTTCAGCAGGCTCTGCTGAAAATATTGGAGGGAACACTGGCTTCCGTTCCGCCCCAGGGTGGAAGAAAGCATCCGCACCAGGAATTTATTCAGCTGGATACCACAAATATTCTTTTCATTTGTGGAGGAGCCTTTGATGGATTGGAAAAAATCATAGAGAGCCGTATAGGTAAAAAATCCATAGGATTTGGTGCGAATGTGGAAAGCCATAAAGAGCGCGATTTGGGTGAAATTTTTGAGCAGGTTACGCCTCAGGATTTGTTGAAGTTTGGTCTGATACCTGAATTTGTTGGAAGATTGCCGATTACAGTTTCATTGCATCAGCTGGATAAAGATGCTTTGGTGGATATATTGACAAAACCCAAGCATGCACTGGTCAAGCAATTCAAAAAACTTTTTGAGATGGACGGTGTACAGCTGGAAATAGAGAATGGAGCTTTGGAAGCAATAGCTGACAGAGCAATTGAAAGAAAAATCGGCGCTCGCGGTTTAAGAGCTATTATGGAAGAAATAATGCTGGATGTTATGTATGATATACCTTCCAGAGATGATGTAGAAAAATGTATTATCACAAAAGAGACAGTTTTGAATAATGAAAGTCCAAAGTTGATTTTTGGTGAAGGCAGGAAGGCTCTGCCGCCTGTCAAGAGGAAAAAGCGGGAAGTCGATCCTGCATCGTAAACAGGGTTAATTTTACAATAAAGAAGACAGGAGATACATCTCCTGTCTTTTTTGCATTGCAGTCATTCCTTTCAAAGCATTTGGCTGTTCTTCATAAGAAGCCTTGCGTTCCCTACAACACCCTATTCAAGGTTCAACCGCTTTGTAAGTATTATATTTGTGATGACAAAGTATACAACCGATCCTATTGCTGAGAATATAATTGCAAACCACATGATTTTCTGGAAAAGAAAATCTGCAGGTGTTATTTCCACATTGTTCAATGAAACAATGTCTGTTCTGAACATTATGGATGCTGCTACGGCAGATAAAATCTGTGATATGGTGTTCAAAATTATGAAGGCACCAAAGGAGGCAAGTATTTTATGTCTGGTGACCAGATGTCCCAGAACTATTGAAGCATATATCATAAGCACACTTGAAATCATGGTAAATACGGCTGCAAGGATAATCTGAGTTATAACAGTCCAGGTTGATGGTCCCAATTTCTCAGTTATAAGCTCCCAGAGAATTTTAATGGACATTGATATATCGGACAGGGTAACTTCCCTTGTTGCAATTATGAAAATTGATGCTATAGCCATTATAAAGCTTATTGTAATCCATATAACTGAAATTATGAGTTTACCGGAAATATGTTGCCATGTTTTCACAGGCAGGGTGAACATGAGATACCCCTCATCCGAGAGCAGGTTTTTATAAAAACGGGAAATCATCACTATAAAAGTCATTACAAACATACCGATTAAGATAATGACATAAAGACTCATGCTTATGATATTTGGAATCCTTATACTATCTTGTGTTAAGGGGCCTAAAAGACGGTTTATCAGCGCAGATACCAGTAAAACAAAATATAGCGGCAAAAAGGTTCTTGATGTTGCTTTAATTTCATATTTCATTAATTTTCCTAACATTTGAATACCTCCCTGAACAATCCGTCCACCGATTTTCCGTGTTTATCCCGGATATCATCAACTGTGGAAGTCAAAACTACATCCCCTTCTTTGATAAAAACCACATCATCCAATATTTTCTCAATATCGGAAATCAGGTGTGTTGAAATAACCACTGTTGCATTTTCACTGTAGTTATTCAGGATAGTGGTGAGAATATAATCTCTTGCTGCCGGGTCAACACCGCCGATGGGTTCATCTAAAAGATAGAGGTCAGCCTCACGGCTCATGACAAGGATTAACTGAACTTTTTCTTTGGTTCCTTTTGACATGGATTTAAGCCGGTCTTTGGCGTTAATATTAAGTTTTTTCAGCATGTCATAAGCTTTTTCAGGTTTGAAATTTTCATAAAAATCAGAAAAGAATTCAATAATTTGATGTACTTTCATCCACTCATTCAAATATGTCTTTTCGGGTAGATAGGATATTATTTTCTTTGTCTCAATTCCGGGTTTTTTGCCATCTATCAGTATTTCGCCCTTTGTTGGTGTAAGAAGACCATTGGCAAGTTTTATAAGAGTGGTTTTGCCACTGCCGTTAGGTCCAAGAAGACCAACAATGCGTCCTCTGTTTAATTTCAGGTTTAAGCCGTTTAAGGCATTGGTATTGCCAAAGCTTTTGTAAAGATTGTTGCATTCAAGGATGGTATTCATTTTTTCATCTCCTTTAACATTTCACTTATTAAAACAAGGACTTCGTCTTTGCTGAAACCCATGAGCTGCATCTTTTCCAGAAATTCAAAAATATGAATTTGAGCCAGTTTGTTTTTTGCTTGTTTTACCATATCAGCATCCTCCGTTATGGTTCTTCCCTTGGTCCGGTGTGTTACTACCAGTCCATCCTCTTCCAGTTTTGCAAGTGCTCTTTGCATGGTATTGGGATTTACCGACGCCTCACTTGCCAGATCCCGGACAGATGGAAGATTTGAACCTAATGGATATTCACCCGAAAAAATCTTAAGTTGAATTTTTTCAATGAGCTGGGTGTATATTGGTCTGTCAGGCTTTAGATCCCAGGCCATGTTATCCACTTCCTTGTATTATTGTATTAAGAGCTTAATACAATAATACAGTCATAGTAACAATTTGTCAATAGTTTTTTTATTTTGCGTTGAGAACTAATGTTTGTTAAAATATCTAAGGATATTCTGAAACGCTTGATTCAGTATTATCAGAGTGAATTTTATGAATTTCAGTAAATACTCGATATTTAATATAAAAGAATGTGAATTCTAATAACCCGTGCTTTTATTACTGATAATAATTAATAAGATTGATTTAAAAATACAGGAGTGAAAAAATGTCGGCTAAACAAAAGAAAAATTATGATAATGAAAGTATCACTTCATTGAAAGGTGCAGACAGGGTACGTTTAAGACCAGCAGTCATTTTCGGTTCGGACGGGCTGGAAGGCTGTCAGCATTCCTTTTTTGAGATTCTTTCCAACTCTATTGACGAAGCAAGAGAAGGCCATGGAAATATTATCAAAGTCACACGTCATTCTGATCTTTCGATAACTATAGAAGACCAGGGAAGGGGTATTCCGATGGAATACAACCCAAAAGAAGGGCGCTACAATTGGGAGCTCGTTTTTTGTGAGCTGTATGCAGGCGGCAAGTATGCCAACCATACCGGAGAGAATTATGAATTTGCCCTGGGTTTGAACGGTCTTGGCGCATGTGCTACCCAGTACAGCTCCGAGTGGATGGATGTGACAGTTTTTCGTGATGGCTACAAATATGAACTTCGGTTTGAAAAGGGTAATAATGTAGGCGGTTTAAAAAAGACCAGATGTGATTATGAGCATACTGGAACCATACAGAGATGGAAACCCGATAAAGAAGTTTTTACTGATATTAATATTCCTGTGGAATATTTCAGGGACGTGCTGAAAAAACAGGCTGTTGTCAATGCCGGTGTAGTATTTGAGTTTTTTGATGAGGAAAGCGGAACTAAAGAGACATATGTGTATGAAAACGGAATTCTGGACTATGTACATGAACTGGACGGTGGTAAGGGTTTTACTCAACCGCGCTTTTTTGAAGGTTCTGCCCGCGGCCGCGACCGCAAGGATAAGCCAGAATACAAGGTAAAAATGCAGATTGCTTTTTGTTTTAACAATGAAGTCAATACAATCCAGTATTATCATAATTCGAGCTGGCTTGAATACGGTGGCTCTCCCGACAAGGCAGTAAAAGCGGCTTTTGTAGCCGAGCTTGACAAATATCTGAGGAATAACAACAAGTACAATAAGAATGAAAGCAAGATAACTTTTACTGATATAGAGGATAGTCTGATTTTGATAACCAATACTTTCTCATCCATGACCAGCTATGAGAATCAGACAAAAAAAGCAATTAACAATAAATTTATTCAGGAAGCCATTACTGAGTTTTTAAAAGAGCAACTGGAAGTTTATTTTATTGAAAACAAAGAAGAGGCAGATAAAATTGCCCAGCAGGTTTTGGTCAACAAAAGAAGCCGTGAGTCTGCAGAAAAGGCCAGGATTAACGTCCGCAAAAAGCTGAGCGGATCCATGGATATTTCCACCCGTGTCAAAAAATTTGTGGATTGCCGGTCCAAGGATGTTTCTATCCGTGAACTGTATATTGTTGAAGGTGATTCAGCCCTGGGCTCTGTTAAAATGGGACGGGACAGTAATTTCCAGGCCATAATGCCTGTTCGCGGAAAGATACTCAACTGCCTTAAAGCTGAGTATCACCATATATTCAAAAGTGAGATTATAACTGATTTAATCAAAGTGCTGGGATGCGGTGTTGAAATCCGCAGCAAACATGCAAAAGGGCTTAACTCCTTTGATATGGACAACCTTAAATGGAGCAAGATAATAATTTGTACAGACGCAGACGTGGATGGTTACCAAATCAGGACTCTGATACTTGCCATGTTATACAGGCTTGTTCCGTCATTAATCGAGCATGGAAAAGTTTTTATAGCAGAATCACCCCTGTTTGAAATTATAGTGAACGGAAAAAGCTACTTTGCCTATAATGAGCAGGAAAAATCAGAATTATTAAACAGGTTTAAAGGTAAGAAAGTAGTGGTTCAAAGGTCAAAGGGACTTGGAGAAAATGATCCTGAAATGATGTGGGAAACCACAATGAATCCCGAAACACGCCGCCTTATAAAAGTGACCCCTGATGATGCAGAATTGACACAAAAGTACTTTGATATTTTGCTGGGGGACAATCTTCAGGGCAGAAAGGAATATATACAAAACCACGGTCATGAGTATATGGATTTAATAGATGTATCATGAGAATATAGCAGGTTTTGAAAATTACATGCCTTAAATCAGGAAAGGAGTACAGTATGCAGGGTAAATATACGGAACAGCCCATTGTTGAGACATTGAAGATCAATTATATGCCCTATGCCATGAGTGTAATAGTATCCAGGGCAATTCCCGAGATTGACGGGCTTAAACCTTCACACAGGAAGCTTTTATATACAATGTATAAGATGGGACTGCTTAAGGGCCAGAGAACCAAATCTGCCAATGTAGTGGGACAGACAATGAAATTAAACCCGCACGGTGATATGGCAATTTATGAGACTATGGTAAGATTGACAACAGGCAATGAATCCCTTCTGCATCCTCTGGTAGATTCAAAAGGAAACTTCGGAAAAGTCTATTCCCGGGATATGCGTTTTGCTGCACCCAGGTATACTGAAGTTAAGCTCAGCCCTATTTGTGAAGAGATGTTCAGGGATATTGACAAAAATACGGTTGATTTTGTTGATAACTATGACGGCACAATGAAAGAACCTGTTCTGTTGCCGTCAACTTTTCCCAACATTCTTGTAAATCCCAATCAGGGTATAGCTGTGGGTATGGCGAGCAATATCTGCAGTTTTAACTTAAAGGAAGTATGTGATGCCACAATTGCATACATAAAACATGATGAAATTGACCTTTTAAAGTACTTGAAGGCTCCCGACTTTTCCACCGGTGGTCAATTGATTTTAAATAAACGTGAAATGCGAAAGATTTATGAAACAGGCCGGGGATCATTTAAGGTCCGGGGAAAATATAAATTTGACAAGGAAAATAATTGCATAGAAGTATATGAAATTCCATATACCACATCAAGCGAAGCAATTATAGAGGCAATTGCATCCATAATAAAAAGTGGAAAAATCAAGGATATTACTGATGTCCGGGATGAAACAGATCTCAATGGTCTTAAAATCACCATTGATATAAAAAGAAACAGTGACCCGGAAGATATCATGAATAAGCTTTACAAACTGACCCCACTTGAGGACAGTTTTTCCTGCAATTTTAATATACTGATCAATCAAAAACCTATGGTTCTTGGAATCAAAGGCATTCTGGACCATTGGATCATGTTCCGCATGGATTGCATCAGAAGAAAATCAGAATTTGAAATAAAGAAAAAGAGCGAAAGACTGCATCTTCTTCAAGGTCTGGCAAAGATACTGCTTGATATTGACAAGGCCATAAGCATTATCCGCAATACTGAGCAGGACTCACAGGTTGTGCCCAACCTTATGAAGGGTTTCTCCATAGATGAGGCTCAGGCTGAATTTATTGCTGAAATAAAGCTCAGAAATTTGAACAAGGAATATATTTTAAAGCAGACTGCTGATATTGAAAGGCTGAAAGCTGAGATTGAAGATTTAAAGGATATTATAAGGCGGGACGGCAGAGTGCTTGATATTATTTGCACTCAGTTGGAGGAAGTCTCGAAAAAATACGCCCAGCCGAGGCGTACCGAAATCATAAGTGAGGACGACATTGAAGAAATCACAGAGGAAAGCTTCATTGAAGATTATAATGTCCGTATATTCCTGACAGACCAGGGCTATATTAAAAAGATTTCATTGGTGTCTTTAAGGTCTTCAGGTGAACATAAGCTCAAGGACGATGACTTCATAATACAGGAAATTGAGACCCGTAATAAGACTGACTTGCTGTTATTTTCAGATAAATATGTGGTGTACAAGTTAAAAACCCACGAACTTTCGGAAAGTAAGACAAGTGTACTGGGTGATTATCTGCCAAATATCCTGGGGCTTGATGAGGATGAAAAAATATTGAGCATCCATGCTACTGATGACTATCAGGGGCATTTCCTGTTTGCTTATGAAAATGGAAAGATGTCCAAAATTCCGGTTTCGAGTTATGCCACCAAAACCAACAGAAAAAAACTCAGCAATGCTTACAGTAACGCTTCTCCACTGGTTGATATCTTCTTCTTGCCGGAGGATAAAGACTTTGTGGCGTTCAGTACTATAGACAAGGTGCTTGTCTTCAATACATCCCAGATTAATCCCAAGGTCACCAGGGATTCACAGGGGGTGTGGGTGCTTAAATCCAAAAAAGGTAGCAAGTTAAGAAAAATTTTGCCTCTGGAAGAAGCCAATCTTAGCGATCCTGAATACTACAGGGCTAATGTTCCCGCAATAGGTTTTTACCTGAAGGATGAGGATAAAGAGGATACTCAGATAAAAATGTTCTGAGTTTGTGAAAATACTTGCTTACAGGCTATTCAAACCTTATTATAGTATTATAAGGGAAAATTAGCCAGTTGGAGGTATATAATGAAAAAGAGGATCAGGGTGGCATCAGGACTTTTTTTGGTTCTTTTACTTTTGTCGGGCGCAATAATTATCCATGCAGCTGAACCAGAATATAGAATTGGTGAAGGAGAGAAGATAGATACAGATTTTATTAAAATCAGCACTTTCCTTGAGAACAAAGGGAGTATCAGGGGTGATTTGATTACTTTCTCCCGGGTGCTTATTTCTCAGGGAGCAGTTGAAGGAGATATTATTGCTGCTGCAAATACCGCTGAGATTGCTGGACAGGTTGGCGGAAGTATTCGTGCAGGTGGGGTGAATGTTTCACTTGCTTCCACCGTTGAACGAAATGTAATGATTTTTGGAACAAATGTAAAACTTGAAGAAAAGGCTCATGTCAAAAAAAATGTCTATCTGGCCGGCGATTTAATAACAGTACAGGGCACTGTTGATGGCAACACACATATATATGGTCAAAATATAACCTTAGCCGGTAATTTCAAAGGTGATGTATATATCAATGACATGCACGAAAATTCCAGCCTGAATATTCTGGAAGGCACAAATATTTCAGGAAAGCTCGTATATAGAGGGGAAGAAAAATACCAGGTTCCTTCCAATGTCAATGTTGCAGAATATGAATTTATAGAAATTCAGCCTCAGGTATCTTCGGAATCCAGTGTGGGAAAAACTGTCTATTCATACATAAGAAAAATATTTACCCTCGCACTTTATTATTTATTCGCCCTGCTTCTTTATAAACTGTTTCCACGATATTTTGAAAAAGCCGGAAACTTTATTGCTCAAAAACCTGCATCGGCAGCAGGTATAGGTATTGCAGCCTTTGGAAGCATGATCGGGGGAATTATATTTCTTCTGATACTATTATTAGTCACTCTATTCATTTTTAAAGGTTCGGTTTTCATGTTTGCGGGACTACTGTTCTTATTTGCAGCAATAGTAACTTTTCTGTTTGCAGAAATTCCTGTTTCACTATGGCTTGGAAGCAGGTTAATAAAAGATAAAAAGAGTATCCCGGCAAAGCTTGCATTGGGACTGGTGATTATCTGGGCTTTGAAAATAATCCTTCAAATTCTGAAGGGCGTTTCAGGTGTTTCCGGTCTTGTTGGTATTGTATCATTTATTTTTAATGCTGCTGTATGGATTCTTGGAACAGGCGCCATACTGAAATCTGTTTCTGAAATAGTTAAGGGTGCAAATATGCATGCTGAAACCGAACTGGAAGCCATAGAGGAATTAGAATAAATTAATTAAACCGGTATACAAGAATAAGGATTTTTGATATGGTTTTGATAAGGTATGCATTAAAAAATCTAAAATAATAATGTGACAGGATGATAAATATGGACAACAAGCTTAGTTCACAGATTAAAAGAGGGCTTAAGATTACGACAAATTACCTGTTGGCAGTCATTGTGTTCGGCGTGTTCCTGATGCCGATATTGACTCTCTTTGAAAACAGTAATGAAACTGCTGTTTTTGTTTATTCCATTATTATATTTCTGCTGATGACTCCCACAATCTACATTGAAATGAGCAGACTTGCCTTTAAAGAAAAAAGACCCCAATATAATATTAATCCATCTCCGTTTAAAGGTTTATATTATGGATTTATAGGAGTTATTCCGCTGATTTTGGTTTTAGTCGTAATATTTATGCTGAATCTTCCTGAAGAGCTTTCGACTTTACACAAGCGGATTTATCAAGGTTTTTGCGGTCCTTTGTACTGGTTTGCAAAAAGTATTGGAAATGAGCCGGTACATTATGCAGTATCTTTTGTTCTTGTAATTTTAATAGCTGCCCTGGGGTATTATGCCGGACATAAGGACTTTTACCTTATTTCATTTATAAGAAATAAAGCGGGTAAGTCCAAAAAAAAATAAAAAACAGAACTGATAACAGGTTTAGTTATATGGCCAACCCCCATCTGAATATAGTTAGAATAAATATTACTATAGGATGGGGTAAGTCATGATAATCTTAGTGAAGAGAAAAAATGCTGTTCTTATTCTGTTGATGCTGTTTTTATCCATTGCTATTTTCAGTATTGACAGTGGTGCAAATCCAATAGCTGAAACATCAAAGAATAAAGACAGCGCTGTAGTTGTTCTGGATCCGGGACATGGCGGAGAGGATCCTGGTGTGGTCAGTAATTATTCGGGGATTACAGAAAAAGATCTAAATCTTCGAATTGCCCAGATCGTTAAGAACTTTCTTGAACAAGATGGTTATACAGTTATTATGACAAGGACTGAAGATGTATTACAGTATAAAGAAGGTACCACTCAGATCTATGAGAAAAGAAAGCAGGATCTGACAAGGAGAAGACAGATTATAGACGGGAGCAATGCTGACATAGCGGTCAGTATACATATGAACGCTTTTCAGGATCCAAAATACAGAGGTGCCCAGACTTTTTATCCGCCGTCTTCAGTGGACAGCGAAAGACTGGCAAAATGTATTCAGAACTCTATTGTGACAAATGCTGACCCGGACAACAAGCGCGTAGCCTTATTGAAAAAAGAAAGAATTATGATATTCAGAGATCTCAAAGTGCCGACTACACTTGTTGAATGCGGTTTTCTCTCCAATAAGGAAGAGGAAGAATTGCTCAAAAGCCTTGACTATCAGGAGAAACTGGCAAAAGCAATTAAAATGGGTATAGATGATTACTTTGGAAAATGAATTTTCTATTTGCCGGGGCTGCTGATTAAGTTAAATATAAAGAAATACCGATATAGTTAACAGCTGCAGTTTCTTACAAAAGATGGAGTGAAAACACTAATGTACGGATATTATTGCGTAATAGTTTCAGTCATAATCTTATTGATTGCTTTTTCTCTTGATTATTATTTTAGGAAAAAGCTTAAGGCAGAGGATTATAAGAATAATCTTATCACCTGTACAATATTGGCCATTGCTTGTGCAATTCTTACCCCTCCTCTTGCACGGACAATGGTTTTGAAACTGCATTTTTCTGATTTTAATGCTGCAGTATTATCTCTTTCTCTTCTTATAATTTTAGGATTAATTGTTTTCTATCTTAAACTTAAATTCATAGATAAAAAAGTACAAAACAGCGAAACAGCAGACAGTTCCCGGGCAGAAGACGGCAATGCTGCTGAAGAAGCAGCCTTCGTAATTTATACCAACGATAACAAAAATTCTGAAGCCGGGGACATTCAGGATGTAGCTGTAAGCAGTGAAGAATCTGACGCAGATCAAATTCATACTGAGGCTCCGGGAATTGAGCACGGGGATGAAATCTCTCAGGTAACTTTTGAGCAGAATGAAGCCAGTGACCATGCCTTTGATAGCATGGAAAATGAAGTTTTGGAAAACGTTACTGCTGATGTATATCCTCCGCTTGCGGTTGCTGAGCCAGAAACTGAAATGGTCCCTGAAAGTGAAATGAAGGAAACCAGTATTATAGAAGAGGACAAAGAGGCTCTAACCCTTGAAGAAGCCATCGACAAGGCTATGGATAATAAAATAAATCAAAATTACCATGCAGCAATCTCTTATTATGAAAAGGCACTTGAGACTGAACCGGACAATGAATTGCTGAAACTTATTGTGGTGGATCTTTGTTCTCTATATAAAAAGGTTGATAGTAAGGATCAGGTTTATGATTTATTGAACAAAACAGATGAAAAATTGTTGAATAGTGAAATAAAAGAGATTATTTTGCAAAATCTTTAAAATAAATCGCCAATATTCATTGATAACTTTCAATTTAACTGATATTATTATATTGTTTAATGGCATATTTCTACTATGCACTATTATTTTATATATCCAAGGGGGTAGCTGAGAATGAAAACTGCTCAGCAGATTATCGGTTTACCGGTAGTAAGCATATTTGACGGGAATGAAATCGGCAAAGTAAAGAATGTCATAATCAATGCTTCTAAAGGTACAATTGATTTTTTTGTTATTGACAGTGGTGTCAGGTCGCTTTCAGGAGGCGTTATTCCTGCAGACAGGGTTTTGGGAATAGGTGAATATGCCCTTACCATCCAGCAACCTGACGATATCAGCGACATTGTTAAAATCCCCGCAGCTATAGAACTTATGCAAAAAAATATTACTGTCAGAGGCACAAGAGTGTTGACTAAAAAAGGCAGCCTTTTGGGTCAGGCTGGAGATATTTATATCGATGATGAAGATAACTACAATATTATTGGTGTCGAGTTTATACCTTCAGATAGTGAAACAAGTACAGGCATAATTCCCAGAAGCAGTATAATCAGTTTCGGAAAAGACCTTTTAGTGGTTAACAACGATTTTATAGAAAAATTAATACAGACACCAAGTGCAATAGAAACCTACACAGAAGACGAAAAAAAAAATAACGAGCCAATAGATTACAATCTGGAGCCAGAGATGTCTGAGGTTCAGGAAATCTCTGCCGATATAGATGAAAAATATGGAGACGTAGCTGATCTCTATGCTTTAGACGGTTTTACCCCTGATGAACCTGACAATGAAAATTCTCTGTTTGATACACTTGATACAGCCGATATAACCGAAGTGACCGGGGAAGAACCTGAAACAGCCGAAGACAACGAAAACCAATCCGGCTCAAGAGCAGCAGAGTTGTTCGAACAAAGGCAGCAGGAATACCTGGTCGGGAAGAAAGTAACCAAGACCATATATGACAGTGCTGGTCAGGTAATTGTGCAAGAGGGAGAAATTATTACCAACCAAATAATCCAGGCAGTAAAGGAACATGGAAAACTGATTGAATTAGTTATGAATTATGAAGGATAATATTTACGTTTTCACCGGGCCAGCATATCTGGCCCGTTTTCTGATAAATGGAGATGATACAAATGAAAAAGTTAAACATAAGATATTTTTGGTTCTGCATCATCATTTTTCAGATCATCATAGGAGTTGGAACGGGTTTTCTGGTCCTTTCCGCAGTGGAAACTGAAACCATTATTAACAATATATCAATTGATAATCTTAATCTTAAGGGGCTTACTTTGGCAGAGGCTGAAGAAGCAATAAATGATTATTATTCTTCTTTTCCTGACAGTAATCTGACTTTCCATATCGGTGAAAACAGTTTTACAATACCATATTCAGATATTGAAGCGCGTGTTGATGCTGAAAAAACCATTGAAGCAATTAAGAGCATTATTCCGGAAAATGGTTTTAATCAGCTGTTTGTTAGCCCGGACAAAGAATATATATTTAATCCTGTTATTACATTCAATGCAGAAAAACTAAAAAAAGTATGCCGGCCTGTTTTCTCTCCTTTTGAAATAGAACCGGCAGCAGAACGATATGATGTAGAAGACGGGGTAATTATATATACTCCACAAAAACTCGGTATTAAAACTGATTATGAAATGCTGATAAAGGAAATAGAAAAGCATCTTAACTCTTCTTTACGTCATGAATCCCTAAAAATAGATATAAATTCTTCATCCATATTTGTTGAAAATTATATTGATAAAAAGTATGAAGATAAGTTCAGTGTCATAGTTTCCAAAGCCGAAATTCCTTTTCCGGACATAACAGAAGTGCAGGAATTTCTTAATTCTTTGCATGGCGTAGTTTTTAAGAACAATGAAGAGATTAATCTGAGGAACTTACTTGATTTCTCACAGTTTTCAAACGGAAAGGATATATTAAACCGGATTGCATCCGGGCTGTATCAATCGGCTCTGAAGATTGAAGGAATAGAGGTACTTGAACGCAATCCTTCGCGTCATCCGGTTTCATTTACTGAAATAGGACTTGAAGCCGTAATAGAGAATGATGACCATAATCTTATAATGGTCAACAAAACTTCTTCTCCACTTATGCTTCTTATTGAACATAATGAAAATACTGCGACTTTCTATATGGTATCAGACAAGACATTACGAAGCGGTATTTTAATAGTTCAAAAAGAGGAAGAAATTCCACCTCCGATTATTACAAGTGTCAACGAAAAGCTTTCTCCCAATAAAAATATTGTGGTTTCAGAAGGCAACCCCGGTTTTACTGTAAGTGTCAGTCTTATAATTGAAAATGACAGAATTGAGCTTTACAGGGATCAATATGCGCCTGTGAACAAAGTTATTGAAACAGGAAAAAGTCCAGGTGTGTCAGTCTATAAGTAAGACAGGGGACTGCTGTCTTGTTTGTATATATCCTGCAATAATTTTCATCCGATTAATCAATCTTTACATAAAGAGGACATGGCCCGGTAAATTAGGCCATGTCCCCAATGTATGAGTTCCGCTCACTGTAGTCCGGCGGCCGCAAGGTTCTCCACTCCATAACAGCCTCCCATGACTGCTTTCATGTTGCGATGCTGTCGCTTAAGTCTTAAAATTACTTGGCAAAATTATGGCGCCCTATTTTAACGACTATGGGACGGCTCCAGATCCATTTGCTTGTGGCTGTTGCCGGGTTGTAGTAATATATACAGCCGTAGGTGGGATCCCAGCCGTTTAATGCATCCCTTGCTGCTCTATAAGCTGTATCATTTGGAGTGAGGTTAATCTGCCCGTCAGTTACACAATCGAAAGCCCCCGGCTGATAAATTACACCAGGTATGGTATTTGGAAATCTGGAGTCATTGACTCTGTTTAATACAACGGCCCCAACAGCGACCTGGCCCTCATAGGGCTCACCCCTGGCTTCCCCGTAAATACAGCGTGCCAATAAATCAATATGCCTTTCTGCAGGATTATACTCACCTGTGGGAAGCCCTAAGGCATATAGCGTTTGCTTTCCTGCGATACCGTCGACTTTAAGACCGTTTTTGCTTTGAAAATACCGGACAGCCTGATAGGTCAGATACCCGTATTTTCCGTCCACAGCGCCATGATAATAGCCCCAGGCTTTAAGCCTTTTCTGAATTTCCCTGACTTCCGGTCCGCTTGATCCGTAGTAAGAGATTGCAGCTTGACTGTATTGGTCAAAGTCGTTTAAGCTATTAGTTACAGTTACTGCAATCAATATTAATGCAAAGGTAATAAAATAGGCCCATGCAAGTTTTACATGCTTTTTCATGATTGCCTCCAAATAGAGAGTTTTCATAAAAAGCATTTGCAATAGGCCAAAAATTATTCAATAGAATTAAATACCAAGGAAATTTCCATCAAACCCAGCCAAGAAGATGAATATCAATATGCCAACCAAAAGATAATCACATTCGCTTCCTTCTGACAATAAAAGAATAATGAGGAGGATAAGAATAATATCATCCTGCTTAATATTTCTGAAAAACGTTGGCACAGAAGGTCCCGGAGGTCTTCTGTGATGTGCGGCCTTTTGTTCTGGGCATTCATCGATTTCATAAGGAAACGGAATTGATTTTAACTCTTTTGGTTCCATTAAAATTCACCCCTTGGCATTGTGGTTGTTTTGCGCCAGGCCGCTTACTATTGATATGATTTTAAGAAGCTGCACGGCACTGTTGAGGCGCTGCTGTCTTTGAGGTTTTAAAAAAGGCTGTACTGAATTCAGAAGAGCAACCCTGGAATCATGAAAATTATTGAACATGCTTACCATTTCATTTGCTTTGGTCAGAAATTCTGCTACATTGTTCCCCGTTGAGGGATTAAAGCTGGGCGGAGAATAATAATTGGTGTTGCTTCTCTGAAACTCATTATATTCCTTGGAGCTTCCCGGATTGTCCTGAACGGGCTCTTTTGTGGCGGCAAAGTTTTCGACAATGTTCTTAAGGTTTTTTGTATCTGAAACCCCGAACATATCAGCGATTTGTTTTATTTTTCTATCGAGGTCATCAGCCATAAGAACGCCTCCAGTCTTAGTTTAATAAGGATTTAAGTTTTTGGACTACCAAAGCTCCGTCCCGTCCCAGCACCTGCATTAACTTCTCAAAATCTCTTTCAGTGATTTTACCGCGCAACTCTTCAATATTAATGCCCATTTGTCTTAGTTTCTGAGGATTATATTCCTCCAGTTTTTCGAGAATTTCTCTGGTATCAATATTTCCTATTCTGCGCCTGAGCTCCTGAGGGCTTTCATTATGAAACATTTCAAGGGCTTTTTCGAGCTTTTTCTTTTGGATAGATCCTCCAAGTCTTTCAAACATATTGTAATTATAAGACATAGAATCACCATTCATAAAAACTTCTGCATTCCAATTGTATGCAAGTATGCTTGTCATGTTGCATAAAAAAACGCCTGGTTCAGGCGTTAAAATAAATTGTTATTTATGGGTATGAACTTTAAATTTCTTTAAGTACATTATCAAGTGCCGATATATATAAATCTATATCTGCTTTTGTAATAATCAAAGGTGGAAGCATACGAATAATGTTGTTTCCTACGCTGCCAATGAGAAAACCATTTTCCAGACATTTGATTTTAACTTCATTGGCTATAGGGGTGGAAAATTCGCAAGCCACCATCAGTCCTTTCCCTCTTACTTCCTTAATGAAACTATATTTTTCTTTTAATAAGCCCAGCTTTTCAATCAGGTATTCACCCATAACAGCTGAGTTTTCGCTGAGGTTCTCGTTTAGAATTGTTGAGAGAGCAGCATATGCGGTATTGCAGGCCAGAGGATTGCCACCAAAGGTTGAACCGTGATCTCCGGGTTCAAAGGCACTTGCAAAAGGTTCCTTTGCGCAGAGGGCTCCTATTGGAAAGCCGCCGCCCAGGGCCTTGGCCAAAGTGAATATATCCGGCTCCACACCAAAATGCTCATAACCAAATAACTTACCAGTTCTGCCGATACCGCACTGGACTTCATCAAATATTAAAATAATATCTTTCCGGTCACAAAGCTCCCTGACCTGACGGATATAATCCTTATCAGCAGGATTAACTCCACTTTCGCCCTGGATGGGCTCAAGCATCACTGCGCAGGTATATTTGGTGATGGCTTTTTCAAGAGCCTCTATATCATTCATGGGAACGCTTAAAAATTTAGGAGTTAAAGGACAATAATTCTTTTGATATTTTTCCTGACCAGTTGCAGCTAAAGTAGCAAGGGTACGGCCGTGGAATGATTTTTCAAGTGTTATTATTTCGAATTTTTTAGGAAAACCTTTTTTCCTGAAATACAGGCGGGCAAGCTTTATTGCTCCTTCATTGGCTTCGGCTCCGCTGTTGGCAAAGAAAACTTTATCGCAGCATGAGTTTTCAACAATGAGCTGAGCAAGTTTTGCCTGAGATTCTATATAGTAATAATTTGAGCAGTGGATAAATTTTTGAGCTTGTTCAGTAATTGCCCTGACAATTGCCGGATGGGAATGACCAAGAGCATTGACAGCTATTCCGGCTAAAAAATCGTAGTACATTTTACCTTCTGTATCCCAGAGTTTAATACCTTCTCCTTTTACAAAGCAGACGGGCAGCCTGTCACCGAAAGTATTCATAAAATACTTTTTATCAAGAGCTATAATTTCCTGTAAAGTCACAGCAATAACCTCCTGTTAATACAAAATTCAGGTTAGGATTAAATATCTTCAGTAAAGAGCTTAAAATCAGATTGTTAGCAATTATAAATTACTTATAATTATACATACAAATGTATAATTATTCAACAGGCGAGAAATAATATCTTTTGGTATATAACAACACCTGCTTTTACGGGCGTTTGATACTCAAATTCAGTAACAGTGACATTATTGCCAGAGCTATGAGTAATATTATGGGAGCGATGTATGAACCTGTACCCGTTATTAAGGCTCCTGCAAGGGTGGCTGTAAAAGAAGCCGGAATTAACATGGTATTTGCTATGCTGAAATTCAATGAAAAATATTTGGTTCCATAAAAAGAACCTATGAAAGCTGAACTTATGGTTGGCGCGCAACCGTATGAGATGCCAACCAGACAAAAACCCAGTATTCCTGTAACTACCGAACTGGTCAATAAGGAAATCAACAGAATCGTTGGGGCGGATATAGTCACTATATTTGCAAAAAGCATGGCTTTTTTTCTTCCGGCTAAATCAAACAATACCCCGCAGATTATTCTTCCAAGCCCGTTAAATACCGACAACACGCCTACAAGTGTTATGGCCAGAGTTTCTGTCGCTCCTATATTTATGGCAAGATCCCTGGCAAAACTTATAACGGTACTGCCGGTGGCAGCCAAAGTTACAAGGAAAAGAAAAAATCTCCAGAAAGTAAATCGCCTGATCATCTCGGAAGTGGTGTAGTCCCTGCTTTCAAAATCCTCACGGGTATTTGACTTTTTATTCAACGAAGCTCTGGGCAGCTGAACGGTATCAGGGGGAAATTTGAGAAATAAGGCAGCAAATAAAAGTATTATACCAGTTGCAATCCCCAAAACCATATATGTATTTCTCCAGCCGATATTATCAGCCTTGAACATATGTGATGCAATATTTCCAAGAATTAATGTACTTGCTCCAAAGCTCATCATAAGAATACCTGAACAAGTACCTTTTTTGTCGGGGAACCATGAATTCACGGTAGCAATTATCACATTATATGCCATTCCAATACCAAAACCGCATAAAAGCCCATAGGATAAGTAGAGTGTAAAAATACTCCGGCCCGACATTACAGAGACCAGTATAAATCCAAAACAGGTAAAAAGTGCAGAGAATATAACTATAGTTTTAGGCGAAGTTTTTTTTATAAGCATTCCTGCCGCCATTCCGCCAATGCAGAAAAAGCACATTATAAGGGTAAAATTAAGAGCAAGCTGAGATGCTGTCCATCCGAATTCAGTTGAGAAAGGAGTTTTCAAAATTGACCAGGCATAAATGATTCCGGAAAATAGCATACTGAGTGACCCAATGAGCAGGAAATGCCATCTGACTGGCTTTTTCATACTAACATCCATATTCATATTCTCCCTCTGAATTTATTTCACATATTATACCATAATTTTTTATTGACATGAATGAATTTTATAGTTATTATTAAGACATCGGATTTAAAATTTATTCATGTCTATACATATTTATACAGACAATGAAGGAACGTCTGTGAAGGCAGTTTATTCATGCAGAGAGTCTGCGGCTGGTGCAAGCAGACAGAATAAGTTTTCACAGGTATCATTCCGGAGTTCATTATCTGAAACTTTCAGTAGGATAATGCGTATGCCGCGTTACAGGCTGGGGTTTAGCTGAACCTGAAAAGAGGGCTGCAAACTTTAGCCGAAGATGGGTGGTACCACGGGTGATAAGCTCGTCCCAACAACATTTGTTGTTGAGACGGGCTTTTTTTAATATACCGAAAGGGACTGGAGGGTTTTTAATGGGAGATAAGATTAAGGAAATTGCTGAACGGATACGGGGTTTGAGAATTGATCTTGACATTTCAGTCACCGAAATGGCCGAGCTTCTGGAAATCAGTGAAAAAGAGTATGAGCTGTATGAGACAGGAACACAGGATTTTTCTTTTACTTTCCTGTATAAAGTTGCAGCGAAATTGGGCGTGGATATCAGTGAACTTATTACAGGCACAAGCCCTAAATTATCGGTATTTACACGCGTAAAGAAAGGTAAAGGATTGAAAATCGAGAGAAGAAAAGGCTTTAATTATCAAAGCCTGGCTTATCTTTTCAAAAACAGAAATGCAGAACCTTTTCTTGTGGAGGCACCCTACGATGAAGCTGCCGAACAAGAGGGGATATTACAAAGAAGCCATTCCGGTCAGGAATTTGACTATGTTCTCCAGGGCTCACTCAGAATGAAAATTGATGATCATGAATTTATATTGAACGAAGGCGATTCTGTATATTACGATGCAACACACAGGCATGGCATGACTGCTGCAAACGGTAAGCCTTGTCTGTTTCTGGCTGTGGTAATAAAGGATCAAAACGGGAGGATGGGCTGATGTCAGCACTTTATAAAGAATTTATCGTTGAAACCTTAAACGACAGGGGAGAAGTTGTAAAAATAGATTACAAGAAAGATGAATACTTCAATTTCGCTTATGATGTGGTGGACAGAATTGCAAGGGATAATCCCGATAAGCTGGCAATGGTATGGTGCAATGACCAGGGTGATGAAAAATTCATTACTTTCTCCGATATGAAAATATACAGTGACAAAGCTGCCGCCTATTTTATGAGCCTTGGCATCAAAAAAGGTGATGCGGTAATGCTTATTCTAAAACGCCACTATGAATGGTGGTACTGCATGATGGCACTTCATAAAATAGGTGCAGTGGCTATACCTGTAACCAATCAGCTTTTGACAAATGATTTGGTATACAGAATCAAGGCCGCGAGCATTAAGGCAGTTATATGTACTCCCGATGGAGAAATTGCCGATTTTGTGGATGAAGCCCAGAAAGAAACTGAAACCCTGTCAATAAAGATTATGATAAGAAAGACCAGGGATGGATGGCTCAGCTTTGAAGAGGGTTTAAAAAATGCTCCTGAATTTGAGAGGCCAAAAGGGGAAGCCGGACCTAAAGCTGAAGATATGATGGTGTTGTATTTTTCATCCGGAACTACCGGAATGCCCAAAATGGTGGCTCATAATCATTACTATACTTTAGCCCATATTGTAACTGCTGTATACTGGCATAATGCAGATCCTGACGGGCTTCATTTAACTGTTGCCGAGACGGGATGGGCCAAAGCTGTATGGGGAAAACTCTATGGCCAATGGTTTGCGGGAGCTGCGGTATTCACCTATGATTTTGACAGATTCGATTCTGATAAATTATTAAAGCGTATCGAAAAATATAAGGTGACCACTTTATGTGCACCACCTACAATTTACCGTTTCCTTATAAAAGAAGACCTGTCGAAATACAATCTGTCTTCTTTAAAATATTGTACCACGGCAGGTGAGGCACTTAATCCTGAAGTATTCAACAAGTTTAAGGAAATGACCGGAATTGAGCTGATGGAGGGGTTCGGACAGACAGAGACTACTTTGACACTGTTTACTGCCAAATGGATGAGACCCAAACCTGGTTCCATGGGCAGGCCTTCCCCTGCATATAATGTTGATTTGGTGGATGAAGAAGGGAACAGTGTGGAACCCGGTCAGACAGGTGAAATAGTTCTTCGCCTGGATGGCGAAAAACCTGTCGGGCTTATGATTGGATACTACCGGGATGAAGAAAGAACCGGCCAGGTCATGCATAATGGCTTGTACCACACCGGCGATACGGCCTGGAGGGATGAGGACGGCTATTTTTGGTACGTGGGTAGAACCGACGATATTATAAAGTCCTCAGGATACCGCATAGGACCTTTTGAAGTTGAAAGTGTCATTATGGAACATCCGTCGGTATTGGAATGTGCAGTTACGGGTGTTCCCGACCCAATTCGGGGCAATGTAGTTAAGGCTACTATTGTTCTTGCAAAAGGATATGAGCCTTCGGAGGAATTGAAGGTTGAAATTCAGAACTATGTCAAAACTCACACTGCTCCGTACAAATACCCCCGGGTGGTCGAGTTTGTTGATGAACTTCCGAAAACAATAAGCGGCAAAATACGCCGTACTGAAATACGTGCACGGGACAGCAAAATATAAACTCCCAAATCTTACTGAGTTATTTTTGTTGCGTTGCGTCACAAAATGCTATATAATAAACGTTGCCGTGCTAGACGGGGAGGTAGCGGTGCCCTGCATCCGCAATCCGCTATAGCGGAGTTGAATTCCTGTCAGAGGCTTACAAGTGTAAAGCAGTTATGCTGCAAGGTGCAATGAGAATCGGGTCTTGCGCAACTTAGAAGCGTGAACCCCGTCAGGTCCGGAAGGAAGCAGCGGTAAGCGTGACTCTGGGTGTGCCGCAAGCCAGCCTGGTTTGAGTATACTTGCACATGGGACGTTTATACTTGTCTGTCGAAGACAGGTGCACGGCTTAAATCCAATAACAGCGAGGTGGAAAGCCTCGTTTTTTTATTTGTATCTGTCCTTGCACATTTGAGTTTTAACTGTTAAACTTTTTCTACATAAGGTATTTGTTCTTTAATATTATTCTTAATTTATTGAATATTGAGGGAAGTGATGGTAAATGGCGCATGTGGCGCTATACCGCAAATGGAGACCGGTTACTTTTGATGATGTTGTAGAACAGCAGCATATTGTAACCACACTTAAAAACAGTGTAATAAAAAATACAATCAGTCATGCCTATCTTTTTTGCGGTACCCGAGGTACTGGAAAGACTACGATGGCGAAAATATTTTCACGGGCAGTAAACTGTCTTAATCCATCCCGGGGAAATCCCTGCAATGAATGCAGTGTATGTAAAGGAATCCTGGATAATTCCATTATGGATGTAGTTGAGATAGACGCGGCTTCAAATAATGGTGTGGATGATGTTCGGGAAATCAGAGAGGCTGTTATGTATGTTCCGGCCGTAGCCCGATATAAAGTATATATAATTGATGAGGTTCATATGCTTTCTACAGGAGCTTTCAATGCACTGCTCAAGACGCTGGAGGAGCCTCCTCAGTATGTTATCTTCATACTTGCAACAACAGAACCGCAGAAGATACCTGCTACAATCCTGTCACGCTGTCAGAGATTTGATTTTAAAAGAATATCAATAGCCGGAATAGCGTCCAGGCTGAAAACAATAGTTATAGATGCTGGCTTTTCTGCCGATGACAGTGCTCTTAATTTGATTGCCCGTCTTTCCCAGGGGGGCATGCGTGATGCTATCAGTCTTCTTGACCAATGTATCTCTCTTGGAAAAGAGAGGATTACCCGTGAGGATGTAGCTGAAATTTCAGGGCTTGCCGCATCAGAAGCGGTGAATTTATTGGCAGGATCTATTATCAGCAGAGATATTGAAAGTGCTTTAAATTGTATAAAGACTTCAATGGATGAAGGCAAAGATTTATTGAATATTTGCAATCAACTTATCGAGTGGTTCAGAAATCTAATGTTATGCAAAACAGGCGGGGAGGCAGAAAAGCTAATAGAGCTCGATGAAGAGGAATTGACTGTTTTAAGAGAAAATGCAGCAAATATCGAGTTGGATCAAATTATAAATATTATCAAAGAACTTTCAGAAACTGAGGGAAAATTAAAATGGTCAGAAAACCAGCGCATTCTTTTCGAAGTGGCACTGGTAAAACTGTGTTCAGGTGTTCCGGTCAAGTCGAAAGAACAGGTTTCAAATACACCTGAGTTTTTAATAAATGAAACTATCAGCAGGTTGGAAGCAAGAATTGTTCAGCTTGAAAAAAAGATAAGTTCAGTAAATGTAAATTCTCAAAAAACCGAACTTAAACAATCTGCAAAAAATATTTCTGATGCAGATTCCATAAAAAAAGAAAACAAGATTGACAGATTACTTACTGAAGAAAAAGATAAGGAATTATCCCCGGACACAAAGGGCAGCATAAATATCGGGAAAGTGAATACCCTTAAAGAATGGCCGCAGATAATCAATGATATACGGGCACGGAAAAAAATGAAGGTATATGCATATTTACTTGACACAGAGTGTATTCTAACCGATAGGAACACAGCTTTGATAATCGTATCAAGTGATGATGGTCTTAAAAAGACAGTGCTGAGTCGAAATGAAAGTGTCGAAGTAATAAAAGAGTCCTTTTTAAGAGTTATGGGCATCGATGTAGCTGTAAAAATCACCGACGAACAATCAATCAGCAGCCAGGTCGGCACTGGATCCGATGAAAATACCCAGGAAGAAAAATTTTTAGAAGATCTGAAAAATTTTGCGTCAAAAAACAACATAGATTTGACAATAAAAGATTAATTTTTAATTGGCAAAACACATTTTTTATGGTAAAATTTAATAGAATATTTACCCTGCCTCGACAAAGTGCCAGTAAAAACATTTTTTAGTATAACAAACTCATAAAAATTACTTACTAGTGCTTGACAAAGTATTGAATAAATTGATATATTATAGCAGTTAATGGCGCTCATATCTGCATTATTTCCCACTGAGAAGAATTTAAATTATGGAATTAGAATATTATGATATTGAATATCCATTTTATAGATGTAAATGACATTTTGTCATACGACTTAAATTAATTCCCAAATATTTGTTTGATTGAGTTAAATTAATTCTGATGATAAAAAATTGTTTTAGCCCAGGAGGTTAATCAGTAAGACTCGGTGCGGTGTTTTCTAATTATAGAAAATGCTATTTGCAGTTGATTATAGATAGTAAATATAAAAACCATTTTTCTGCTTTACTGAGAGCATTAAATTTTCTGAAAGAATAATTTAAAACAGTAACTATTTGTTATACAAGGCGGTGTATTATGAAGGACAGGTCTATTCTTGAGAAAAAAACAATAGCAGATCTCAGGTATATAGCCAAGATGCTGGGGCTTAAAGGCTTTTCAAGACTTAAAAAACAGGAACTGATTGATTTTATATTAAGTTCAGGCGAGGGAACTGTTGATTTGTCTGAAGCTGATACAGATATAAAGGAAGAATTAAAAAAAGTTTCAGATATAAAATCTGAAAAAGATGAAATTAAAAAAGATGAAATCAAAGAAGATTTAATCAAAGAAGATGCAGCCGAACCCGAGGAAAAGTCTGCAGAAGAATCAGACAAAAAAGAAAAAGATAAAGAGGCAAAGGAGCCTGCCAAAAAGAGAGGGCGTCCTAAAAAGAAATCTTCAGAAAATGCAGAGGCAGTAGCGCCAAAAGAGGAAACAGATCAGGCCGGGCCTTCGGAAGAAGCATCTGAAGGAGAGCTTAAAACCGATAGTGCAGAAGCAGTCACTGTGCGAAAATCAACGCGTACCCGCAGAAAGAAAAAAGATGATATAGAATTGGATGATAAAAAAGAAGAGGCCGGAGCTTCTGAAACTGACAGTGCTGAAAAAAAGGATAAAGATGAAATAACTGTTCAGGAAGAAGGTGAAACTGAACAGGATAAAGGGAAAGAACAGAAGGAAGTAAAAGAAGATGCAGCTTCAGATAAAGAAGAATTAACCCAGGCTGAAAAAAAAGACAGCGAGAAAACTGAAGCAAAAGAAGAAGAGACATCAGAAAGTCCGGCTGAGGGAGAGAGCAAGACTTTTAAACATCCTAAAATCAGGGATCTTTCCAAGTTGGAAAGCGACAATCCTGTCTCTGGAATTCTCGAAGTGCTTCCCGATGGATATGGTTTTTTAAGAGGCGAAAATTATCTTTCCGGACCTAAAGATATCTATGTTTCTCCGTCCCAGATTCGCAGATTTAATTTAAAAACCGGTGATAAAATAGTCGGCAAAGGAAGAATTCAGAAAGAAGGCGAAAAGTTTCAGGCTTTGCTATATGTAACTTCGGTAAATGGTGATGACCCGGAAGTAGCTTTGAGACGCCGTCCATTTGATCAGCTTACCCCAATTTATCCTGACAATCGGATAACTCTTGAAATGGATCCGAAGGAGCTGTCAACCCGTCTGATAGATTTGATAGCACCTATCGGGAAAGGACAGCGTGGTCTTATAGTATCGCCGCCTAAAGCCGGTAAGACAATCCTTCTTAAGAAAATCGCCAATGCTATTACGACAAAATATCCTGATATAGAAGTCATTGTTCTTCTTATAGATGAAAGACCGGAAGAAGTTACAGATATGCAGCGGTCCATAAAGGGTGAAGTTATATATTCAACCTTTGATGAGCTTCCGGAACATCATATCAAAGTTGCGGAGATGGTTCTTGAAAGGGCTCAGCGCCTTGTAGAACATAAAAAAGATGTTGTTATACTCCTGGACAGTATCACTCGTCTGGCAAGGGCATATAACCTTACTATTCCTCCTACAGGAAGGACTTTGTCAGGTGGTCTTGACCCGGGAGCACTCCATAAACCTAAAAGATTTTTCGGTTCGGCACGAAATATCGAAAATGGAGGAAGCCTTACTATTATAGCTACTGCTCTTATAGATACGGGCAGCCGTATGGACGATGTAATCTATGAGGAGTTTAAAGGAACGGGTAATATGGAGCTGCATTTGGACAGAAGGCTTTCTGAAAAACGAATTTTCCCTGCAATAGACATAAACCGTTCCGGTACACGGCGTGAGGAGCTGCTGCTTTCTCAGAAGGAGCTTGAAGGAATATGGGCTATCCGTAAGGCTATGAGTAATGTGGGAACTGCAGATGTTACCGAAATGATTATAAGCAGGCTTATGAACACCAAAACCAATGAGGAATTCATCAGTGGCATCAATACAGCCTTTGCCCTGAGGGACAAGAACGGTTTTGATATGTTATACAAGTAGTTTTGCTTGCATTATATTTGGTATTATGATAAAATACTGACCGGCGCTTTTTTAGAGTTGCAATTATTAAAGTTAAGTATTATAAAGTTAACGTCATTTAAGCGAGGTGAAAACCATGCAGAAAGGTATCCATCCAGAATACGGTGAGGCTGTTGTTCGTTGTGCATGTGGTAACACTTTTGAAACAGGTTCTACCAAAAAAGAATTACGTGTAGAAATTTGTTCACAGTGTCATCCGTTTTTTACCGGCAAGCAGAAGCTTGTTGACTCAACAGGCCGTGTTGATAAATTTAAGAGGAAATATGGTCTTGAATAAGTCTGAAGTACTTGATAAAAATAGCTTTAAACCGGGTTTTCCCGGTTTATTTTTCGTTTTTTTCATATACTACACCAGAGGGGTAAAAATAATATGGGCAAATTTTCAAAAATACCATGGCAGTCATATTTTAAAATTGCACTTGGCTGCTTGATCGTCACAATTTCAATGAATTTGTTCCTGATTCCCTATAAACTCGCCCCGGGAGGTGTATCGGGACTTTCAACAGTAATCTATCATTTAGTCGATGAAAAAATTCCTGTCGGTATTTTGATGCTTGCATTTAACATTCCGCTTTTTCTTACAGGATATAAAAGCCGCGGCAGGATGTTTCTTATAAGGTCTTCATTCGGTGCTGTACTGCTGTCTTTGTTAATTGACATATCTGCTCCGTCATTTGATGTACTTATTCAATATTTCATAGAGTTTGATGAAACCATGGCAGTTCCGGATCTTCTTCTGAACTCTATTATAGGTGGAGCGATAATGGGTTTGGGTCTGGGAATAGTTCTTAAAGAAAACGCTACTACAGGCGGCACAGATCTGGCTGCCGCAGTTCTCAAAAAATTATGGCCAAGGTATTCATTGGGTCAATATTTGATGATTATTGACGGATTTGTTATACTTTTTGCGACTGTTGCTTTCAGAAGTTTTAAACTTGGTCTGTACACTGCTATTTGTTTATATATATCGACAATAACCATAGATGCCTATATGGAAGGTCTGAAATTTGCAAAAGGTCTTCTTATAATCTCCGATAATTATGAAGAGATCGCCCAAAGACTTCTTACAGAAGTAGATCGTGGGGTAACAGGTCTTAAAGGGATGGGAATGTACAGCAAAAAAGACAAAACTGTTCTTTTGTGTGTGGTAAAAAGGGAGGAAATTCCTACAGTAAGGGCTATTGTCAAAAAAGTTGATGATACAGCTTTTATCCTTCTAATCGACGTCAGAGAGGTAATGGGTGAAGGTTTCAATCCCATTTCCATTGACGAATAAGGAAATAGGGTAAGCCTACATTTACCTTGTTTTATTCTTGGTGTATACTTAAACTAATAAAAACCATCGCAGGGGGGAGTTCCATAATGGACGAAATGACGAAAAAACAACTTAAGAAAACTGCTACGATGATAAGGAAAGGTATTATCACGGCAGTTGCTTCAGCGGGAAGCGGTCATCCCGGAGGATCCCTTTCTCTGGCAGATATTTTAACCTATCTGTACTTTAAAGAAATGAATGTAGATCCTCAAAATCCCAAAGATCCTGACCGGGACAGGTTTGTGCTATCAAAAGGACATTGTTCTCCGGGTCTTTATTCAACTCTTGCTCACAGGGGTTTTTTCCCGGTAGAAGATCTGAAAGGATTCAGACAGGCTGACAGCTATCTTGAAGGCCACCCCAATATGGAAATGGTGCCCGGAGTGGATATGTCCACAGGGTCATTGGGACAGGGAATTTCAGCTGCTGTGGGCATGGCTTTGGCTGGAAAACTTGACAAGAAAAATTACAGGGTTTATGCAGCTCTTGGTGATGGAGAGCTGGAAGAAGGCCAGGTATGGGAAGCCGCAATGGCAGCGGTTCATTATAAGCTTGATAATTTGACTGCATTTGTAGATTATAATGGCCTTCAGATTGACGGAAACATATCCGATGTTATGAATCCCGAGCCCATTGCTGATAAGTTTGCCGCTTTTGGCTGGAATGTTATATCTATCAATGCTCATGATTTTGATGAAATTGAAAAAGCAGTCGAGGCCGCAAAAGCTTGTAAAGACAAGCCGACAGTGATTGTCGCACATTCTGTAAAAGGTAAGGGCGTGTCTTATATGGAAAATCAGGCCCAATGGCACGGAAGCGCGCCTAAAAAGGAACAGGCCGAGCAAGCTTTAAAGGAATTGGATGAATATCTTTCCGGATTGGAAAATAATTAAATCAGTCTAATTATATAATTAAAAGCAACGGAGGTATATTTAAAATGTCCGAGAAAATAGCAACCCGCGTGGCTTATGGGCAGGCCCTTGCTGAAATAGGCCATGATGAAAATATAGTGGTTCTGGATGCAGACCTTTCAGGCTCAACAAAGACAAGTGAATTTAAGAAAAAATATCCTGAAAGACATTTCAATATAGGAATTGCTGAAGCCAACATGATGGCTATAGCAGCAGGATTGGCCAGCTGCGGAAAAACTGTTTTCGCAAGCACCTTCGCTATGTTTGCAGCAGGAAGGGCTTTCGATCAGGTGAGAAATTCAATAGGCTATCCTCATCTCAATGTAAAAATTGGCGCAACTCATGCAGGGATAACTGTTGGTGAGGATGGTGCTTCACATCAGGCTATAGAGGATATTGCCCTCATGCGTTCCATTCCCGGAATGACAGTTGTTTCACCTGCAGATGCTGTTTCTACCAACGCTCTTGTGAAACAGGCGGCAAAAATGGTAGGTCCGGTTTATTTAAGATTCGGCAGAATGGATGTACCCGTTATCTATTCGGCCGATACAAAATTTGAATTAGGAAAAGGTATAACCATAAAGGATGGTAAGGATGTAGCCATTGTTGCAAACGGCTTCATGGTATCTCAGGCTATCCAGGCTGCTGAGATGCTCGCAAAAGAAGGTATATCCGCAAGGGTTATTGATATTCATACAATTAAACCGATAGATGCTGAAATTATTATAAAAGCTGCGAAAGAAACGGGAGCAATTGTAACTTGTGAGGAACACAATGTAATTGGCGGGCTGGGAAGTGCCGTAGCAGAAGTTTTAGTGAAAAACTTCCCTGTTCCTGTAGAAATGGTGGGCATTGAGGATGTCTTCGGAAAATCAGGGAAGCCTGCAGATTTGATTGAAAAATACGGGTTAACACCTGATAATATAGTGGAAAAAGCCCGGAAGGTATTGAACAGAAAGTAATTTGACTGTAGAGCAAAACGTTTGTATGGTAAAAACGAAAAACCTTCATAATCGGTTGCCTTACTGGTTATGAAGGTTTTTTTCTGAATTGTATTTTCCATAATTTACTTTACACAAAATCATAAAATTACTTTATACTATTAAATCGGTGGTTTCAAACCTCCTTATTATTTTATCAATCTCAGATAGTTTTCTGCTATAGAACGCTTTTAGTACTTTGCGATTATCTAACATAGTCTGAAAAATAAGATAAGGTGTCAGGACATTAAAATGTTAACATCTCCGTGCTTCAGCAGCATGGGACAAGTGTTCATGGCTCCTTTAAGATGCAGTACTTAAACGAAAAATATGATGAAGCAAAATATATACCGGAGGAGTAAGAAAATGAAAAAGAAATTATTTACATTGATTATCATAATGCTATCTTCTTTTACATTTGTAGCGGCAGCTGTTAATTGGAAAGGTTCGGAACAGGTTACGAATATCAAGAGCAATCTTCAGGCTATAGATTCCAAAATGGATGAATTGAAGAATTCCAACAAAGATAAGGACAAAATCATTAAAGATATAGAAAAGCTGTTGGATGAGCAGAAAGCAGCTGTCAGGGAAAAAGACAAGGAGCTGGAACAGCTGCGCAAAGAAGTTGATGATAAGCAGAAAGAGATTGAAAGGTTAATGACAGAAAATGGTCAGGTTAAAACCGATAATAATTTCCTGCAAAAACAACTGGATCAGGCAGTTAAAGATCTGCAGGATATCGAGAAGCTGACCGAAGATCTACTTAAAAATTAATCTGCAATTCATTTCTAATTAAGTATTGACTTAATCAAATACCTCCTGTATATTTTAATTAAGTAATAACTTAATTAAAATATACAGGAGGTAATAATGGAGATAACCAGGGTACTAAAAGCCATAGCGGATGAAACGAGATACAATATCATAATTTTGCTTTTGCAGCACAATTATTGTGTAAGAGCATTGTCTGAAAAGCTTGAAATGTCTGAATCAGCTATATCGCAGCATATAAGAGTCTTAAAGGAAACAGGTCTGGTTACAGGAGTGAAAAAAGGATATTTCATGCACTATAATGTGGAGCGGGATATGCTGCGCAAACTTGCTACACAAATCCATGAACTTTCCAAAATCGAAAGAAAAACCTGCAACGCCAATCCATCAAATCACAGTCAGAATTGCTCGGGCGCCTCCGGATCCTGTTGTCAAAAAGGAGAAGGAGTATAAAGTCATGGGAATCATCAGTGTAACTAATCTTAAAAAAGTATACGGGGATGTTAAAGCAGTTGACGATATTTCCTTTGATGTCAGATCAGGTGAAGTATTTGGATTTCTGGGTCCAAACGGTGCAGGTAAAACTTCAACAATAAATATGATGACAGGGCTGTCCAGACCTACCGGTGGTCAAATATATATTGATGGTATTGATGCTGTAAAGGACGTCAAAAAAGTTCAAAGGATTATAGGTGTTATTCCTGATGAAAATAACCTTTATGATGAAATGAATGGTTTTGAGAACTTATGCTTTTGTGCTTCTTTATATGGTATGCGCAAAGAAGAACGTGAAAAAAGAGCGGCTGAACTATTGGAACAGTTCAATCTGACAAAGGCGGCAAACCGTCCATTTAAAACCTACTCAAAAGGAATGAAACGAAAACTCACCATAGCTGCAGGGATAATACACAACCCCAAAATCTTGTTCCTGGATGAACCAACTACAGGAATAGATGTCGAAAGTGCAATACAGATAAGAGAGCTGATATTGGATCTTAAAAAACAAGGAAAAACTATTTTTGTCACTACTCACTATATAGAAGAGGCTGAACGTATTTGTGACAGGATAGCTTTTATTGTAAACGGCAGGATTGTAAGGACCGGTTTAATTACTGAATTGATGAGTGATTCGGGCAAAGAATATAAAATCCAGCTTAAGCTTGACAGAATCACAAAAGAAATCGGGGAAGAACTGGAAAACACTATTAAGAACTGCAGTGCAGAAATCATTGATGATAATTTGTGTCTGATTACCTCGAAAGAACGGCTGGAGTTATATCCTGTTATTGAGTTATTGAAAAATAAAGGGATTTCGGTTTATGAGGCAAAAGAGATAAAATCTACACTGGAAGAAGTGTTCGTTAAAATAACGGATATTAAAGCCTCAAAATTAAATGACAAAGGCGGGGTTGCGGGATGAAATCATTGATTGCTTTTTGGAATATCTTAAAAAAAGACATCAGGAATTACTATTTAAAACCACCAAACATCAGCTGGGGGATTATATTTCCTCTTTCCTGGACATTAATGCAGCTTATCCGTTCACAGGGCAACATAGAAATTTCAGCACTGCTTCCGGGCTTAATGTCCATGAGTGTATTGTTTGGGACTACTTCCATGCTGGCTGTCACAATAACTTTTGAGAGAAAGGGCAGATCTTTCGACAGATTGCTGCTTGCACCCATAAATATAAGTACACTGGTCTTTGCCAAAATTCTGGGAGCGGTTTTGTTCGGTATAATAAACGGATTTATACCTGTTGTGTTTGCTGCTTTCTTCATAAATCTGAGCGGAATTAACTGGGGCTTGTTGTTTGTTGCAGTTTTTCTAATGGCTGTTACTTCAGCACTGTTAGGTCTACTGATTGCAATATCTGCAAAGGAAGTCTTTGAAGCTCAGACATTTTCAAACTTTTTCAGATTTCCAATGCTGTTTTTATGCGGGTTATTTATACCGGTTGACAAATTGCCGGCCTTAATAAAGCCCATATCATTTTTATTGCCCCTGACTTATGGAGCGGATATACTTAACAGTACAATTACAGGCAACTCTCTCTTTAATGCGACGTTCAACACTTTTGTCATGCTGATTTTTTCACTTCTATTATTTCACTTATGTCATCGCAATATAAAGAAAAAGTGGATTCTTTAAATATATAGAAATTAGAAATTTACATACCAACCCGATTTAAAAAGTCGAGAAAATATTTTTTAAGGGTCTAAAGAGGAAACCAAAGTCTTTGAACCCTTATTTTTTTATTTTTTATTATCCTGAAAATATATTGAAATTGTGATCTTAACTTATTGACAAATAATAGCCGATGTGATATCACATATATTAATGTTAGACATAACTAACTTTTTTTGAAACATATACATATAAAGAATAACTGCAGATAAGGAGAGGGGTTAAGTGAAAGGAGAAAATAACTTCAATGGAAGCCATCAGAGCATTTATAATGCCAAAGATAACCTCCAGTATATAGTCGTAAATGCACCTGAGCTTGGTATTTTAAAGAGCTTGGGTATTATTGAGAATGCAATGATTCAGAAACTGATGACTCATAGATTTGGCGGGCCGGTTTTGATTAAGGTAGATTCCAGCGAAATTGCCATTGGTAAGGATATTGCTGAAAAGATAATAGTTAGGGGGTAAATGGTTTGGCCAAATGTCATGACATAAATGAAGATCCAAGAATTTATGAAAAGCCCAATAAAATCTTATTAATGGGTAATCCCAATGTTGGAAAAAGTGTGTTCTTTTCTAATATGACGGGTATTCATGTGGTAAGTTCAAATTTTGCTGGAACTACTGTCACTTATACAGAAGGAACAGTCAACATAGGTGATAAAACATATACTTTAATTGATGTTCCTGGTACATATTCTCTGGAAGCCACATCTGAAGCAGAGGAAGTTGCTATTCGATTTTTGAACAGTAATCCCGTTGCAGTCATATGTGTGTTGGATGCTACCAACCTGGAGAGAAATATTAAGCTTGGCCTTGAGATCCAAAAATATAATGTGCCTGTAGTTTATGCGTTAAACTTATTGGATGTTGCCAAAAGACATGGTACAGAAATAAATGTGGGCCTGCTCTCCCGGGAATTAGGGGCACCTGTTGTTCCGACGGTGGCTGTAAAAGGTGAGGGTATAGAAGAGTTAAAACAAGAATTACAAAATGTTTTAAACCGTACTCAGTTCACTTGCAGCAATTGCTCAGCCTGCCCGTCCTGCCAAAGTTGCAGCAGAAATGAACTGGATATATGGAGCAGAGCCAAATATATCGCTTCCCGCGTAAGAAAGAATGTCGATGGTAATTTAAGCTTTCTGGACAGACTGGGAAAAAGTATGCTGAAACCGTGGCCTGGAATTCCCATCGCTTTATTAATAATTATTTTATCTCTGGGGGTTATAGTAGGTGGCGGTAAAGCTCTGCGTGCTGTGCTATTGCTACCCCTGGTCAATAATGTACTGGTTCCGCTTTTCAAGTCCCTGTTTTCGGCCATTGTTCCCGAAGGAGTTTTGCTCAATATTCTCATTGGTGAGTATGGCATTTTTGTTATCGGGTTTGAATGGATTATAGCGCTTATTTTCCCGTATGTATTCCTATTTTACGTTGTATTTTCATTTCTGGAGGATTCGGGTGTTCTGCCCCGTCTGAGTGTTTTGTTTGACAATATAATGCGTAAGATGGGAATTCAGGGTGGCAGCATGATAACTATCCTGATGGGATATGGATGTGCAGTGCCGGCCATTATCGGCTCAAGAACTGCAACAACAAGAAAAGAACGTTTAATTATATCTGCCGTTGTTTGTTTTGCCGTGCCCTGTATTTCTCAGACAGGAGCTTTAATAAGCCTGTTTGCCAACTTCTCTCCTGTACTGTTAGTGCTGATGTTGCTCCTGTCATTGGTGATAATGATAACCGTATCTACTGTTTTGAGCCGCATTTTAAAAGGAAAAGTAGATCCTATGGTTATTGAGATACCCAATCTATTAATGCCCAATGCCAAAGCATACGGCAAAAAATTAATGCTCCGTATGAAACATTTTCTTGTGGAAGCAGAGGCACCAATGCTGTTGTCTGTTGTAATTGCAGCATTGTTGAAGGAATCAGGCCTTTTGAATTATATTGCTGTATACCTCGAACCCATTGTAAGTGGTTGGCTCGGACTTCCGAAGGATGCAGTAATTGCACTGATTTTGGGAATTGTGCGCCGTGAGATGGCAGTTGCACCGTTGTTGGCTATTGAAGGATTGACAGCACTGCAGGCTTTTGTAGGCGGAACTGTAGCCTTATTGTACCTGCCATGTCTCTCTGTCTTCGGAATTTTATCGAAGGAATTCAATACAAAGGTTGCATTGGCCATTGGAACCTCAACAGTTGTAACTGCTTTCACAGTTGCAGGGCTTATAAATCAAATTGCCCATCTGTTTATGTAATTGATAAGGGGCGTTTTTGAGATGGCATGCTTTATACATAAAACCACAAAATTTTTGGAGCAGCTGGCTGCTAAAAATATCTTGGTCTATCAGGCCATGTCACTGTATTATAAAAAACTTATCAGGGAAGAGATTGCTTTAGCGGATATCAAATCCACTGACAGGATTTTATGTATAGGCGGAGGGCCATGCCCCTTCAGTGGTATACTGCTGCATGAGTATACCGGAGCTCATGTGACAATTGTGGATAATGATTATTGTTGCGTGTGTATCGCAAGGCAGCTGATTTCTAAATTAGGATATACAGAGTCTATCGAGGTTCTGTATGGTGATGGGAATGACATATCTCCGAAAGATTATACTGTTATTCATATGGCCGTTCAGGTAAATCCAATACAGCAGGTATTTTGTAGTCTGAAACGAAAATGCCCTTATGGTGCAAGAATTCTGGTACGTGTTCCCAAAAAGGGACTAAAAAAATTTTATTCGGCCGATGACTTTTCACTGTTCCGGAATTGCTGTAAAAAAGCTGTTCATAACTGGAGAAACATTGACAGTACCGCATTGTTTATTGTAGCTTAGGGAGTCGTGGAAATGAAAAAGTTTATATGGATACTGCTTTTCATACTTTTGTCAGTGACATTTTGGAAATTTGATTTTTCAGGTTTTATTATCAGTATCAGACAAGTTTCTCCATTGGCATTTACAGCATTATTGATGGTACAGGTCATAAGCCAGCTCCTTGTCAATTACCAGTGGTGCAGAATCGGAAAAGTCATGGGGAGGGACCATAATTTTTTTAAGATGCTTTATGTAAATGCAAGAGGTTCGATTGTTGAAAGTGTTACCCCCGGAGTCAAGGTGGGCGGCGAAGTAACAAGGGCAATTCTTCTTAAAAATGAAATGAAATATTCAACGCAAGAGGCAGCTATATTGGTGACCATTCAGAAAATGGTCAGTTTTTTCAGCTTTTTTGTTATTAATTTATTTGCCTTTGCCCATATATCAGGCAGGATTGAGGGTTTTCAGAGCGGCATAATAAAGGCTGTGGTCTATTTCCTACTCTTAGCCCTAATTGGTTCCCTGATTTTTATATTTAAATTCACTTCGCTTCTGGAAAATAAAATTGGGAATACATTTCCCAAACATAGAAGGACTGCTGCTTTTAAGAGGTTTATGATTACCTTGCTGTCAAATATTAAGGTACTGAAAAGTATCAGGGGGGAGATGTACAGGCAGCTTCTTTTGTCCTTTGGTATATGGATACTCTATCCTGTGAAAATGATTTTGTTGGTACGCCTGTTTTCAACCGGATTTGACTGGATTTTCCTTACAGGAGCCACCTTTGTTTCTTATATGATGGGAATGCTTCCTCTGCTGCCCGGGGGGTTAGGCAGTTTTGAGGCCACTATGACAAGCCTGCTGATAGTAATGCAGATTAACTCCAATGATGCTTTGGCAATAACATTGCTGTTTAGGTTTATAACATTCTGGTTTGTTATTATTATCAGTCTTTTATATGCAGGTATATGGAAATTGAGAGGAGGGAAAAGCAGTGAAATCAGTGATGTTGAAATATTTACCTAATACACTCACAGTTTGTAATATGGTAATAGGGATACTTGCTGTTTGTCTGATGATTCACAACAGAACTTTGTCCGGAATAAAGCTGGCATGTTATTTGATATATGTAGCTGTTATTTTTGATATGTTGGATGGCCATTTGGCAAGATATTTCAATACCTCTTCTCAATTGGGCAAACAATTGGATTCATTTGCTGATTTTGTAACCTTTGGGATAGCACCTGTTGTAGTATTTATATCCAATATGAAATATGTTCCATGGTATATTATGATCATCGTGCTGATTTATCCTCTGGCAGGCGTGTTCCGGCTTGCACGGTATAATTTGCAGGAGAGCAGTGAGTATTATATTGGGCTTCCAATTACTGCATCAGGATTCATAATGGTAAGTGTTCTGCTTATAAACAGTTATATACACAGCGAATATACCTGGGATTTTGTTATTTTTTATATGCTGCTTGCTATAGTTTTGTCAGTGATGATGGTGAGCAATTTCCGGGTTAACAGAATATTAAAAGTCAATTCTGAAAAGGATAATATAAATATAACCATTATAAAATAAAAAAAACTGGTCAATTGAAAAAGTAAACTCCGGTTTGTAAAAGTAAATTCCATAGAGTCAGTCAGATCAGAAAACATCTGCGTTTCGAGTGATTTCAGATAGTTTACTTTACACTAATTAGTAACAAACATGTA
>JAAYMA010000099.1 GCA_012521615.1 Clostridiaceae bacterium | reverse complement strand
TATTTCCCGAACTACATTCTTAGGTAATGTTCCCATAAAAAAATACTCCTTTCTGCTTGTTATTGATAATCATTCCCAGAAAAGAGTATTTCCGCATTTATCATACACAAAATTTTTTACTGTCTCGTTACTGATTTTTGATAAATTTATTCTTACAATCAGTCTGAGACTAAAAAATCATCGGATATAATATCTCTAAATCTATACTTATTACTTATGGAGTAATCAAAGTCTCCATGAACTTTAATAACTTATGCCCAGATTACCCTTTGCTTTTTCAAGCATAAGTCTTATCCGGTTTACCTGGTTGACCTCGCTTGCACCGGGATCATAATCCACCGCTACAATATTTGTATGGGGATATAAATTTTTAAGTTTCTTAATCATTCCTTTCCCGGTTATATGATTTGGAAGGCATGCAAAAGGCTGCATACAGATAATATTGTTTGCACCAGTTTCAATCAGATCCACCATTTCTGCAGTCAGAAGCCATCCTTCGCCGGTATGATTGCAGAGGGAAAGTATATGGCGTACGTTTTCTGCCAATTGATAAATTGACTTGGGTGCGCTAAATCTTCTGCTGTTTTTAAGGGCGGTTCTCATGTCGTTTCTGTATCCCTCAACAATAGATATGAAAAGATTCCCCAATACGCGCTGTATTTTGTTTCCTGCAAGATAACGCCAGTCCATTTCCCGTCCATAAGCACAGTAAAGGAAAAAGTCTGTAAGATCGGGTACAACCATTTCTGCTCCCGAATTCTCGATAAACTGAACCATATTATTGTTGGCAGTGGGGTGATATTTGACCAAAATTTCACCTACAAGCCCGACTTTAGGCCTGGTTTCATTTTTAATGCTTATTCTTTCAAAATCTGCAACTATACCGGTAAGATTCTGACGGAAGACATTGCGGTTTAAAGTGCATAAATCTGACTTGCATCTTTCCATCCATTTCTCAAATATTCTGTCTGTCTCGCCTTTATTTTTTTCATATGGTCTTGTGCGGTATAAAACCCTCATAAGGAGATCTCCGTATATCATGCCCATTATAGCTTTTTTTACCAGGGGAAGAGTAATTTTAAATCCTGGGCTTTTATCAAGTCCGGCTACATTGAGTGATATTATTGGGACATTATGGAACCCTGCCTCATCCAAGGCTCTTTTCAAAAGAGCAAGATAATTGCTGGCCCTGCAGGGACCTCCTGTCTGGCTTATTATTACCGCTGTACTGCGGGGATCGTATTCGCCGGATTTCAATGCATTTATTAATTGGCCTATAACGATTATGGCAGGGTAGCAGGAGTCGTTATTTACGTATTTAAGCCCTTCTTCTATATCATATCTATCTGCTGTTTTAAGTACTTTCAGATTATAACCTTCAGAAAGTGCGGCTTGTTCAATAAGTTCGAAATGTATGGGAGCCATTTGCGGTGCAAGGATAGTATATTGATTTTTACGCATTTCTTTTGTAAAAAGGGGTCTTTTATATTTTTCTGTATTATTCTCATCAAGATCCGCAAAACCCGCTCTTCTGTCCATAGCAGCCTTAAGTGATCTGAGTCTGATTTTGACTGCACCAAGATTGTTAACCTCATCAATTTTCAGCATGGTATAAATCTTTCCTGTTTTGTCCAGTATCTCCTGGGCCTGCTCAATGGCTATGGAATCAGGCCCGCAGCCAAAAGAATTAAGCTGTACAAGCTCAAGATTATTATTTTTTGAAACGAATTCGGCTGCTTCATAGAGACGGGAGTGGTACATCCATTGATCAAGGACTCGAAGAGGTCTTTCAAGTTTCCCTAAATGTGAAACTGAATCTTCGGTTAATACAGCCAGACCCAAAGAAGTCAGAAGGTTGGGAATCCCGTGATTAACTTCCGGATCTAAGTGATAGGGTCTTCCGGATAAAACAATACCTTTCAGACCTGTTTTTTTAAGATAGTTTATAGTTTCTTCGCCTTTTCTCTGAATATCCTTTTTTACTTTGATGTCTTCAAGCCAGGCTTTGTCAACTGCCATTTCTATCTCGTTAAAACTTGCTCCAAATTCCCGGAATTCTTCATAAAGTCTTTTTGTGAGCCTTTTCTTATCATCGTAAGGCAAAAATGGGTTATGAAATCTCACATTCTTTTCTTCAAGAATGTCCATATTGGCTTTTATTACTTCAGCATAACCGTTTACTATGGGACAATTGTAGCTGTTGTCGGCACCTTTGAACTCTATTCTTTCTTTAGGAATACAGGGGTAGAAAATATGCTTAATTCCCTGATTGACAAGAGCGACAATATGCCCGTGGACAAGTTTTGCAGGATAGCATGCTGTGTCTGAAGATATTGTGTCCATCCCAAGTTCGTATATTTTTCTGTTTGAGACTGGGGATAAAACTACTTTAAAACCCAGTTCTGTCAGGAAAGTAAACCAGAAAGGATAGTTTTCATACATATTGAGAACTCTTGGAATGCCAATTACACCACGATGGGCTTTTTCATCATCCAGAGGCTTATAGTCAAAAAGCCTGTTAAATTTGTATTCGTAAAGATTGGGGATGTCTTTTGGTCTTTCGCTGCCCGAACCTCTTTCGCACTTGTTTCCGGTTATGAATTTTTTATCCTTATCAAATATGTTAATAGTAAGAAGGCATTTATTTGTACAGCCATTACATCTCGAGGTTGTGGTCCCGATTTTAAAATCATTTAATTTATCAGGACCTATAAGAGATGACTTTTTATTATCTTTGGCATATGCTTCCTTTGCCAGAATGGCAGCGCCAAAAGCACCCATCAAACCTGCTATATCAGGTCTTACGACTTCTCTTCCGATAATTTTCTCAAAGCTTCTTAAAATGGCATTATTCAAAAAAGTACCGCCCTGAACAATAATTTTATCCCCCAGGTCGGAAGCATCCCTGATTTTTATTACTTTATGGAGGGCATTTTTAATGACCGAATAGCATAATCCGGCTGAAATATCACCTATGGAGACACCTTCTTTTTGAGCCTGCTTTACTTTGGAATTCATAAAAACTGTGCAGCGGGAGCCAAGGTCTGCAGGTTTCCTTGCTTTTATTCCTTCCATGGCAAAGTCTTCAATATCCATATCCAAAGTTTTGGCAAAGGTTTCAATGAATGAGCCGCACCCCGAGGAACAGGCCTCATTCAGCATGACATTTTCGATTACGCCATCTTTTATTTTTATACATTTCATGTCCTGGCCGCCTATATCCAATATCAGTTCTACACCAGGAAGGAAATATTCTGCTGCAGTATAGTGGGCTACTGTCTCAACCTCTCCTATATCACAGGATAAAGCAGCTTTTATTAAATGCTCACCATACCCTGTGACTGCAGAATATGCTATACTGGCATTCCCGGGCAATTGGGAATAGATTACTTTAAGCATTTTAACTGCTGAATTCAGGGGGCTTCCCTGGTTATTGATGTAGCATGAATACAGCAGATTATTTTCCTGATCTATCAGAACCGCTTTACTTGTTGTTGAACCGATATCCAGCCCAAGAAAGCAGTTTCCGCTGTGAGACGACAGGTCTTTTCTTTTGACTTTATTCTTGCTGTGCCTCTCCAAAAAGTCTGAATACTGGCTCTCATTTTCAAAAAGAGGCTCAAGATGTGCTGTTTCGTACATAAAGTTTCTTTTATCTGACTTTGCCTTTTCATAAAAACCGGTGAATGTCAGTAAATCTTCATACTTCACGCTTAACAGCTGGGATTTGGAAGCAAGGGCGGCACCCAGTGCGACATAGACCTGGCCTTTTTCGGGGACAAACATATCTTTGTCATTCAGATCCAGGGTTTCTTTAAATCTTTTTCTTAACTGGGGCAAGAAATGGAGAGGGCCACCCAGGAACCCCACCTTGCCTTTTATTTTCCTGCCACAGGAAAGTCCGCTGATTGTCTGGTTTACAACAGCCTGAAAAATTGATGCTGCTATGTCTTCTTTTCTGGCTCCTTCATTTAACAGGGGCTGTATGTCGGTTTTGGCGAAAACACCGCACCTGGCTGCTATAGGGTATATTACATTATAATTTTCTGCCAGTTTGTCAAGCCCTTGTGCATCAGTTTCCAAAAGTGCCGCCATCTGATCAATAAAGGCACCTGTACCTCCTGCGCAAATACCGTTCATACGTTGATCGACACCATTTTCAAAGAAAGTAATCTTGGCGTCCTCGCCGCCTAACTCAATAACCACATTTGCATCGGGCATAAATCTGCGTACAGCTTTGCTTCCTGCTATTACTTCCTGGACAAAGGGTAAACCCAATTTTTCAGAAACTGCAAGTCCTCCCGAACCGGTAACAGCCAGGGTTACTTTCGTGTTTCCAAACTTATTTTTAAGATCAAGGGCGATCTCGCTTAATGCCTTCCACAAATCAGAATAGTGTCTGCGGTATATATCAAAAATTATGTTATCGTTCTTATCGGTCACCACAACTTTTACAGTAGTGGAACCAACATCAATCCCCATGTGATAAACAGTCTCAGAAGTATCCGTGTTTTTCATAAGTATATTGTGGGAATTCCTCCTTTTTATTTAGTGTTTTCAAGCAATGGCAAAAATCTTAGATGAAATTTTGAAAAGAATTAAACCTTAGATATTATGTCCATGTTTTATTGATAAATACAGAAGAAGAGGATGCACATGGAACGCGGACAATCGTGGAAAGAAAAATTATGCCGTGATATAATACCTCATAGGAAACTATGGGGGTGGAAAAATGAATTGTGGCGGCATCAAAAGAGTATTAAAAGTTTTTATTTCACTTTTTTTAATATTATTTCTCGTTTTTCCCCATATAAGTTCAGGTGAACAGACAGAAACTGTTTCAGGCTTGGAAGAGTCTCTTGAGCAGATCACAGATGACGAAAAGGCTATAGTAGAAGAACTCTTTATACTTTCTCAGGAAATCGAGGGAATGATCCGCGAAGAAGAAGAGATTGGCGAAGAAATTGAATTATTACAAAACGATATTTTGAGTCTGGAAGAGTTGATAGGTGAGAGGCAGGAAAAATATGATCAAGACCTTGAAATATTAAAAAAGGTTCTTGTGTCATACCAGAGAAGGGGGCCTGCGACATTTATTGAAACTCTGTTGGATTCTAAAAATATTAAAGAATTCATAAGAAATGTAAATATCATAAGGGAGCTGGCTCATAATACCGGCGAGCTTCTGAATTCCCTGGAAGAAGAAAAAATGCAGCTGGTTCAGGAAAAAGATAAGTTAAATGAAAAGCAAAATATGTTAAATTCCAGGCGGCAAGATTTGCAGGTGGCAATAGCAAATAAAATCAGACTGAAAAATGAGCAGGAAGCATATCTTGATTCCCTGAAGGAAAAAAGACAGTATTTTGAGCAGCAGCTTAAAAGTATGGAGCTTGTATGGGAAGATCTTAAAAGACTTTTTCCTCAAATAATTGAGGAATATACTATGATAGTTAATCAAGGCTATTTTACCGTTGAAGATTTTAATATAAAAATCGGTCTGACCTCCATAAAGGGTGCAATGTATGATGACAGGATAAACGAAGTGCTTGAAAAACATTCAAAACTTCCAAAGCTCAAATTCGAATTTCTTCCCGGAAACGCCCGGGTGGAAATACCAGAAAAGAAGCTTAAACTTTCGGGTACCTTTGCTGTTGTTGAAGGTAAGGCATTGAAGTTTGAACCCATGGAAGGTACTTTTTACGATATGTTTCTTGAACCATCATCTTTAAGGGAATTGTTCAGGGAAGGTTATCTGCTTATAGATCTCACAGACCCTGTTGGAAGTTTTACTGTCAAGTCTGTTGAGATCAAGGACGGATATATTGAATTTGAGATTTCTTTCTTTTAAAGAATAATTCAGCCGGTTTTTGGCGGGAATGGAGACTGAGATATGATCAGAATAAAAGGAGCTACTCTTACATACAAGGATGGAACCACTGCTTTAAAAGACATAAATCTTAATATTGGAGCGGGTGAATTGGTCTATATAACAGGTCCCAGCGGTTCGGGCAAGACCAGTCTGCTGAAGCTTCTTATGGGTGTTGAATATCCCTCCGAAGGAGAGGTTTTGGTACTTGGTCAAAAAATAGCTAAGGAAGAAAAGAGAAGGATAAGAAGATTAAGGAGAAATATTGGTCCTGTTTTTCAGGATTTCAGGGTGATAAAGGGAAGGACAGCTTTGGAAAATGTCATGATGGGTGTTCGTTTCTTAGGCTTTTCTCCGAAAAAAATGAAATCCGAATCATTAAATGCTCTTGAAAAAGTCGGATTAAAACATAAGTATTCGAGTCTGGTGGAAAATCTCTCCTGGGGCGAATGTCAGAGAGTCGCCATTGCAAGGGCTATAATCAGAAAACCTGCTCTTATCTTGGCTGATGAACCAACTGGCAATTTGGACCTGGACAATGCAGTGAGCATTCTGGAACTACTTTCTTCGCTGAGGGATGATAAAACGTCGGTTCTAATCACAACACATGCTACTCATCTTATTGATAATCAAAAAGATGCAGTTTTTATAAGAATTAATGGTGGCCGTATTACTATGGAGCAAGGGGGCAGGGCATAATGAAATCGGTTTTATTCAATATGGGATATTTTTTGAAAGAGGCATACAAGACTATCAGGCTTAACCTGCTTTCCAATATTTTTTCATTTATAGGTACAGTATTAATACTTTTTATTTTTGCTCTGGTTATCACAGGATGGAATGTCAGTAACCGGCTGGTTCTTATGCTTAAGGAAGAGGCAGAAATCAGTGCGTATTATGAAGAAAATCTGGATGAAATTGATAAAGATAATCTCATAGGTCTTATCGAAGAAATTGACGGAGTACTTGAAGTAAACCTGGTAAGTCAGGCAGAAGCCTATAACCGGATGGAAAATGTATTAGGAAATGAAGCCGGGATTCTGGAACTTTTTGAGGAAAACCCCTTTGAAGAATACATAGAGATAAGGATTCACCTGGATGAGACAGAAAGAGTAATTGACAGGATTGAAAATATAGAGGGTATAGAATATGTAAGGGATAACAGAGAAATATTAAATAGGATAGAAGGGATAGTAAAAACGTTGAATATGGCGGGTTATATTGTAACAGCTGCTGTGGGTATAACTACAATAATTATTATTTCTCATATGATAAGACAGGGAATATACGAAAACCGGTTTCAAATTAATACGCTGCAACTTTTGGGAGCTTCAAATTCATTTATAGGTTTCCCTTTCCTGATAGCAGGATTGTTAATGATCTTATGTGGTGGAATAATTGCATCTGTACTAACTGTTATTGCTATAAACATCGGATTTGGACAGCTTTCAGGAACGATTCCGTTTATTCCTTTGCCTCCTAAAAATGAGCTTGTGAAACATGTTGTGGTTATTATAATGACTGCAAGTATTATTCTGGGATCAGGCGGCAGCATTTTTGGTCTTTCATCTATAAAAGAAGATGCAGAACGTTGATAGCAGGAATATACAACCGGTCTGGGTTAAAAACACAACAAAGAAAGGATTAATACAATTATGTGGGTTTTATTTGCATTTGCTTCTGCTTTTTTTGCAGGAGTGACAGCTATTCTGGCCAAAATAGGTATCAGAAATGTTAACTCCAATGTAGCCACTGCCATAAGAACCATAGTTATTTTAGCTTTTTCCTGGCTGATGGTGTTTATTACAGGAGCCAGTGAAGGTCTTGCTGAAGTTGAGACCCGCACTTTGATTTTTCTTATTTTGTCGGGATTTGCAACCGGGGCTTCATGGCTGTGTTATTTCAGGGCTCTGCAGTTGGGTGATGTAAATAAAGTTACTCCTATTGACAAGTCAAGTACTGTCATGACCATGATCCTGGCCCTGATTATTCTTGGTGAAAAAATAACTGTATATAAACTGGCAGGTATGATTTTAATCACTGTTGGAACTTATATGATGATTACCAGGAAAAAAAGCAGTGAAAAAGCAGGTTCAAACAGTAGCTGGGTAATCTATGCATTTCTCGCGGCTGTATTTGCCAGCCTTACATCCATTTTGGGCAAAATAGGGATTGAAAACATCAACTCGAATCTTGGCACAGCTATTCGAACAATTGTAGTTCTCATAATGGCCTGGATTCTGGTATTTATCACCGGCAGTCAAAATGAGCTTAAAAACATAGACAGGAAAAGCTGGACCTTTATTATACTGTCGGGCGTCTCCACTGGCTTGTCCTGGCTTTGTTATTACAGGGCATTGCAAACAGGGGAGGCTTCTATAGTTGTACCCATTGACAAGCTCAGTATAGTATTAACTGTAGCATTTTCAAGGATATTCCTGGGTGAAAAACTGACAAAAAAGTCTTTTGCCGGACTAATTCTGATTACTGCAGGGACTTTGACTTTACTTTTGTAAAGGTTAACCAGATATAGATTTTATCAGCTTCAGGGAGAATTGCTCTTGAATTTATTCAAAAGTACTGCTTTAATATAATAGGCTTTAATAAAATTATTTCTTGATTTTATTATGGTCCGGAATTTATCTTGTTTACTTTACAAATAAGAAAAAAGCAAATATATACAATTACAAAAGTAATCAGGAGAGTAATATGTATAAAATTGGTTTCGATAATGAAAAATATCTTAAGCTTCAATCCGAAAAAATCATTGAAAGAATAGAATTATTCGGTGGAAAACTCTACCTTGAGTTCGGGGGGAAACTATTTGACGATTATCATGCTTCAAGAGTGCTGCCAGGTTTTGAGCCTGACAGTAAAATGAAGATGCTGATGCAACTTAAGGATGAGGCAGAAATCGTAATTACTATCAGTGCTGATGACATAGAAAAAAGCAAACGCCGGGGAGATTTGGGAATTACCTATGATCTGGACACATTAAGACTGATAGACGCATTTCGTGAAATTGGCCTATATGTAGGAAGTGTGGTAATCACACAGTATCGTTCTCAACATGCGGCTGATTTATTTATAAACAGGCTTACAAACCTTGGAATAAAGGTTTACAGACACTATCCCATACCGAATTATCCTTCAAATATTCCCCTTATAGCAAGCGATGACGGCTTTGGGAAAAATGATTATATAGAAACTTCCCGTTCTCTTGTAGTTGTGACTGCTCCCGGACCGGGAAGCGGCAAAATGGCCACATGTCTGTCGCAGCTGTACCATGAATATAAACGCGGCAGAAAGGCCGGGTATGCAAAGTTTGAAACATTCCCCATCTGGAATCTGCCACTGAAACATCCGGTAAACCTTGCCTATGAAGCAGCTACTACTGATTTAAATGATGTCAATATGATCGATCCCTTTCATCTGGAAGCCTATGGTATTACTGCAGTAAACTATAACAGGGATATTGAAATATTTCCGGTACTTAATGCCATGCTTGAAAAAATTGCAGGGGAGTCTCCTTATAAGAGTCCCACTGATATGGGGGTAAATATGGTCGGGTATTGTATCACTGATGATGAAGTGGTGTGCAGGGCATCCGAACAGGAAATCATCAGAAGGTATTACAATACTCGCTGTGCTCATCGGCAGGGATTTGCCGAAAAAGCTGAGGTATACAGGCTGGAACTTTTAATGAACCAACTCAATATATCCTCAAAGGATCGTCCTGTAGTGGAAGCTGCTTTAAAACGTGCAGAAGCTACCGGAGGTCCTGCAGTAGCTTTACAGTTAAATGACGGGCGCATTGTCACAGGAAAAACCAGTGATTTGCTGGGGGCTTCAGCTGCTGTTTTATTGAATTCATTGAAAGAACTTGGCGGAATTCATCATGATATGCACCTTATTTCGCCCATTGTAATAGAGCCTATTCAGGTTCTGAAAGTAAAACACATGGGTAACCAGAATCCCCGTCTTCATACCGATGAGATTTTGATAGCCCTGTCTATTTGTGCTGCTACAAACCCAACAGCAGAGCTGGCCATGCAGCAGCTCCCGAAACTTAAAGGCTGTGAAGCTCATTCATCGGTTATTTTATCCCGTGTGGACGAAAATATATTCCAGAAACTTGGTGTCCACATTACCTGTGAGCCTCAGTATCAGACTAACAAGCTGTATCATAAGTAACAGCAATAACATACCGAATAATTAATTTTAAGCAATAAATAATTACAGCATTTGCAGCGCCGGCTTGAAGCATACTGTGTTGGGTCAGTGTATTTCAAGCCGGCGCTATTATGTAAATCAGCCATTCTGTGATATAGACTGCGAAACAGGCCGACAAAGCCACGATAAGAAGGCTTTTTTCTTTTAACGCCGTAAATATTGCTGTTATGGTTCCGGCAACAGCTGAGTATATGGAAGATGTGGAAGAAAGAATGGCAGGGAATGTCATTGCTCCCAGCACTGCATATGGTACATAAAATAAAAATGACTTTATAAAATTATTCTCAATTTTTCTTCTTATCAATACCATGGGCAGCATTCGTATACAGTAGGTTACAGCTGCCATTATTGCTATATATATCAGATTCATTTAACTTCCTCCTTTACAGGGTGGAATACAGCCCCCAATGCTGAGGATGCTACGGCACAGATAATTATTGCGAAACCATCTGATATAAAATCAAAAATCGGCAGGTAATAAATAAGGCAGCTAATGCCGACCGATATTAAAATGACTTTAAGAACAGGTCCTGAGGATTTAGCAGGAGGAATTATTATTGCAATGAACATACCATATATTGCTATGTTTAAAGCCGAACTGACTGTTTCAGGAAGCAGTGTGCTTGCAACTGCACCCAGTAATGTACCTGTTGTCCAGCCCAGATAGGGGGCAGTAATTAAGCCGTACATATATCTGATGCCGATTTCAGATTTTTTTCCGCTGGCTACTGCAAAAACTTCATCAGTTATTCCAAAAGAGATTAAGAACCTGTGTAACAAATTAAAGGATTTATCTGTTTTTTGTGAGAGAGTTACTGACATGAGTGCATATCGCATATTGATTACTAATTGAGTTAGAGCCATTTCTATGTAAGGAACCTGGTTGTAAATAAGGTTAATCCCGGCAAATTGGCCTGCAGAAGTTAAATTTGTCATGGAAATCAATACAGCAAGCCATACGGGAAGGCCGGTGTTGACAGCCATAATACCAAACGTAAATGACACAGACAGATATCCAAGGCCTATTGGTATTCCATCCCTGAAACCTTTTCTATAACAGTTCAGCGAGGTATCTACAGCCATTTGCGGTTCACCTTGACACAATTTTATGTACAAAACCCCATCGAATTACTCGATGGGGTTTTGTCCTGGTGCGGTCGACCGGACTTGAACCGGTACGCTTGCGCATACGCCCCTCAAACGTACGTGTCTGCCAATTCCACCACGACCGCATATTTTCTCGCGACAGCAAAATTAATTATACAGGCTGTTTTGAACCTTGTCAATAACATTTTTAAAATTTATTTTGCCTGCCCGGCATTATCTGTTATTTTCGTTATGGAGACAGTGATCAATTGAGATAGCCAGGGCGCAGAAAAAAGCAGCAAGATTGTCATCATGGATTATAAGTTCATAGCTGTCTCCCCAGGACAGCCACTTTTTATGTAATTCACCTATCACCACTCCATTGTTCAATATGGCAAAATCCATTGCAAACAGATTTCCTTCAATGGTAAAATGTCCGAACTGACTTGTTATATTTAATCTGGGTCTGAAAAATGACAATTCTTTTTTGACAACAGCACTCAGGTCTTTGCCATTGTAAATATGATATTCGGGTAAAAATCTGAATACTTTCTGCTGTATAAAATAGAGCTCTGTTCCAATGGCATCGTATAGATGTATCTTGGCGCCAAAAGTAAAAATTTCACCCTCCACAAAGAATACAGGTTGGCCAAATTCATTTGTAATAGTGTATTTATCGCCAATGGAAAAGACTTTCTGCTTAATATATAGTTTAGTCATAATAACCCTTCTTTCTGCAGGAATAAAAAATAAATGTCTTTGATTGTTTGTTTTTTATACCGATAAAGTATATACTTTAATACGATTGAAATTTTGTGTTATAATTATATAATCAAATTATATTCTCTATGAATGCATTAAACAATACCTATTAAAAATCGGATAAGGCAAGGAATGATTATGGCTGAAGAAGAAAAAATTTTAGGAGAAGAGAAAAATTTAGAAGCTAAAAGAATTACAGAGGAAGAAGAAAAAATTTTTGATGTTGCTCCCGGAGAAGAGTATGTTGATAACCGGAGCAGATTAAGAATTTTCTTTCAGGTTTTCACGGGAAAGTTCTGGAGGCTTATTACTGTCAATCTGATGTTTTTGCTTTTCAATATTCCGGCGTTGGCGGTTGCTTTTTTAGCAGCTGCTTATTTGCTCGAAATAATACTGCCTGCCTCTATATCTTCTGTACAGGATCCCCGGATTATAAGGGAGCTGTTTTTAGTTCTTGGTTACCCGGCTGCATTTTTATTTCTGGCTGTCCCGGCTATAACTGTGGGACCAGCTCAGGCCGGTATGACATATCTGCTCAGATGTTATAGTTTAGAGATTCCCACTTTTACATGGTCAGATTTTAAGGATAAAATGAAAGAAAACCTTAAACAAGGAACAATTGTATGCATTATTAATCTGTTATTAACTGCGTTTTTCATTTTTGATCTGTACATTTATTCCCAGATGAATACCGGATCAGATTTAATATTTACAGTGGCCAACAGTTTACTTTTTATGATGCTGATTATATTTATCATGATGAATTTTTATATATACCCTATGATGGTAACTTATGAATTGAATCTTAAGGCTTTATACAAAAATGCATTTCTGTTTGCGCTGGCCAAATTCCTGCCGAATCTCGGCATACTGGTTCTTTGTATAATTCTGATACTTGGACCAATAATCCTGATAGACCTGATTGGAAACTTTATTGTAGTATTTCTTACCTATTTGTACTATATAATTTTAGGATTTACTTTACCCGGCCTGATAATTAATTTTTATGTCAATCCGGTTATTGATAAGTATTTAAGACCTGACACGAATGAGTAAGTGAAATAGCACTAAAGTTAACATGACCAATTATCTCACAAGGGGACATGGCGATTATTTAGCCATGTCCCCATTTAACGAGGTCAGCTATCTATTCCGCAAAAATATCTTCCATTTTGTAATATCCGGGTGATTTATTGTACAGGAACTGTGCGGCCTTTAGGGCACCGGCAGCGAACAGATCTTTTGATATAGCTGTATGCTTTAATTCAATTATTTCATCAGTTCCTGCAAAAATCACTGAATGTTCACCGGCAATAGTGCCGCCTCTGACAGAATGTATCCCTATCTCATCCCTGGTACGTTTTTGCATTGTTGAGTGGCGGTCATAGACATATTTCATTTTATTGTCCAATGCCGAGTTGATGGCATCGGCAATAGCAAGAGCCGTTCCACTCGGGGCATCAATTTTCTGGTTGTGATGCTTTTCAACTATTTCTATATCGAAAGTTTCACTGAGAATTTTTGTTGCACGCTTGACCAGATCTATCAGCAGGTTAACCCCCAGTGAAGTGTTTGAAGAAAGAAGAACAGGTATTGACCCTGACGCTTTTTCTATAAGTTTCTTGTGTTTTTCGCCCAGACCTGTTGTGGCTATTACAGCGGGCAGTTTATTACTTACAGCAAAATCCAAAATTCCTTCCAAAGCGTTGGGATGAGAAAAATCAATTATTATATCTGCCGTTTCTTTAACGTCCCAGGCATTGGAATAAACAGGATAGGGATTATTGCTGCTTGCAGAAGGGTCGATGCCGGCAACAATTTTAAAATTATCATTCAGCTCACATGCTTTAGTAATTGCCTGACCCATTTTGCCATTACATCCGTTCAATAGTATACGAATCATTTGTAAAACCTCCAATATAAAAACTTAAGGGTAGTATGCCGCTCTTATATAAGACCATAGTCCTCCATGGCTTTTTTCAGCTGAGCCAGACCTTTTTCGGATATATCAACAAGTGGTAAACGGCAAGAGCCGACATTGAAGCCCATCAGATTCATTGCGGCTTTTACGGGTATGGGGTTAGTTTCGCAGAAGATAGCCTTTTCCAGAGGTATTGATTTAATTTGAAGTTCCCTGCTGGTTTCTATATCTCCGGCCATGAATGAAGCCACCATTTTATGAACATCTTCCGGAATAATATTTGCAATTACTGAAATAACACCTTTACCGCCGAGGGCAAGAAGTGGCAGAACATTGCCGTCTTCGCCGGAATACAGGTGCAGATTGTCGCCGCACAGGTGGACCACCTCGGCTGCCTGCATAAGATTACATTCTTTCAAGGCTACAATATTTTCTATTTTGGACAGCCTTTTTAATGTTTCAGGGTTAATGTTCAGATTGGTTCTTGAAGGTACGTTATAAAGCACTATTGGAATATTGACACTTTCAGCTATTGCTTTGAAATGCTGATAAAGTCCTTCCTGTGTTGTTTTATTGTAATAAGGGGTCACTGAGAGAATTGAATCGGCACCCACTTCTTCACAATACTTTGAAAGCTTAATTGCGTGTTTTGTGTCGTTACTACCGGCGCCTGCCATTACGTGCACACGCTTATTAATTTTTTCTACTGCGAATTTTACTACTTCCATATGCTCTTCGTCCGGCATGGTGGAAGCTTCTCCTGTAGTTCCGCAAATAAGAATTGCATCGGTTCCTTTTTCTATATGCCATTCAATGAGTTCTTCAAGTTTGTCATAATTTACTCCTGTGTCAGTAAATGGCGTGACCAGAGCCACACAAGAACCGGTAAAGAGGGTTTTTTTCATTTATAGCACTCCTTTCAAGATATGCATGAACTATAAGATCTTTTGAATTTTCGGCTGTATTTTAAAGAAAAAAACTGCCGCGTATACTACCGGCAGTAAGACTTTGTGTAATAAGTCAGGACTTTCCGATAGCACTCCGCTTTATTTAAGCGACAGTTAACAGGCTATTAACCAGTTAACCAGGTGAAGGATGAAACGGCATCCTGCACCTTCGGCATTTTTCCCTTTCACTTAAGCGAACGGACCGTATTCCCATACCTAAGCTACTATTGAAAAATGCGCCTCTATCTATACATTATATTCTATTGTCCGTACAGACTCCATAAAAATTTCGGGCTAAATTATCGTAAATGATATCATTTCTCACTTACATTGTCAAAGGGTATTTTCTTGTGATATAGTAAATTTGCATATTAAACCAATATTATTGGAGGAATTGGTGTGGCCCCGAGAAAAATACAAAAGAAAACAGTGAGAAGAAAAAGAACTAAAACATCTAACAAAAAGGCACAGGTTCGATTAAAAAGTGAAGCTGCCGGGTTAATTCTGATTGCATTAGGCATTCTTTTAGGCTTAAGCATTTTTTTTGAGAATTCAGCCGGACCCATGGGTGAAGTATTGGGTAAAATTGTTGGAGGTCTTTTCGGACTTTCGGCATTTGCTATTCCATTTTTAATAATTCTGCATGGTCTCATTAAAATATTCAGACCCGAATTTCTCTTTGAAGACAGAAGGTTTTCGCTTATTTTAGTGCTTCTGATATTGTTTTCCGCCATGTTTCAATCAGGGCTCCATGATATTTCACATTATGAAAATATGAATTTAGGTCAATATTTAAAGAGTTTTTACCGTGAGGGAGTTGCTGCCATCGGCAAAGGCAATGAGTTCATGGCCAGCGGCGGTGTTTTTGGTGGTATTGTTGGTGTGCCTTTATTAATGGTATTCAGAAAATGGGGTACAATGGTTATTCTTATTACATTGGCCGTAATTGATGGAATGCTGATTACAAGACTTTCAATAGCTGAAATTGCAAGAAGCGCTGCCAGGAATACAAGCGAGGCAATAAATGGCGTAGTGGGCGCTGCAAAAAGAAAGCTTGAAAAAAGAAACCTGAACAGAACGAAAGAATACGAAGAAGCTTCTGAGCCTGTTTCCAGAAGCTCATCGCGAAGAAAAAATAAAATTTTGGACTTCCCTCTTATTAAAGAAGAAAAAGAGAATGTTTCAGATTTAAGTGAAAATACAAATGATGTAGATTTTACAATAAATGACGTCAGCATCGGGAACCAGGAAATGAAACCTGAGTTAACAGTTCTGGCACCTGAAACCAGTGTTGATGATGAGGCAGTACAGACCGAACAGGTTAATAGTCATGATGATGCAAATAACAGTGTAAATCCATCAGACCATTCCGGCGGGAACGATGTTACTGATGGCGATCCGGAAATCAGTTATTCTGAGGACAAAGAAACCTCATACATATTTCCGCCCACTGAGCTCCTTACGAGATCAAAAGACAGTGAAAAAAATATCAGACGTCTAAGATCCAGTGCAATAGAGAATGCAAAAAAATTGGAGGAAACCCTCAGCAGTTTTGGTATAGGGGCAAAAGTAATAAATGTATCAGTCGGTCCTGCCTTTACAAGGTATGAACTTCAACCTGCACCGGGTGTTAAGGTAAGTCGTATAGTGAACCTTACGGATGATATTGCCCTTAATCTTGCCGCTACGGGTATAAGAATAGAGGCGCCCATTCCTGGAAAAGCAGCCGTAGGAGTGGAAGTTCCCAATAAGGAAGTAGCACCTATAAATATCAGAAGTGTGCTGGAATCCAGGGAGTTCCAGGAACATTCATCCTGCCTGGCAGTGGCTCTGGGAAAGGATATCTCAGGCGAAAATGTGGTTATAGACCTTGCAAAAATGCCTCATATTCTCATTGCGGGCGCTACCGGATCTGGTAAGAGTGTATGTATTAACTCAATTGTGACAAGTATTTTATATAAAGCTTCCCCTCAGGATGTCAAGCTTCTTATGATAGATCCCAAAGTAGTTGAGCTGGGGGTATATAACGGAATTCCCCATCTTCTGATCCCTGTTGTGACAGATCCTAATAAGGCGGCAGGAGCGTTGCGCTGGGCTGTGTCAGAAATGACAACCCGGTATAAACTCTTTGCTGATAAGGGTGTAAGGGATCTTTTGGGATATAATGCTATTATTGAAGAAACCGGGGAAGGTATGAAACTTCCTCAAATTGTTATAATTATAGATGAGCTTGCAGATCTTATGATGGTTGCGCCGCACGATGTGGAGGATTCCATTTGCAGACTTGCCCAGATGGCCAGAGCTGCAGGTATGCATCTTGTTATAGCAACCCAGAGACCTTCGGTCAATGTTATAACCGGGGTTATTAAGGCCAATATACCATCCAGGATTTCTTTCGCAGTTTCATCCCAGGTAGACTCCCGTACCATTTTGGATATGGCCGGTGCTGAAAAATTGTTGGGTAAGGGTGATATGCTGTATTATCCGGTAGGTATACCCAAGCCCATCCGCGTAAAAGGAGTTTTTGTAAGTGACAAGGAAGTTGAGCAAGTTGTTGAATTTGTTAAAAACCAGGTGAGAGCTCATTATGATGAGGAAATAATCGAAAACATAAATGAAAATGTCAAGAATGAAGATAAAGCATCATTGGAGGACGATGTCGACGAACTTCTGGAGCAGGCAATAGATGCTGTTATAGATTGCGGTCAGGCATCTGTTTCATTCATTCAGCGGAAGTTTAAAGTGGGTTATGCCCGCGCAGGCAGGATTATAGACCAGATGGAAGAACGCAATATCATAAGCGGCTATGAAGGCAGTAAACCAAGGCGTGTACTTATATCCCGGGAACAGTGGGAAGAAATGAAGCTATCAAGATCAGGGGATGAATTATGAGCTTTTTTGAACATATACCGTCAAACTATAATATTTCACTTACTTTTATTGTTCTTATTGTCGCAGTACTAACTGTTTATATGGCTGTCCGGTGTATAAGGCGAATAGATCTGGTTACAGTTGGTGCATTTATTGTTCAGTTGTGCATGCTTACAACCGGTGTTTTAACTGTTGCAAAACGGGTCATGACAATACCTGCTTATGAGATAACGCTCATACTTTTTGGTATATTGATCCCCGGCACATTTTTAGTTTTTGATTATGTCAATATGAAGAAAAGAATAAAAATTTCCAACGCTGATGTGCCATTGATTGAAAGGGTTGAAAAACAAAGCAACAAGGACTGGACATATAAGGAATATGTTGAAACAGCAGAAGAATGGAAAACAGAAATACCTTATAATACCATAGTAAAGACTCTGAATATTGGCGATAAACAGTTGAAATCCAATTTGATCAACCAGCTTTCAGCCGTTCACAAGCTTATAGATGTCAGGGATTATAAAAAAGCTTTGGATAATTATATGATACTTACAGGTATCTTAAACCATAACCCTTATATTGTATATAACGCAGGCTGGCTGTATTATAGGAACGGGCAATATGATGATGCCATCAAAATGTACAAAAACTCTCTTAACCTGATAGGGGAGGACGCAAATACAAAAAAAGACAAAAAAGAGGATACAGAGTTCAATTTGCGTCCAATACTTTATTTTGCCTGTGGATTATGTCTCTATTATCAAAAGAAATACGAGCTTGCCATTGATCAGTTTGAACTTGCACAAAAGGATGCTGGTGCTATAAGGGAGGTTGAAATTAATATAGCTCGTTGCTATATTGCGATAAAGGAATTTGAAGAAGCCCAGAAACACATTAATAATGCACTGAAATCCAAAGACGACAGTAAATTGCGCTACATTTTGGCAAGAATTTGCTATGAGAGAAACGAGAATATGGAATGTAAATTTCATCTGGAGACTATTGTAGAAAAAGATTCTGAGTTTACTGAGGCATGGGTTTTACTGGGCGATCTTTATATAAAGAGTAAAGACTGGCAAGGTGCTGAGAAAGCCTATAAGAAACTTACTTCACTGGTACCCGACAACGCTGATTTTTATTATTGTTTGGGTATTGCGCAGCGTGAACTTGGGAAAACAGAAGAAGCATATTCAAGTTTTGAATATGCAGCTGAAATTATGCCTGAACACAGCAGGGCTCTGTTCAGCATGGCCTCAATATATGATGCACAGGCAAAAAGCAGTAAAGCCATTGAACTTTTGGAGAAATCCCTGGAAGGAAACGAAAAACTTGAAATGGCTTATAACCTTCTTGCAGAAATCCATATATCCAATGACAATATAAATGAGGCCATACATGTCTATCAAAAAGCAGTCAGAGAACATCCGGATTCTTATATTCTACATTATAATCTCGGTATCACCTTAATGATGATGAGGCGGTATGAGGAGGCGACACGTGTTTTCAGCACAGCCCGTAAATTATCAGAAGACGATCCTGCGCTGTATTACAATTGGGCTTCTGCTGAAATTGGACTTAAGAATTATTCTGAGGCTGCGAAATTATACAAAAACGGTTTGAAATTCAAACCTGATGATGAAGATATATTATTTGGGCTTGCTAAAGTTTCTGCACTTTCGGGCGATGTCCATGCAACTTTGGCTTTTCTTAGACAGGCCATTGAAATTAATCCGGCCTTGAGACTCAGGGCCAAAGCTTCCCTTGATTTTGCAGCTTTCAGAACCCATCCTGAATTTATGGAACTTACCCGCCTTCCATTAAGGACGGAACGTAAAAAAGCATAGAAAACAATATAATGGAGGGATGTTTATGGCGGAAAAAATCAGAATAGGTATTCTTGGATACGGAAATATTGGCAGAGGTGTGGAACTTGCAATAAGGCAAAATCCAGATATGGAGCTTGTGGCTGTTTTTACAAGGAGAAGTCCTGAAGGAGTAAAAACTGTTTATAGAGATGTCAAAGTGTTAAATGTAGCTGAGATTGACAAATACAAAGACTTAATTGATGTGATGATATTATGCGGCGGTTCTGCAACAGACCTGCCCCGGCAGGCACCTAAATATGCCGGGATGTTTAATTGTGTGGATTCTTATGATACTCACTCAAAAATTCCGGAATACTATGAAAGTGTGAATCAAGCATCCAAATCTGCGGGTAAAACTGCAGCAATTTCAATAGGATGGGATCCCGGATTGTTCTCTATGAACCGGCTGCTTTTAAGTGCTGTGCTTCCTGAAGGAAAAGATTATACTTTTTGGGGCAAAGGTGTAAGTCAGGGTCATTCTGATGCAGTGAGAAGAGTTGAAGGAGTTAAAAATGCCATACAATACACCATACCTATAGAGGAGACCATTGACCGGATCCGAAAAGGCGATACTGCGGATTTTTCTGCCGGTGAAAGGCATTTGCGTGAGTGTTTTGTAGTGGCCGAAGAAGGGGCGGACAAGTCGAGGATAGAAAATGAAATAAAAAGCATGCCTAATTATTTTGCAGATTATAAAACAATTATACATTTCATAACTGAAGAGGAGCTCAGAAAAAACCACAGTAAAATGCCCCATGGCGGGTTTGTCATCAGGACAGGTAAAACAGGTGTCCAAGGTGAGCACAGGCAGACCATTGAATTTTCTCTTAAACTTGAAAGCAATCCGGAATTTACAGCAAGTGTTCTGGTAGCCTACGCCAGAGCTGTGGCAAGACTAAATAAAGAAGGTAAAACAGGCGCATATACAGTATTCGATATTCCTTTGGGCTACCTTTCGGCTAAAACGCCGGAAGAGCTGCGCAAAGAATTGTTATAAAAATAAAACAGAAAGAGAGTGGGGTTATGGGATACAAACTTTTAAACGGTAAGGATTTGGCAAAAAGAATGAAGGAAGAAATGTCGGCTGAAGTTGCAAAACTGGCTGAAAAGGGGGTTGTGCCCGGACTTGCTGTTATTATTGTCGGCAATGACCCGGCATCGAGAATTTATGTAAACAGCAAAAAAAGGGACTGTGCCGAGGTTGGCATAAAATCATTTGAATATGCCCTGCCTGAAGATACCAAAGAGGAGCAGCTTCTGGAACTGATAGATGTTCTCAATGAAGATGAAAATGTTGACGGAATTCTGGTTCAGCTTCCAATTCCAAAGCATCTGGATGAACAGAAGGTTATCAGGAGAATTAATCCATCCAAGGATGTTGATGCCTTTCACCCGTATAATGTGGGCGAACTTATGATTGGAAACCATATTTTTGCCCCCTGCACACCGGCAGGAATTATGGAACTTTTAAAAGATGCCGGTCTTTCGGTTGAAGGCAAAAATTGTGTCATTGTCGGAAGGAGCAACATTGTTGGCAAACCTATGTCTATGCTTATGTTGCATGCCAACGCTACTGTTACAATATGCCACTCAAAAACCCAAAACTTGAAAGATATCTGCAAGCATGCCGATATTCTCGTGGCTGCTATTGGCAGAGCCGAATTTATCACTAAAGAATATGTCAAAGAAGGTGCAATTGTCATTGATGTAGGCATTAACCGTACTGAAGACGGGGGAATGACCGGTGATGTAGACTTTGATGAGGTGAGCAAAATAGCTTCAGCTATTACCCCTGTTCCAGGCGGAGTAGGTCCCATGACAAGGGCCATGCTTTTAAAAAATACTATAAAGGCTTGCATTATGCACAAAAACATTTGTCTTTCTTGACATAAATTTTAAAACTGTATACAATGGTTGCATAACGGCATCAAAGTATGCGCTATTTTTTTTAATGCATTTTATATGCCATTGGAATGTTTGCTTTATTGATTCGTTATATGAAATTGGACTTTGAAAAAACAAAAGCGGAACAGGAGGTGAGTAGTATAACAATCGATGCTGTATCAATTTTGATTGGTTTGGGACTGGGACTTATTGTTGCATTAATTAGTTCACTTATTTCCTTCCGAAAGGGAGTTGAACATAGAAAACGAGTGGCTGAAGCGGAAATCGAGAGTGCTGAAAAAGAAAGCCAGCGTATCATAAGTGAAGCTGAGAAAATTGCAGAAAGAAAAAAGCGCGATGCCTTGATGGTGGCGCGGGAGGAAATCCACAAAAGCAGAGTAGAGCTTGAAAAAGAAGTCAGGGAACGCAGAATTGAAATTCAGCGTACCGAAAGAAGACTTCAGCAAAAAGATGAAACCCTGGAAAAGAAGATGGATGTCCTCGAGAAAAAAGAGGAAGCACTAAATATACAAATCCAGGAAATCGAAGCAAGACAGGCAGAAGTGGAGGAACTTTACAAAAAGCAGATAGAAAAACTTGAAAGCATCTCTAACCTGACTGTTGAAGAAGCAAAGCAATACCTGCTTAACAGTATTGAGGGTGAGGTCAGACATGAAGCTGCAATAATGGTTAAAGATATTTATGAGCGTGCCAAGGAGGAAGCCGAACGAAAATCAAAGGAAGTTCTGGCTACCGCTATACAAAGGTGTGCTGCCGAACATGTGTCTGAAGTTACTGTCTCTGTTGTTAACCTGCCAAATGATGAAATGAAGGGCAGAATAATCGGCAGAGAAGGAAGAAATATCAGAACCCTCGAAACATTGACAGGGATTGACTTAATTATTGATGATACCCCTGAAGCTGTAGTGCTGTCAGGTTTCGATCCCATAAGAAGAGAAGTAGCACGTATTGCTTTAGAAAAGCTCATTATTGATGGAAGAATCCATCCCGCACGTATTGAGGAAATGGTAGAAAAAGCGCGCAAAGAAGTAGAAAATACCATCCGCGAGGAAGGTGAACGTGCAACATTTGAAACAGGTGTGCATGGACTGCATCCTGAAATAATAAAATTGTTAGGTAAATTGAAATTCAGAACCAGTTATGGACAAAACGTCCTGTCACATTCCATTGAAGTGTCCCATCTTGCCGGTTTAATGGCGGCAGAGCTTGGAGAAGATGTGAATTTGGCTAAACGGGCCGGTCTGTTGCATGATATAGGTAAAGCCATAGACCATGAGGTCGAAGGCACTCATGTAACAATCGGCGCAGATATATGCAGAAAATATAAAGAAAGTGAAGAGGTTATCCATGCTGTTATGGCTCATCATGGCGACGTAGAGGCTAAAAGTATCATTGCTGTACTGGTTCAGGCCGCTGACGCCGTGTCAGGTGCAAGACCCGGAGCCAGAAGAGAGACATTGGAAACCTATGTGAAACGACTTCAGAAACTGGAAGAAATCGCAGATTCATTCCCGGAAGTCGAGAAATCTTTTGCCGTACAGGCAGGAAGAGAAATTCGTATTATGGTTAAACCTGAAATGGTTGATGATCAAAGTATGATAATGGTTGCTCGTGATATTGTTAAGAGAATAGAAAATGAAATGGACTACCCAGGTCAGATAAAAGTCCATATTATTCGGGAAACACGAGCTGTTGAATATGCAAAATAGTTTTGGACAGGAAGCGTGAAAACGCTTCCTGTGCTATGAGAGGAAGAATTTTTTTGAAAATCCTGTTTATTGGAGATGTTTTTGGAGAAATAGGCAGAGCAACTCTGAAATTAAAAATGGAGGAACTTAAGGAAAAATATAAACCAGATTTTTGTATAGCTAATGGTGAAAATGCAGCAGGGGGCAGAGGGATAACTTACAATACAGCCAGAGAAATTTTTGACAGTGGTATTGAAGTAATTACTATGGGAAACCATACCTGGGCACGCAAGGAGATTCTTAATATAATAGATACAGGTATAAAAATTGTGAGACCGGCTAATTACCCGAAAGGTGTTCCCGGCAAAGGAAGAATGATAATAGAGAAAAATGGTGTTCGCCTTGCCGTAATCAACCTTTTGGGTCGTGTATATATGGATAATAACGTAGATTGTCCTTTTCAGACTATAGACAGGGAACTTAGTTATCTTAAAGGTCAGGCCGATATTATATTTGTGGATTTTCATGCCGAGGCAACCAGTGAAAAAATAGCCATGTTATATTATCTCGACGGAAGAGCAACTTGTGTTGTAGGTACTCATACCCACGTACAGACTGCTGATGAAAAAATATCCGATAATGGAACAGCCTATATTACGGATGTCGGTATGACTGGCCCCGCGGATGGAGTTATAGGAGTTGAAAAAGAAAATATTTTACGAAAGTTCACATTGGGTCTTCCTGCACAGCATGAAATTGCTAAAGGGAGAGCACAATTAAACGCAGTCTTGATAACAGTAAACATGGAAACTAAAAAAGCAATAAATATAAAGCGAATCAATGAATATGTAAAAGGTTGATTTATTTGGAGGTTGTTAAAATGGATCTGTTGAAGGTTTCATCCAAATCCAACCCCAATTCTGTTGCAGGGGCGATTGCCGGAGTCATCCGGGAAAAGGGTATTGCTGAGGTACAATCCATAGGTGCTGGCGCACTTAACCAGGCTGTTAAGGCCATTGCAATTGCCAAAGGCTTTTTGGCTCCTTTAGGTATCGACATTGTCTGCAGTCCGGCATTTTCCGAAATAGAAATAAACGGTGAGGTCCGTACTGCAATAAAAATGATTGTTGAACCAAGAAGACCAATAAAGTAAACTATTTACAACTACAACTAAGGAAGTATGAAGGTGATCTTTCTATGGGCTTTAGAGAATCTTATGATTTATGGGCTAATAATACATACTTTGATGAAGACACGCGGAATGAACTTCTTTCTATCAAAAATAACGAAAAAGAGATTGAAGACCGTTTTTATAAAGACCTTGAATTCGGAACAGGTGGAATGCGTGGCGTTATAGGTGCAGGAACCAACCGCATCAATAAATATACTGTGCGCAAGGCTGCACAGGGGTTTGCAAATTATCTCAAGAATCAGGGCTTATCTGAAAAAGGGGTTGCTATTGCTTACGATTCACGCCGCGGATCAAAGGAATTTGCCTTGGAGACAGCTCTGGTCATGGCTTCAAATGGCATAAAAGCTTATCTTTTTGATGATTTAAGACCCACACCTGAGTTGTCTTTTGCAGTCAGATATCTGAATTGCGGCGGGGGAGTTGTTATAACTGCCAGTCATAATCCAAAGGAATACAACGGATTTAAGGCCTATAGAAGTGATGGGTGCCAGCTTCCGCCAAAAGAGGCAGATGCCGTAACCTGTGAGTTTAATGCAGTTACAGATATTACTTCAATTAATCCCATTTCATATGAAGAAGCCATTGAAAAAGGGCTTATTGAAATGATAGGCAAAAATATTGATGATGCCTATATTCAGGAAATAAAGAAGGCTCAGATAAACCCGGATTTATGCATTAAATATGGAAAAGATGTCAAGATAATTTATACTCCGCTGCACGGAACGGGTAACAAGCCTGTTAGAAGAATTCTTAAAGAAATTGGCTTCGAAAATGTATATGTTGTTCCTGAGCAGGAGCATCCGGATCCGGAGTTTTCGACTGTAGATTATCCTAATCCTGAAGAAAAATCAGTTTTCGAGATCGCTATTAATATGGCGAAAAAAGAGGAGGTTGACCTGATAATTGGCACTGATCCTGATGCAGACAGAATGGGTGTGGTTGTTAAGGATGACAGTGGTGAATTTATTACCCTTACAGGTAATCAGATCGGCTGCCTGATTCTTGAATACATACTTTCTCAGAAGAAGGAAAAAGGTGAATTGCCTGAAAATGCTTTTGTAGTAAAAACCATAGTTTCCAGCGAGCTGGCCCGCAAAATCACAGAATATTACAATGTCGAACTCCTTGATGTTCTTACGGGCTTTAAATTCATTGGTGAAAAAATCGGTGAACTGGATGACACAGGCAAAAAGAAATTCCTTTTTGGCTTTGAAGAAAGTTATGGCTATCTTGCCGGCACTCATGCACGGGATAAGGATGCTGTTGTGGCAACAATGCTCCTGGCTGAAGTTTACGCCTGGTATAAATCCCGTTCGATGAATCTTTATCAGGGGTTAATTGAACTATTCAATAAATATGGTTTTGTTAAAGAAGGAATAGATGCTTTTACCCTGAAAGGAAAAGAGGGTCTGGAAAAAATCTCTAACGCAATGGAAACAATGAGGGAAAAATCGCCCGAAAGTTTCGGAGAGTTCAAAGTTTCAAGCATATATGACTATAAAAAGGGTTATTGCTTAAATCTTTCAGATGGCACCACAAGCGAAATTAATTTACCAAAATCAAATGTTCTCTATTATAAGATGGTTTCAGGAGACTGGTTCTGCATAAGGCCGTCGGGAACTGAACCCAAGATAAAAATCTATTACGGTATCTCTTCAAATTCTCTGGAAAACGCTGAAAACAAACTTTCAAAGTTTAAGAATGAAATATTAAATGTTATAAGACCGCTTTTAGATTAAGCGGTCTTTCTTTTATGTACACAGTAAAAATGTATTAATTAAAATTTTTGACTCATTTTGTCGATAAATCAAGTGACAGAGCTATTTATACCAAAGACAAAAAACAGGAGGATAAATCTCTGTGAGAAAAGTGAGTTTGGATAATGTTAAAGTCGGAAATAGAATTGCTCTTCCTATATTTTCGCTAAACAATTCTGTTCTGTTGGCCAGAGGATCCGAACTCACTCCGGAAATAATTAATAACCTTAAGCAGTACGGTATTACTGAGGTTTATATCGACGACGGAGTTTCTGAGAATATATCTGTTCCCGAATTTATAAAAAAAGAGATTATTCATGAGACAAAAAATCAAATAAAAAAAATAATGGACAATCTATCAATTAAGACATCAACTGATGGGGAATTTATTCTTGAAATTGTTAAGAACTTAATTGAAGAAATATTGCAAAGCCATCAAGTCATTGTTAATCTTTCTGATATTCGATCCATCGACGATTATATGTTTACCCACTCTGTTAATGTTGCAGTTTTCTCACTGGTGACAGGAATCACCCTGGGGTTAGAACAGGATGAATTGAAGAATTTAGGTATAGGCGCCATTTTGCATGATGTGGGGAAGGTAAGGATAAATGACAGAATATTGAAAAAACCTACCTCGCTTACTGTGGAAGAATATGAAGAAGTGAGAAAACATACGGTTTTTGGTTATGAAATCCTCGGAAATTCAGAGAATATTCCCTCTGTTGCCAGAGAAATTGCTTTATATCATCATGAACGTATGGATGGAAGCGGTTACCCGTACAAGCTTAAGGGTAAAGAAATTCCTGCTGAGGCGAGAATTGTCGCTATAGCTGATGTTTTTGATGCTCTTACAACTGATCGTATCTATCGCAAAAAAATGCATATATCCCATGTCGTCGATTATATGTTATCTCTTTCCGGCAAACACTTCGATAAAAAGATTCTTGAGGCTTTTTTCCGTCATGTAACCAATTATCCCGTCGGAACCGGCGTGGTACTCAATACCGGTGAAAAGGGACTGGTGTTCAAATACAATTCTTATAGTCCAAATCGTCCTGTTGTACGTATATTAATTGACAGTAACGGACAAAAGCTTTCCCGGTACAGGGAACTTGACCTGTCGCATAAACCTGATTATTTTATTGAGGATGTATGGAACATATAAATGTGCTTAACAGCGGCTGGAGATTTCACTCATAATTAACCCCAATGAGAATTAAAATGATTATAAATAGTTTTTGATTTTTTTATAACGTTAGGATACAATTAACTCATAGAAAAAATAAAAGTTATGTAATTTTCTGGGGGTTCCAATGAAATTTGAAGGAATAAAAATCAGTGATTTAAAAGCTGGTGAGATTATCAATGGTATATATGTTTTGAAAAGTGCTGATTTTAAGCTTTCAACCAACAAAAAATACTACATGGACATTGTATTTTCTGATAAAACCGGTGATATTTCCGCCAAATGGTGGGATGCAAATAAAGAGGATTTTGACTCGCTTGTAATAAATAAACTTTATTATGTAAATGCCCGGGTTGATATGTGGAGGGAAACAATGCAACTGTCAATCAATAAAATACAGTTGGCAGATGAAGAAGATCAGAAAAGGATAGGCGAGTTTGTTCCGGCAGCCCCTCTTGAACCACAGGAAATGCTTAACGAGATATATTTATTTGCCTCTGAAATCAGAAATACTGAAATACGCTCAGTTGTTATGAAACTTCTGGATGAAAAAGAGGAAAAACTTCTCTATTGGCCTGCGGCAAAGAGCCTCCACCACGCAATAAGAAGCGGGCTTTTATTTCATATTGTAAGGATGCTGCGGGCTGCAGATGCTCTCTGTAAGGTATATGAAGGGCTTAATTCAGATTTGCTGTACGCTGGAGTTATAATTCATGACCTTGCAAAAATAGGAGAGCTTTCCAGCAATACACTCGGTATGGCTGACTATACAAAAGAAGGAAAAATGTTAGGTCACATCATTATGGGCGTGGAAGAACTTGACCGGATAGGCAAAGAACTGGATATCTCCAATGAAGTAATGCTGTTATTAAAACATATGATAGTAAGTCATCATTATGAGGCTGAATACGGAAGCCCTAAAAAACCCTTGTTCCTTGAAGCAGAATTACTTCATTACTTGGATTTAATGGATGCAAGAATTTATGATTATGAAAATGCAGTAAAGAATATTAATCCCGGGGAGTTTTCAGATCCCGTATGGTCTTTGGACAGAAGAAGCGTATATAAGCCCGATATTCCATGAATACTTTATTGCCGCAATAAATGCAGGTATACAAAGGGGGCAGAAACATGGTAAAGAATTATATCCTTGATACCAGTGTAATTGTTCATGATCCTTTGTGCTTTTATAATTTTGAGGATAACAATGTTATTATTCCCATTATCACTATCGAAGAACTAGACAACATAAAAAGACGTGAGGGAATGGTGGGGTATCACGCAAGAATTGCTGCAAGGGAACTTAACAAATTAAGAGGAAAGGGAAATCTTGCAGAAGGAATAAGGACTGAGCATGGCGGGCTTATACGTATTGAACTTAATCATATGGATATGGATTTTGTGCCTCCGGGAATTGATACCAATAAAAACGATACAAAAATTCTGGCCATTGCCAAAAATCTGCAGAAAATGAACAGGAATATCCCTACCATCCTGGTCACTAAAGATGTTTACATGGCGATTAAGGCCGATGCCTTCGGTATTCCTGCCCAGGACTATCATAACGACAAAGTATTGTGTGATGAAATTTATAGAGGATACAGGGAAATTTATGCTTCTTCAGATTTAATCAATCAAATCTACAATGGCGGTATAAAAGAAAAAGATCTTAATTTGGCTACACCTCTTTATCCCAATGAGTTCTTGGATCTAACCGGCAGTGATAACACAAATCACAAAGTACTCGCCCGTTTTGACGGAGAAAATATTGTACCTCTTAAATATGCTAAGCAGAGTGCCTGGGGTTTAACCCCCATCAACAGGGAGCAGAGAATGGCCTTTGAACTCCTTATGGACAGCAGTATACCTTTCGTGTCTATTACTGGTGGGGCAGGCTCTGGAAAAACTATTCTTGCAACAGCAGTAGCACTTGAAAAAGTTATTGAAAAGGGTGAGTACAGTAAAATCTTGTTTGTCCGTCCTACCGTAGCAGCCGGAAGTGATATTGGTTATCTTCCCGGAACAGAGGACGAGAAGCTGCGTCCATGGATGGGCAGTTTTTATGATGCAATAGAGACACTGATGAGTTTCAGGAGCACCGAAAAAGATGAGAACATTAAAATGCACAGATACTCAAGAAAACCCTCATTTTCAGTTGACAATTTTATTGAGACCTACAAGTCAAAAGGAATTATTGAGACAAAGACCTTTACATATATGAGAGGGCGTACCCTCAGCAATGCCATGGTGATTGTTGATGAAGCACAGGAGCTTACACCGCATCTGGCAAAACTTATGCTGACCAGAGCAGGTTTTGGCTCAAAATTTGTTTTCATTGGCGATCCTTCTGATAACCAGATTGATAATTTCATGGTGGATGCAAGAAGCAATGGTCTTGTTTATACGGTAGAAAAAATGAAGGAGTTTAAAATAACTGGTCACGTCACTCTGGCACAGGTTGAAAGAAGTCCACTTGCGGGCATAGCAGAAAAAAATATGTAGAATTGCCTGGTGTTTCTTTTTGAAGCAAAATTTAATGTGGAGTTGTTATCAATGACATAGTATAATGGTCTTGTATTAAAATATTTTAATTATTTATTATTTAATCTATTTTTTAACTTTTTGAGGAGTAGAATTATGGTTGAAATCGTTAGAGTTGAAAACAAGAGACAGCTAAGAGAATTTATTAACTTTCCTTTTGAACTTTATAAAGACAGCCCTTATTGGGTACCTCCTTTGATAGCAGATGAAAAGTTTACTCTCAATAAAGAAAAAAATCCGGCATTTGAATACTGTGAAGCTGAAATGTGGCTGGCATATAAGGATGGAAAAATAGCCGGCAGGATTGCAGGAATTATAAATCATAGTTACATAGAAAAATGGAAGCAGCGCTATGCCCGTTTCGGATGGATAGATTTCATTGATGATTACGAAGTTTCCCGCGCTCTTATTAACAAGGTTGAAGAATGGGCAAAAGAAAAAGGTATGGATGCTGTTCACGGTCCGCTTGGTTTTTGTGATCTGGATAAGCAGGGTATGCTGGTTGAAGGTTTTGATGAAATGGGAACCTTTATTACAATATACAACTATTCTTATTATTCCGAGCACCTTGAGTCTTACGGGTATGTCAAAGATGTGGACTGGATTGAAATAGAAATTACTCCTCCTAAAGATGCAGGTGTCATTAAAAAACTGTCAGACATGGCTGAAAAGGCTAAGGAAAAATATGGATTGAGTGTTGTGCCCATAAAAAAACCCAAAGATGCACTTCCATATGCAAGGGACATATTTTATCTGATAAATGAGGCATATGAACATCTGTATGGTGTTGTACCCATTACAGAAAAACAAATTGATACATATGTCAAACAGTATTTCTCCTTTGTAAATCCTGATTATATTAATATCATCCAGGACTCTGAGGGCAAACTTGCTGGTTTCGGTATAATTATGCCTTCATTGTCAGAAGCTGCGAGAAAAAGTAAAGGGCGGATATTACCCTTTGGGTTTATACATTTATTAAAAGCTATAAAGAAAAATGATACTCTTGATTTGTATCTGGTTGCCATAAGACCTGAGCTCAGGATGAAAGGCGTACCATATGTTATGTTGGATGAGCTCACAAAGGCTGCCATAAAAAATGGAGTTGTGAGGGCTATTGCTTCACCGGAGCTTGAAACAAATTACGCGGTACAGTCCATGTGGAGAAATTACAGTACCCGTGTCCACCGCAGGAGAAGATGCTATATCAAACATCTGAACGGGAACACTGAAAGCACTTCTTGAAGGTAATGTAGCTCATAATTTGTTTGAATGACAAATAAATTATGAGAGGACTCTTTTTACAGGAGGAAGGTTTATGGAGGTCTACACCTATATATGGATTGCTTTGACCATAATACTGATTGTGATTGAGGCAATAACCGTCAGTCTTACTACAATCTGGCTTGCTGCCGGTTCCTTAATCGCATTTATTTTTTCAATGCTTAATCTTCCGGTTTGGTCCCAAATAACAGTTTTCTTTGCAGTTTCAATCCTGCTTTTGATTTTTACAAGACCTGTTGCTGTAAAATATCTCAAAGTAGGCGATCACAGGACAAATGTGGATTCGCTGATTGGTGAGAAAGGCATCGTAATAATGGATATAACCGAGCATTCTACAGGGCAGGTTAAAGTAAGGGGGCAGATTTGGACAGCAGTGAGCAAGACTGGTGAGAGCATAAAAAAAGATACGGAAGTAATAATTGAGGAAATTCAGGGGGTTAAATTAGTTGTAAATGCTTTAAAATAACCTAGAAAATTATTTTGGAGGTAATTGTTATGGGTCCGATTCTATTTGCTATTCTGATACTTTTTGGGATTCTGGTTTTTATAGCCAACATCAAAGTAGTACCTCAGGCCAATGCTTATATCATTGAACGGCTGGGAGCTTATAAAGATACATGGGGTGTGGGTCTGCACATAAAAACACCCTTTATTGACCGGATTGCAAACCGGGTATCATTAAAAGAACAAATTCTTGACTTTCCTCCCCAGCCTGTTATCACAAAAGATAATGTGACTATGCAGATTGATACAGTTGTATACTTTCAGATTACAGACCCCAAATTATATACTTATGGCGTAGACAGACCGCTTCTTGCAATAGAGACATTAACGGCAACCACCCTGCGTAATATTATAGGTGATCTGGAACTTGACGAAACCCTTACATCCAGAGATATCATAAATAATAAAATGCGTATTATACTTGACGAAGCTACTGATCCATGGGGGATAAAAATTAACCGTGTGGAAGTCAAAAACATTATTCCTCCTGCAGATATCCAGAATGCAATGGAAAAACAAATGCGGGCTGAACGCGAGAGACGTGAAGCAATATTGAAAGCTGAGGGAGAAAAAACATCCAATATCCTTGTAGCTGAAGGTAAAAAACAGGCTCTTATCCTCGGGGCAGAGGCAGAAAAACAAGCTGCCATTCTGCGTGCTGAAGCCAAGAAAGAGGCTGCTATAAAAGAAGCAGAAGGCAGGGCTGAGGCTATCCTGAAAATTCAAAACGCCACTGCTCAAGGTCTCAGAATGATAAAAGAACAGGAGCTCAGCCAGGAAGTTATAGCAATAAGAGGTCTGGAGGCATTGGAGAAGGTCGCAGATGGTCAGTCCACAAAGATAATTATTCCTTCAGAGCTTCAGAACCTGGCTTCGATTGTTACCTCTGTAAAGGAACTGGCAAAAGACTAATTTTTAAAAGAGATAGGAAAGAGACAGGGAACTGTTCCCTGTCTCTTTTTTCAGATTTATTGCGCTGCCCGGACATAGAAATTTTACTGCGAATTACTCCTGGCTTCTGCCAGCAGCAGATCAACCATACGTCCATAGCTTTGGACGCCGTCTTTTACTCCGTTAATTTTCAGAAATGTATCGTTTATAGAATTAGCTACCTTCTTTATAGTACCTTGATACTGGTCCCAGTATTTTTTCTGGTCCATGAAATCATTCAGTAATTTGGGACTATAAAATTCAATCAATTTGAAATATCTTTCAGATTCTGTTCTGTAAAGAGCATTCATGGAATACTGCAAGGCAAGAATAGTTCCTGAGTATTGAAAATCTATATCAGGATGGTGCAGGCATGTTACATATGCAATGAAGTTTGCTTCATCCTCGTTGGCAAATCCTCGTTGATGAGCAAGCTCATGCATGATGGTGGAGGGCAGTTCCATATCAGGAATATCCGTATCGATATTGGCCTCGCCTGTTATGCCTGTATAAATGCCTATTATATTGCTGTGGGACATGAGTTTTGATAATATAACCGGTTTTGGTTTTCCATATTTGCCACTTAGAAAAGGATATTTTTTTTGCGCTTCTTCATATCCTAAATGGGCCCGTCTGGCCAGGGATTTGAATCCTCCGTCAACACACATAATTCCGTTTTCATCTTCAGTAACTTTTTCTCTCATCGAATTTGCATTGTTTATAAGTTCTTTGCACAGTTCCTCAAGCTCATCAACCGAATACTTTTCAACAATTATACCGGCATTTTCTGCAAATGTTATTCGTTCGTAATTAATTCCCCATAAAATTGTCTGAAGAAAAATATAAATCGAGGCAGCAAAAGCAGCTTTACTCAAAAAATTTATTATAAAAACCCATTTTCTTCGTCGTATGGATTTTATAATGGCCGAAACCAGTTGATAAATAAAATAAAAAACAATAAGAATTACGGCAATCTCAGCAACAGAGAAGGGAAATAAGCCGGTGAATCTGCTTATGGGCTGCATAATAAAAGGATATATCTTTCTTGAATAATATTTTTCAGTAAAAACAGGGTCTAGTGACATAAGCCATTTTATTAAAAAGGCAACGGGAATAAGCAGTAAGGACAGATATCTATATATACAGAGTTTTTTCATTTCAGGTGGGCTGTATTTAAAGAAACTCATATATAATCCCCCTATAGCTTATATATGCTTCTTTATTATACAATAAAATTATAATATTTATCAGAACTTTATCCGGCTATGATGCGTCTAATTAGCAGAAGCAGGAATTTATGTCCAAAAAACAGGATGCTTCTTAAATCAAATAAAAATAAAAAAGGAGGATGCCGATGATTACGAAACTTAAAAGAATGACATCAATTGCAGTGATTACAGCAATGTTGTTGACGTTGTTGGTCGGCTGTAATGCTGCATCAAACAAGAAAAATACAGAAAACAATCCGGATTCAGATGCAATCCTGGATATATCCATCCTGCCTGCCGGACCTGAAGATGGCAATGAAAGTTCCGGGGAAGCGGATATAATGCCGGAATCTGATAAGAGAGAAGATCAGACCGAAGAAGATATCACTGATAACGAAGATCAGAAGGTGGCTTTTTATCTTGAAAAACTTAAGGACAAATCATTTACAGATACCTATGGTGATGGAGAGGAACCCAAGGTCTGGTATACAGCAGCAGAGGAGCTGGGTATGTTAGGTAAGAAAAGCATACCGGGACTGATAGAAAAACTGGACACCGATGATGATTATGAAAGAGCTTTGGTACTGTACGCTCTTCTTCTTGCAAGTCAGGATGAAGAGGTAAAAGCTTTTACAGATGGAGAATATATTGATGTTACTCTTGACTTTAATCCGGAAACACATCCGGAAATGATTGATAAAGCCATGGCCTGGTGGAATAAATATAAGGATAATTTTTGAGAAGATTAATTTTATATGGATTAGATCAATGCTGTTTTGCGCTTTGAAACATAAATTATTAGGTCCAAATTGGGTCAAATCATAAAAATATAGCGGGCTTCAATTTCTGAAACCCGCTATTTCTCTTGGTCGGAGTGACTGGACTTGAACCAGCGACCTCTTGCACCCCAAGCAAGCACTCTACCACCTGAGCTACACCCCGCCGTGCCAGAACATATTATAATGCATATTTCGAAAAACTACAATAGTTTTTTTGCATTTATTTTTGTACATTCATTTTTCCCTCATTCGAAAAAGTAAATTCCACCCCTCAGAAGG
>JAAYMA010000015.1 GCA_012521615.1 Clostridiaceae bacterium | reverse complement strand
CACCACCTTAATAACATCATAACCTTTTGAATAACTAAATTCCAGCACAAACTTTTATCTGATTTGCAAAAGTAATTTCCACACCAACCTTCTGAGGGGTGGAATTTACTTTTTCGAATGAGGAATAATTGATATGTAAAATTTCATTATTAACTTAGCTTGTATTTTACTTAAAAGTGTTTTATAATAATTCTTGTTTGTCGGGGTGTGGCGCAGTTTGGTAGCGCACTTGCTTCGGGAGCAAGGGGCCGGAGGTTCGAATCCTCTCACTCCGACCAGATAAAATGAAGGGTTTTGCAGTTTCGCTGCCCTTCATTTTTTATTGCGATGAACCTAATATGATCCTAATATTTTAAAAAGCGCTTTTTATTTATATTTATCAGTGTAATATACGGTTTTGATAATATATCATTTACTGATCAAAACAAGACCGAACCCACAAACCGCTATGCCGATTATTTGACGCAAAGATATGGTTTCATTATATAAAAGTAATCCAACAAAAATAAGTGCACATGCAAGACAAATATTTGCCACAAGAGAAGCCATACTTATTTTCCATCCGGCACGGTATATACAGATATATCCGAATTCCAAAGCTACAATAGATATACCAAGCACCAAAGAAGCCCAATTAAGTTTTGCAAATTCGGCTTTGATGCTGGCAGAATTCCCATTGATAAAAAACAATATTAAAGAACAAGCTGCAGCAATTATGTAAGTAACTGTGAGTGACAGGAACGTATTTGCATTTACCGGTGTTGATTTTGCAGAAATGTTATAAAAAATATTCGCAATTACAACAACAGCAACAGGCCAGATATAGCTCCACATTTTCTACCTCCGCATATAAAAAGAGATTGCCAGGCAAAATCAAGCTGCAATCTCATACTGATCAATAGCTCTCGCACAGAATGTATTAAACCACATTATAACAAACAAATCAATGAATAAAAATAATACCCGTCCACACTCCTGGACGGGATAGATTTCGGCATATATCATTGAAGCTTATTGTATATCTATTCTTCTTCCCTTTATTTTACCCGGTTCTGCCTTAGGTACGGTAATTTTCAGTATTCCGTCTCTGTATTCAGCACTGGCTTTTTCAGATTTCACTTCTACAGGAAGCGGTATAGTCCTTGAAAAACTGCCGTAATATCTTTCAGATCTGTATATATTATCATCTTTATACTCTTCATCTCTTTTTGTCTGGCCGGATAATCTTATCATGTTTTCATCAATATAAACATTCAGATCCTCTTTTGAAACGCCCGGTATTTCTGCTTTTACAATAACGTCTTTTTCAGTCTGATACACGTCAACCCTTGGATCGGTTATTCTCCCTAGACCAAAAGGCAATCTTTCAACAAAGTTATTCATCTCATTTATAAAACTATCCATTTCCCTGAACGGATTCCATGGTATAAGACTCAAAACTAAATCCCTCCTTTAAGTTTTTCATTAATATTTTTCATTAATATTTTAATAAATTCAAATCAATATATGCGAAATCATTCATTGAAATTTTTTCACTTATGTTTTTCCAATGGAAGAATTTATTATCCCATCATCAAGATAATCTTTTGCAGCATCGTACAATGTCTGAACAATACGTTTAAGACTATCCCGCTTAATAAAAGGTTTTATCCATGGAGGTAAATTATCGTGAACAAGATTGACCACAAAATCAAATTTAAGGTTACCCTGATCATCTGAAAAAGTCCGTTCTGCACAGAGCATCATCTCATATGCAAATTCGCGGATTTTGGCCCACTGTTTCGTAATGCTCAAATAAATGATATATGCCAACATTGCAAGACCTATAATTAAAATCAGCCAGTTTTGCTCAATAAATTCCCACATAGAATAATTACCTTCTTATAAGGTAGTCCTTATAAACCATATGCACAGACATGTAGATTTGAATCTGTATTTTTATAGAAATCCAGAGATTTATCGAAAAAGCATATTGTTCTGAATTTGAGAAATGATTTATTAAAAATTCTTTAATAAGATCCGGGAGAATTTAAATATTATGAATAAGGTATTATCTCTGTCTGAATATCAATTACCTGATATGAGCCATTAGATTCAATAAAATTTATTACCGAATTTAACATACTGTCACAGTGGCCCGCTTCATTTGATAAACATGAAATCCCCAACTGGCTGTGATTCCAGCTGTCCATTCTTCCTATTTCGGCAACTGCAGCATTGAATTTATTTTTGATTTTTTCAATCAAACTTCTTATAATTCTTCTTTTATCTTTAAGAGAACCTGCATCACTCAATAATAATTCTATTTGCAAAACTCCGATATACATTGATATGCACCCCTTGTGTGTTGAAATAATACTCTGTTACATTTATTATATTGATAATCACTGCTTAGCGCACAAAGCAAAATATTTTCTTAGTTAATAAGATTATAATATACTGAAAGGTGAAAATATACAATGCAAATAGATTTTCATGTGACTGAAGAATATGACCAGAAACAAGTTTACAATATACTGCGCGGTCCTATGAAAATATCGGGCAGCTTGATAAAAAAACTGAAAAAAACCGATGGGATATTATTAAACGGACTTTCTGCAAGAACAATTGACAGAGTAAAAACAGGTGATGTAGTAAGTGTAATAATCGACAGCAATGAGGAAACTTCAATAATACCTGAAAATATACCCATCTCAATTATTTACGAAGATGAATGTTTCATTGCAGTGGACAAACCTCCTCAAATGCCTGTTCATCCCTCTGCCGGTCATCAGACAGGAACACTGGCACAGGGTGTGCTGTGGTATTTCCATAAACAGGGGCTTTTTACCAAAATACGCCCTATAAATCGTCTGGACAGGGACACTTCAGGTATAGTTCTTTTCGCTAAAAATGCCTATGTTCAGGATCAATTGGCAAGGCAGATGCAAAAAAATCTTGTATTTAAAGCATACCTCGGAATTGTACATGGAGTTTTTGAACCGCTTTCCGGCACAATTAACCTGCCCATAGCCCGAAAAGAAGGGAGCACTATGGAAAGAATAATTGATAGTTCCGGATACGACAGTATAACTCACTATGAAACCATTAAAGTATATAAAGACGTAAGCCTGGTCAAATATATACTTGAAACAGGCAGAACCCATCAAATACGTATCCACTCAAAAGCAATGGGTCACCCGATTGTTGGTGACTGGCTATATTCGGATATACCCACCACTTTAATAAAAAGGCAGGCACTCCATTCCCATCAGCTTTCCTTCGATCATCCCGTTACAGGAAAGAGAATAGAACTTGTATCTGACCTTCCCGATGATATGAAAAAAGTGCTGGGAAGCATTCAGATTTAATACAGCTTTCGTTTGTCAATAACACGTCTGGCTTTCCCTTCGCTTCTTTGAATACTCCTGTTTTCAACCAGTTTAATTCTTGCACTGATTCCAATGGTTGATTCGATATCATGTCTGAGCTTTCTTTCAACTGCTTCTATGCTGCTCACCTTGTCTGAGAAAAATTCGTCATTCATCTCTACATGAACTTCCATTACGTCCAGATTATTTACCCTGTCTACAATAATCATATAATGCGGTTCAACCTGACTGTGCCTGAGCAATACTGATTCAATCTGGGAGGGAAATACATTGACACCACGGATTATTAACATATCATCTGATCGTCCTGCAACCTTTTCCATTCTTGGACTGGTACGGCCGCAGGAACAAGGTTCAAAGGTTAGTCTGGATATATCCCTTGTTCTGTACCTGATTAAAGGAAGAGCCTCCTTTGTAATGCATGTAAAAACTAACTCGCCTTCCCGGCCTTCAGGAAGTACTTCTCCTGTAGCGGGATCTATAATTTCAGCTATAAAATGGTCGGCGCAAATATGGAGACCTTTTTGCTCAGGACAACTGATAGAAACACCCGGCCCTACTATCTCACTTAATCCATAAATATCATAAGCCTTCAAACCCAGTTTTTCTTCTATCTGAGCCTTCATTTCATCGGTCCAGGGCTCAGCACCGAAAATTCCTATTCTGAGCTTTAGATCATCTTTTGTAATACCGGCTGATTTCATCTCGTCTGCTATAAAGAGTGCATAAGAAGGTGTACAGCAAAGAACTGTTGCTCCAAAATCTTTAAGCAATCTTACCTGCCTTGATGTATTGCCGCCTGAAACCGGGATTACAGTTGCTCCTATTTTCTCGGCACCATAATGGATCCCCAGTCCTCCTGTAAAAAGTCCGTATCCATAAGCAACATGAACAATATCGCTGGATGTTACACCGACAGTTCTGAGACAGCGCGCGACGCAATCAGCCCAAAGTTCCAGATCGTTGGCGGTATATCCTACTACGGTCTGTTTGCCTGTTGTTCCCGACGATGCATGCACCCTTACAACCTGTTTTAAAGGAACAGCAAAGGTACCGAATGGATAATTATCACGTAAATCATCTTTATATGTAAAGGGCAATTTGCTAAGATCGTCGACTGAATTGATATCATCGGGCAAAATACCCTTCTCTTTCATTTTATTGGCGTAATAGGGAACATTTTTGTAAACTCTTTTTACAGTTGCTTTCAGTCTTTCCCCCTGAATTTTTCTGAGTTCATCCCTGCTTATCCTGTCCATTTCCCGGTTACAATACTTAGACATACCAGACCTCCGAATATTTGAATTACTTTTGCTCCATTTTACTATAATATCAAAAAAACCTTTCATCCCAACTGGGACGAAAGGTCTGTCTTCCGCGGTACCACCCACATTTACTGCAATTTTAGCAGTACACTCTAAAAAGTACAGGATAAATTCCTATACTCCACCTTTATAACGTAAGGTATACGCACTGACCTACAACAATTCAAGCTTCAGCCAGTGAGCTCCGGAGCGAACTTCAGAAACACTTCCCATAAAACTGCTTCCAGTCACCGACAGTTTCTCCCTGAATGGGGGCATGATTCTTACTTTTCTCCTTCATAGCTGAATTCTTTGTTTTTATCTTTATTTTCATCACTGAAATTTAATTATCAATTATTATAATACTATTTACGTTCATTTTCAAATACTTTCTTCATCAACTGGGTGCCGGTAATCCCAACATCGCATGACATCAGGACCACAGCATAACCTGTTACTGAACAAGTCCATAAGTTTTATTTACATCCAGAACAAACATTATGCCGTGTCCGGGTTTACTTAATTCCATTTTCTCATTTATTGCTCTGGTCACATCTTCTGTGATTTTTGTTTCTGTCAGAATAAGAACTATTTCTTTTTCCGGTTCAATTTCCATGGCAAATAATTTCTGTGTCTCATGGATACCTGAACCGCGTGCATTTATAATTGTTCCTCCTTTAGCACCGGCGCCTTTAGCTGCATCCATTACATTCTCAGCCAGACCTCTGTCTACAACAACGAAAATAGCATTATACATATTCTCTTCACCCTCTATCTTTCTGTCTTCACTGGATATATTATAGCTTGCACCTATCAGGTTAGCCACTGATGTACTGAAAGCAATTCCATGATTGGGTTTATGAAAATTAAACTTATTATCCAGATCTTCCATTGCATTATATATTGTATCTTTTTCTCCTAAAAGGAGGACAATTTCTTTTCTTACATCCGATATACCTAATATCTCAAGTATATGGCTTTCAGAAGTTCCTTTTCCTAAAAAAATCGTTCCGCCTTTAATGCCTGATTTTTTTGCCTGTTAGATAATTTTACTTCCTAACCCGAAGTTTACAATTATACAGAATAGTTCCAATTGTTTAATATCATCACTGTTGGTCATGGAGCTAAACCTCCTTACGTGATTTAATTCTGAAAATAAGCCCCAATAACTGCAATGCTATCATGGGCATAAGCGTGACCATTGCAATTACTCCAAACCCGTCTACAACAACATCAGCATACGGGACAAACTCCGCAACTCCCTGGACAAATGCCAGAATAAATGTAGCAGACATGGGTCCGGATGAAACGCAGCCTGAGTCAAAGCCTATACCCACAAAAAGAGCAGGTGTAATATGTGCCAGAATTAGTCCGATTGCATAACCGGGCAATAAATAGTGCCAAAGCTGCAATCCGGGGTAAATAATTCTTATTATAGACAACAGCACTGCCGAACTAACTCCTATAGACAGAGCAATAAGCACTATCCTTCTTTTTATATACCCACTTGTAACATCTTCAATCTGATTTGTCAATACATGGACCGTAGGCTCAGCCAAAATAACCACAAGCCCCAGAATAAAACCGATCAGCATTGTAAGCCAAGGTTTGCCTAAAGAGGCAACTCTATATCCTAAAATCTCACCAGCTTCCATAAAACCCGCATATACTCCTGTCAGAAAAAGAGTAAGACCTATGAAGGTGTATAATACGCCCATAAAAATCTTTTTCAAAGATCTTTTACGCAGTTTTAATGCAACAAAGTGGAAAAACAGGAACATAATCACTATAGGCAAGAGCGTCATTGCTGTTTCAATGGCTACTTTAGGTATTTCCCTGAGGAAAGGTGCAAAGACCGAATCTGATACTGACCCCTCCCTTGCAAGGCTTCCTGTTATTTCATCGCTTCCTGAAATAATACTCATTATCTTGACCGATATTATAGCGCCGGTAGCAGCAAGCCCTACAAGACCGAAACTATCATTTTCAGAGTCTTTGGCGTCCTTTTTCAAAGAAGACACTCCCAGGGCCAATGCAAGCATGAAAGGCACCGTTAAAGGTCCGGTAATAGCTGCTGCGGCATCAAAAGATACAGCAAGAAATTCAGAAGAAGTAAATAACCCCAGAGCTAAAATAATGAGGTAAGTAATGGTTAATACTCTTTTCAAAGGAATGTTAAATAATATTCTCAATAATCCTATAGTAAGCATTAATCCTACACCAATTGCCACAACAATAAGCAGACTTGTTTTTGATATCGCTCCTGATGTGACATCTTCAACCTGCCCTGCAAAGACCTGCAGTATAGGCTCAGCTATAGAGATAATAAAACCCAGTAATAAGGTCATTATAGAAACTATCCAAAATTTATTGCTTTTTGCCAGGGCTTTTCCCATATGAGAGCCGATTGGTGTTATTCCAATATCGACTCCGAATAAAAAGACTGTAAGTCCAAGTATAATAAAAACGGCGCCCAAAATAAATTTAAACATATTATGGGTTTCAAGAGGTGTAATAGTTAAACCTAAAATAATAACAATTAAGGTCATTGGAAGTACTGCCGTAAGTGCTTCCTTAAATTTCTCTCTAAGCAAACAATCCACTCCTTGTTAAGTAATTTTACTCTCAATGTTGCAAATCATTCCATTTATAATAAACTTATTGAATGATAAAAATGACGCAAAAAAAAATCAAATATATTTCTATGTTATCCTTTGTAGTGTATTAAAATTATATAATTCAGTTATATGTTATTGTTTAAGCTTCAAAGTAAATTAACGGGTTTGTTGTAAGAATATTCGTTTACTAATTATCAAAAGAAATAGATGGAATACTCCAGATATTAAAACTTTGCAAATAATAATAAAAGTATAACATTTAATATGCCCTTTGGGCAATAAGCTGAATGACACAAAAAAATCAAATGAAATATTATTTTTAATTATTTTTTTAATTCAGCCAATTCTTTTATTTTGCCTTCAAAAATTACTTTTAGTTGAGGTATTTTTGAAAACTCATCGGGTCTGACCAGTGAAAATCTTTTATTAAAAGTATATATACCTGCTTCATGGAGCATTTTCGCAGCAAATTCAGCACAAGTATTTCTGTATTTAAATTCAAATGGTATGTTGAATACTACACAAAAAAAACCAAGCAGATTATATTTATACTTTTTGGAATTCTTAATATATTTGTCCAGTAACATACGAAATTTTTTATAGACTGCCCTGTCAACAGTGATTGAATATACTATGCATTCACAGTCACAGTACTTTTTAAAAAGCCCTTCATCTACTATTTCAGTGATAAAGCCGCCAATAAGAGGAAAATACCTTACGCGGCGCGCAAAACTATAAAATATTCTCATCTGAGAATCTATACCTATAGAAACATGATTATATTTAGCCCTGGTGTATAGTTTTATCGATTTTGCCACTAATGTCCCTGATTGTGTCAGCATTATGTAAATTTCTTTCATAAAGTCCCTCATTGCTTCACATTTTGCAAAACAATTATACAACAATATGTCGGTTTTGATAACCTGAAACCTAAATTATTATATAAGAATAATCTGGCCTCATTCGAAAAAGTAAATTCCACCCCTCAGAAGGTTGGTGTGGAAATTACTTTTGCAAATCAGATAAAAGTTTGTGCTGGAATTTAGTTATTCAAAAAGTTATGATGTTATTAAGGTGGTGCCT
>JAAYMA010000014.1 GCA_012521615.1 Clostridiaceae bacterium | reverse complement strand
TTTTAGGTTTCTTGGTATTTCAGCTTATCCCTATTATCTATGCATTTGTGTTAAGTCTTTACAAATATAACGGATTTACTCCTCCTGTATATATAGGAATGGACAATTTCACACGATTGTTTAAAGATCCGGGATTTTGGCAGGCCTTAGGAAACACTATGTACATGATAGTTTTCCAGCTTCCTCTTAATCTTATTGTTTCATTATTATTGGCGCTTCTCTTAAATAGCAGGGTGAAAGGGATCGGTATATTCAGAACAATATATTACATTCCAACACTTCTTCCGCAGGTTGCAGCTGCAATAATAATTATGACATTGTTGAACAACAATTACGGCATGTTGAACAGGATATTGACTTTTTTGGGACTCAAACCTGTCAATTGGCTTTATGATCCGAAAGTAGTCAAGTTCTCTATTATTCTGGTAGGTTTATGGTCGGTTGGAAGAGGTATGGTTATTTATCTGGCAAATCTTCAGGGGATTTCTTCATCGTATTATGAATCAGCCGACATTGATGGTGCCAATGCAATTCAGAAATTCTTCAAAATTACACTTCCGCTTATTACTCCTTCAATACTGTACAATCTCATAATCGAGGCAACATATATATTTCAGCTGTTTACCCCTTCTGCCATTATAACCAGGGGTGGTCCGGATGGTGCATCAACATTTTATGTTTATAAATTATACACAGATGGTTTCAGACATTCGTGGCTCGGTTATGCTTCAGCCCAGGCGGTTATACTGTTCTTCATAATGGTCATTTTTACAGCACTTGCAATGAAGAGCTCAGAATCCTGGGTTCACTATGAAGGAGGGGCTAAATAATGCAGAATGCAAAGATCAGGAAGAAAATAAATAAAGTATTGTTGTACTTATTACTCTGCTTACTTGCTTTAATATATGTACTGCCATTCCTGCAGATAATCGGAAACTCCCTGAAAACATATTGGGAAACTCAGGAAATACCTCCAAAATTGTTACCGAAGGTTCCTCAATGGAGAAATTATATGGATATTTGGGTAAAAATGGATTTACCGCTACTTCGTTGGTTTCTGAACACAGTTTTTACTACCAGCATGATTGTATTGGGTATCGTTATTTCATGCAGCTATATAGCATACGGTTTTGCAAGGTTTAACGGCAGAGGAAAAAACTTATGGTTTTCAGCAATTATGTGTACCATGTTCATTCCCATATATGCGAAGATAATACCTGTTTACATAATTTACGGTAAATTGGGTTTTGTGGACAGTTTTCTCGCTCTTATCGTCGAACCCTTCTTTGGTAGTGCTCTATACATGTTTTTATTCAGGCAATTTATACTTTCTATACCCAGAGATATGGATGAAGCAGCTTTGATTGATGGGGCTGGGTATTTTAAGATCTTTACAAAAATAATCATTCCAATGCTTAAACCTGCAATTGCGGCAGTTTCTATATTAGCCTTTGTAGCTGCCTGGGGAGACTATTTTACTCCTATGATCTTTTTAAGAACTTCGACCAAATTTACTATTTCAGTTGGTCTTGCATTTATAAACAGTACTGTAACTTCAGGCAGATCAAATGCACATTGGCTGGCAGCAGTGACGGTATTAACCTCCATACCTTCATTAATAATTTTCTTCTCTGCCCAGAAGTATTTCATTGGTGGACTGACTGTTGGAGCTATTAAAGGTTAGACTAATCCAAAAATCATATGACTAAATTTTTGAATCTGTTTTTATAAAATAGATTAATTATGTTAAGGAGGAGAGTCATTATGAAGAAAGCAGGTCTCAAAAGGATACTTGCTACAGTCTTAAGTCTCATCATGGTAATTTCTTTAATGGCAGGATGCGGAGGCAGCAAAACATCCGGTCCAACACAGAGTCCATCTGACACATCAACAACAGCTCCCGGTAATAAAAAAGAAACTGCTCCTACAGTGTCAGGTGAGATAAAGTACAACTTCTGGGGCGATGCATCACAGCTCGAGGCAATAAACAGGCAAATTGAACAGTTTAAAGAACAGTTTCCAAATGTAAATGTTGTTGCAAATGCTTCTGACTGGGGTACATATTGGGAAAAACTGAGAACAGAATCTGCTGGTGGTCAGGCTCCTGATACATTTGCAATGTCAACAACTGCTTATTTGCCATACTTTGCCGAGTTAGGATTTTTAAAGGATGTTGGGGCATTGGATGCTCAAGATGACAGTTTCGATATTGGAATGTATAACCCTGCAGCTATCGAATTGTGTTCCTATAATGGTAATGTCGTAGCTCTTCCTCAGGATATGAACGTTATAGTAATGGCTTATAATGTTGACCTGTTTGCTCAAGCAGGCATCGATCCTCCAAATGATGACTGGACCTGGGATGACCTGCTCAATGCTGCACAGCTTCTGACATTGGATGCTAACGGCAATAATTCCCTCTCACCTAATTTTGATAAGAATAATATTGTTCAATGGGGAATAGCCAACCTGTCCGACTATCTGGATGGGTTTGTGGATCCCATGTGCTATTCAAACGGAGGTTCAACCTATACTGATGATGGCAGGGCAAATATTCTGGCCGAAGGAACTGTGAAATCTTACCGTTTCTTACATGACCTTATCTGGAAATACAATGTATCACCCGACTTTGACGTTGTTGGCGGTTCATGGTTCTCAAATGATTTGTTTGCACAAGGAAAAGCTGCAATAAGCTGCTTGCCTTCCTACTGGCTGTTCAGCTATGCCGGCGGAGAAGATAAGGTTCCTGTTAATTTTGAAGCCTTTGAACTTCCGAAGGGGGATACTGGAAAGAGATACAATGCTGTTCAGTCAAAAGCAATTTGTATATATGAAGGAACGGAAAATGTTGATGCTGCCTGGGAATTTGTTAAATTTATTGCCGGAAAAGATCAGGCAGGTCAAGTTGCAGCAAGTGGCAGCGGAATGTCGGCTATTGATGAGATCAACAACACCATCTTTATGTCTGACGCTCCTGGAACAGCAGCCACGAAGAAGGTAATGCTCAAGGCTTATGACAATCCTTGCCCGGTACCCAAAATTATCGGTATAGGTGACCTGAACTGGCTGGTTGGTAATGATTACTTAAATATGATTATAATGAGAGATCCTGAATTCAAGATGGAAACTTTGGAAGCCTTGGATAAGCAGGTAAATTCAATGATTGAAGCATTAAAACCTTAATTCAACTTACCAAAGGGAAGGAGGCTGTTGCATAAAGCAATAGCCCTTTCCTTTTAACACAACTCTGTTAGCAAGGCCCTGTAAAAAAGGGAGTTGAGCACTATGAGTATTTATAGAACGATAAAAAACTTTATAAGGAAATATGTGCTTGGAAGCTTAAGAGTAAAACTAATGATTTCTTCCCTTTTACCTGTACTATTTATAATTGCATTAGGGATAATATCATTTAGAATGACCTCTGATTCAATTAAGGAAAAAGTTACATCGTCTTCGCTGCAATCTATTAAAAGCGCGGATGAATATTTGAAGCTGGCAATGTTGGCCATTGAAGCCAAATCTTCAGAGACAATCACTTCCACGCACGTTCGTGAATTTTTTACGGTTGATCCAAACACACTTGAACTGGAAGTAAGGACAAATTTAATTCAGAGTATCACTAACTTTTTAAATGCCAAAACCATAAATGACAAATTTATATCAAGATACACCATCATTGGTGAATATGGTTTTATGACTTCAGGAACGGGAGAAATGTATCAACTGCATCTTAAAGATATAAAAGATACAGAATTTTTTAAGAAACTTGAGGAAGCAGACGGTAAAGCAGTATGGCTTGGCTGCCATGAAGAACTTGAAATAGCCTCAAATATTGATCTGGAGAAATCTCTTAAAATATCTTGTTCAAGAGTATTAAAAAATCCTATGACAAATAAAATATTTGGAATAGTTGTAATAGATATAAAGCCGGAGTTTGCCAAAACTCTGCTGGACAGTATTAATTTGGGTGAAGGAAGCGAATTTCATATAATTTCTCCTGATGGGTATGATTTTTCGAATGATGTTTTTAATTTTGAAGGTAATAAAAGAAACATAGCAAGGGAATTCTCCGAGCTTGATTTTTACAAAGAGATTGAAAACAGCGGGCTTGTAAACGGTTCGATGAATGTAACATATAAAAATGAAAAATACATAGCTCTGTACAGCAAAATCCCTGAGACAGGCTTTACCCTTGTGGGATTAATTCCTGAAGCCACTTTACTGGCTGATGCAAACAGTATCAGGCTGGTTACCATATTGGCAGTAATTTTTGCTTCTGCCTTGGCCATATGTACAGGTTTTTTCATGTCCAACGGCATGGGAAATACCATAAAGAAAATAATGACAGGTGCAAAAAGTGTAGCATCCGGGAATTTGATGGTTAATCTTAAATCTGACAGATCAGATGAGCTTGGAGTGCTAAGCAATAGCATTAACTCCACAATTACCGGTATGAAAGAGTTAATTGCAAAAATTGCAGATTCAGCATTTACTGTATCTGCTTCCGCTTCAGAGGTAGCACAAGTCACAGGGCAGATTACCGAAATTTCAAATAACATATATGCTGCTATGGAGGAAATTTCTAAAGGGGCAGATGAACAGGCGGCAGATGCTGAAGAAAGCGTCGAAAAGATGTCCCAATTGGCAGAAAGAATCAATAATGTAACCGTAAGTACAGAAAAAATTAAAGAACTTGTCAGTATTGCTGCCAAACATACCGTGCAAGGTCTCTCATCCATGGGGGAGCTTGATGCTAAAGCCGGGGAAACTACGGATATTACAAATGACATATTACATGAGATAAAAAGTCTTGAAACTCATTCTAATAATATTGGAATGATAGTTAATGTTATTAGGGAAATCGCTGAACAAACAAATCTTTTGTCGCTGAATGCAAGTATTGAAGCTGCAAGGGCTGGTAATATGGGAAAGGGATTTGCTGTTGTGGCACATGAAATTAAAAAACTTGCCGAGCAATCCAAAAGTGCAGCAGTGGAAATAAACAATATTATTACAGGTATTCAAAAACAAACATCAAGTGCATCAGAAAAAACACAGCTGGCCGAGGAACTTTTGAAGCAGCATAAAAGAGCTGTTAAAAATACAACTGATTGTTTTAATAATATATCCTGGTCTATGGATGATTTGGTAAAACAGGTAGATATTATTCTCGGTGATGTGCATGAAATGGAAAAATACAAAGAAGATACCTTAAAGGCTATTATGAATATTTCATCTGTCTCACAGCAATCGGCAGCATCAGTTCAGGAAATTAATGTTTTATCAGAAGAACAATTCATGGGAATTCAAAAGATGGCTGAATATGTATCTGACCTTAATTCTGTCTCACATAATCTATCTGAGTCAATAAAAGTTTTTAAGATATAAAAAACAGATGCAAGGGTGGTTAAGTTGGAAAAACCGCTATTAGTGACAATAGCCGCTGGTCTTGAAAGTCGGTTTGGAGGCTAAAATTTACAGACCGGAACATAATGACAGATGCCGCACTCAGTTTAAACTTGTTTATGATATGGAAAAGAAGTTTGATACAATGATAGATATTGTTAACCAATATTTAAATCAGTACATATTCAGGAGGGGTATTATGGCTATATTAGTAACAGGTGGTGCCGGATATATCGGAAGTCATACATGTGTGGAACTTTTAAACAACGGATTTCAAATAGTTGTTGTTGACAATCTCATTAACTCATCCGAAAAAGCAATTGAAAGGGTAAAGGAGATAACCGGAAAATCATTTCCTTTTTATAAAGCTGATATTTCCGACAGAAAGGCATTGAAGGAGATTTTTGAATCAGAGAAGATAGATTCCGTTATACATTTTGCAGGTTTAAAGGCTGTTGGGGAATCTGTTTCAATGCCTCTGGAATACTATATGAATAATGTTATGGGAACATTGGTGCTATGCGATGTTATGAGAGAGTACGGAGTAAAAGATATAGTGTTTAGTTCTTCTGCCACTGTGTACGGAAATCCCGAAACTGTTCCTATCAAAGAAGATTTTCCGCTTTCTGCAACAAACCCTTACGGCAGGACAAAATTAATGATAGAACAAATATTACAGGATCTGTATGTTTCGGATAACCTGTGGAATATTGTCATACTTCGCTACTTCAACCCGGTAGGAGCTCATGATAGTGGAAAAATAGGTGAAGATCCAAAGGATATTCCAAATAATCTTGTTCCATATATCACCCAGGTTGCAGTAGGAAAACTTGAGTGTTTGGGTATATTTGGAGATGATTATGATACTCATGACGGAACGGGTGTAAGGGACTATATTCATGTTGTTGATCTTGCTCTGGGACATGTCAAAGCAATTGAGAAACTGAAAGAAAAGAAAGGTGTCTTAATTTATAACCTGGGTACCGGGAAAGGATACAGTGTGCTGGACATGGTAAAAAGTTTTGAGAAAGTTGTCGGGAAAGAAATAAGATACGAATTCAAACCAAGAAGACCGGGGGATGTAGCCATCTGTTATGCTGATCCATCCAGGGCAGAGAAAGAACTTGGATGGAAAGCTGTAAGAGACCTTGCAAAAATGTGTGAGGATGCCTGGAGGTGGCAGAAAAACAATCCTAATGGTTATGACTGATTCTCTAATATTTAGTCACTTGTATACGGCTCTTTGTTAATATATCATTATATAAATGAAAAATTTAAAATAATTTGGAGTAAAGAAGAATGCCGTATATTTGCGAAAAGGAACTTACAGAAATATATAGATATATTGAAAATAAACTTGCAGCACATGGGTTTAAGACTGAAATAGCCCTTATGCGGGACTATATGTTAAAGGTAAAAATTATTGAAAATGATGAGGTTTTAGGAAAACTCATTGTTGATTACAGCCCCAGAAAACAGTCCCATGGATATCGAAAGGATTCGGATCTTTCAGGTGAGCACTTTGAACGTATTGTTAACATTTTAGGAGCTCAGGCTCAGCTCAATAACAACAATGTTGCTAAAGGCCATAAAAGTACAGGTTCCCAAAAATCCGGCGAGGCATTGCCAGATGTCTCATCGATAAAATACCATGCTTATGTGGATGGATCATTTATTGATGGAAATGTTGGTTATGGTGCTGTAATACTTAAAGAAGGCCAAATTATTGAGGAACTGAAAGGGCGTGTTGATTCGCAGGATGCTGTAAGTGCGAGACAGGTAGGAGGGGAAATCCGGGCCGTCATAGAGGTCCTTAAATGGTGCGAAGTTAATAATGTGGATAAGATTGCTGTTTTTTACGATTTTCTCAATATTGAAAAATGGGCGACAGGGGAATACCGCACCAACACTCCTATGACACAGGCATATAAAGATTTTATAGACAGATGCAAAGTTAAAATCATATGGGTAAAGGTGCAGAGCCATACTGGAATTGCACTTAATGACAGAGCTGATGAGCTTGCAAAAAGTGGTGCAAGACAAGCAAATATTACAGATAAAAGTGAAGAGAAAAATAATAATGATAAGGACAGGATTATCCAATTTGAGCAGATGAATTTACCTGAAGTACAAGAAGCACCTGAACAAATAAATTTCATGGACTATATAAATGAGAAAGCCAGGTCTGGTATTAGAGGATGGATTATATATAACGGAAGTCTTCTTACACAGAAGTTTATTGAACATGTAGACTGGCTTATTAAAGCTGCAGACAATAACGGCATTAATTTAACTGCTTTTAAAAATGATGATTTTGCCCCGGCAGTTATTGGCCATAAACTTTCTCTGTTTGGATATGTTCCAGAGAAAAAACCTGATTTTGTCATTTTTTGGGACAAAGATATAAGGCTTGCCCTGCAGCTTGAAAAAATGGGTTTCAGACTTTACAACAATGCAAAATCAATAATGTTATGTGATGATAAAATACTCACACATCAGATCCTGGCCAACAATGATATACCTATGCCTCTGACTGTGTTCTCTCCATTTGTTTATCCGGGATGCAAAGTTGAGGAAGAAGCATTTATAGATAAAATCGAACAGGTTCTTTCATATCCCATAGTTGTAAAAGAAGCTTTCGGTTCCTTTGGTGCTCAGGTTTATCTTGCCCGTGATAGGAATCAACTTGTTGAATTGCGAGAGAAGCTCATTGATAAACCCCATTTATACCAGCAATTTATTGAAACAAGCTATGGGCGGGATGTCCGGCTTCAGGTGATAGGCAACAAGGTTGTTGCTGCAATGCTGCGGGTAAATGAACATGATTTTAAGGCAAATGTCACAAATGGCGGTAAAATGGCGCCTTTTGATCCTCCCAAGACCTTTATTGACGTAGCCGTAAAGGCAGCTAAGCTTGTAGGGGCTGATTTTGCCGGAGTGGATTTATTGTTTGGAGAAAATGATGAACCCGTTTTGTGTGAGATAAATTCAAACGCACATATGAAAAATATTTTCAAGTGCACAGGTGTTGATGTGGCAGACCTTATTATAAAATACATCAAAAACAAAATAACAGAAAGGGCATGACAAGGGTGTCCAAATTAACAGGATGGATTTTATATAGAAAAGATCATTACAGAACAAACTGTGCTTTTGCTCAGCGGTTTATTGATATAGGGAATAATAATAAGTCATCTTTAAAGTTAATTTTTAAGGATGACATTTATTATGGTGTCAGAAATAATTCATTGTGCCTTACAGATTCTGAAGGAAATTATCTGGCCAAGCCTGATTTTGTCATCAACAGGACAATAGATCCTCTCTTTTCAAAACAGCTTGAGGCACTGAATATAAAAGTTTTCAATTCCGCTGAAATTGCTGAAATATGCAATGATAAAAGCCGTACCTGTCTTGAGATTGCAAAACTGGATATTCCTATGGTAAACACCTTGTTTATGGATAAAAAAAGTATTACAGAAAAAGAGTTTTCTTTTGAATATCCTGCTGTAATAAAGACTGTGGGAGGCAGGGGAGGAAAAGAGGTCTTTTTGGCACGCAATTATGAGGAAATTTGTAAAATCGCCCTGTCCATACCGGATGAAAGGTTTGTGGTACAGGAACTTTCATCAAACCCTGGAAGGGACGTACGAGTATTTGTAGTAGGCAAAGAAATTGTCGGTGCAGTAATAAGGATTTCAAAAGACGGCTTTAAAGCAAATTTGTCTTTAGGCGGCTCCTGCGAGCCTTATATATTAAGTAAAGAAGAAAGAAATTTGGTAATGAAAATAATTCAACATTTTGATTTTGGGATGGTCGGTATTGATTTTATTTTTGATGAAAAGGACCGGTTCCTTTTCAATGAGATAGAAGATGTCGCGGGAAGCCGGACCCTTTCAATGACAAGCAGAGTAGACATAGTAAGTCTCTATATGGAGCATATTTACAAAACCTTTGGGCTGTAGCTTTAAAACTGTTCTACAAACACCTGAAAATAGCTTTGGGGATGCTGACATGCAGGGCAAGTTTCTGGCGCCATCTCGGCTTCATGGATATAGCCGCAATTAGCACAGTACCAGTATACCTTTCCGTTCTTTTTAAATACAGTGCCGTTTTCAACATTTTTCAGGAGAGCAGCAAACCTCTCTTCGTGGTGCTTCTCAACTGTTGCAATATGTGTAAAGGCATCGGCTACTTCAGGGAATCCTTCCTCGGCGGCGATTTTAGCAAATTTGGGATAAATCTCTGCCCATTCCTCGTGTTCGCCTTCTACCCCGCCTTTGAGCTGTTCAGTCGTGTTTCCCCATACAACAGGATAACCTGCTGAAATGTTTATGTTTACAGGCAGTCTATCTTTAAAGCCTTCTGCAATAAGTTTATAAAAAACTTTGGCATGGGCACGTTCGTTTTCTGCAGTGACCAGGAAAATATCCTTTATCTGCCTGTACCCTTCTTTTTCTGCAATGCCGGCTGCAAAATAATATCTGTTTCTTGCCTGGGATTCTCCTGCAAATGCACGCATCAGATTTATTGCAGTTTCAGTACCTTCCAAACTTCGCATATCGTTTACCTCCATTGATTTTAAGTAATTCATGTGTTGTGCATGTGTTTAGTTATATGTAAATTTAAATTAATTAATCGGGTAAAAGCTTTTATTTTTAAATATTTCAGTTTTATTAAACAAATTTAATCTTTGTTTTCCAAACTATACATAAGCAATTTTTACAAGTATAATAGATGTAAATCGAAGCAGATTTGCTTATCGATATAAATACTAAAGAAAAAATTTCTATGGGGTGCGCATATGTCAAGAAAAACTGCTTTTTTGTTGATAACTGTTTTGATATGTACGTTTCTTTTTTCTGTATCTGTTTATGCTCAAACTTATCCTGAAATTGTCCGGATAGGCTTATATTCAGGAAGCGATGCTGTTTCAAGTGTATCGTTCTCAGCAAATGCAGGTCTTGAGATAGGCTATTACAAGGATGGAAAATTTGTAATAATTGACGCAATAGAAGGTGGAAAACAACTAATTGTAAGGAAGGATGCCTACTTTATCAAATCCTCTGATGGCATTTTACAAGAATACAACCCTTCTGAAGGGATTCCTTTTATGGGGGAAACTTTTGGTCCTGTTCATATTCAAATAGGCGGCAAGGTTTCTGATTATGCTTCTGCAAGAGGTATTGCCAATACCATAACAGGCCAGGGTATTATTGCTTATCCTGCTTATAAGGATGATGGATGGGCGGTATGGACAGGTTTTTATGGTGATGTAATACAGGCCAATGAAGATATTGATAAACTGAAAAATAAGTTGGGAATAGATCAATTAACAGTTATAGAGCCTTCTGATGTACGTTTTATTGTGTATAACTCAAATTTTGAGCCCAGTTTTGTTTTTGAATCTTCAAAACTGAGACTTACTGTTCATCCCAATGATGCAAACAGTCCTAAGGTATTGTCAGTCAACGGGAAAAAATACAGGGGCGAGATCGAATTAAGACGTTTCAGTGACAGTGATATAACAGTAATCAATATATTGAATATCGAAGAATATTTATATGGCGTGGTTCCAAAGGAAATAGGACCCTCATCTCCTTTGGAGGCTTTGAAGGCGCAGGCTGTTGCTGCCAGAACTTATGCATACAGGCATAAAGGAAGCTACTCCAAATGGGATTTTGATATGGTCAATACTGTAAATTCCCAGGTTTATGGCGGTTACGATGCAGAGCATCCCAATACAAACAGGGCGGTAGATGAGACAAAAGGCAAAAAAGTTCTGTATAATGGAAAACCAGCCCAACTGTTTTATTTCAGCTCAAGCGGAGGAATGACCGAGGATGTTCAAAATGTGTGGGGAAGTAAAATTGAATATCTGAAAAGCGTTCCTGATCCCTATGAATCAGGAACCAGCTATAATTACAACTGGACAAGGAAATTCACTGCCGAAGAAATTAAAATGAAGCTGTTCTTAAATGATGTCGAAATAGGTGATATCATTTCAATGACTGCAGAAGAGTATTCATCTGCGGGAAGAGTAACTAAGCTTAAAATTACCGGAACCAAGGGATCAGTTACATATTACAATGAAGATATACGCAGAATTTTGGGCGACAATGGTGCATACCTGCCAAGCAGAATGTTTACAATAACCTCAGGCAGCTCGGGAAGCACCAGTGAAACTGTTTCTGTTCTTGCGGGCAGTGGTAAGACAAATATCAATTTATTTGGAGCAAAAGTAGTGACTTCTTCTGGAATTAAGACCATACAAGACAATTCTTCTGGTATAATTATTGCCGGAGCAAATACAAAAAGTGTTGTTTCCGGGATTGTTTCCGATGGAACTTTTGTCCTTACAGGCAAAGGCTGGGGGCATGGAGTAGGGATGAGTCAGGAAGGTGCAAAAGGTTTTGCAAGGAACGGTTATACTTATGATCAGATATTAATGCATTATTTTCCTGGCACTACCGTAGAATAGTATTTCTAAAGGAGCTTTAAAATGTACTGGATTATATTGATAGCAGGTCTCGTTGGCATTGATCAGTGGACTAAATGGTACTTTTTAAAAAATAAGGAACTGTTTAACAAGTTTGAGGTAATTAAAGATTTTTTCTATCTTACCTATCTGGAAAACAGGGGAGCAGCTTTTGGCATACTTCAGAATTTTCGATGGTTTTTTATAATAATTACCATAATTGCATTGGCTATAATGATAGGCTACTTTATTAAAAGCGACAATAATTTTTTGCGACTGGCACTGTCTATTCTGATAGCAGGTGCCATTGGTAATTTTATAGACCGGTTGTTCAGGGGTTACGTGGTCGACTTTCTGGATTTCTATCCTTTTGGCTATGATTTTCCGGTTTTTAATGTCGCAGATATTTGTGTGAATGTTGGTGTCTTTTTATTAGTTATATATATAATTTTTATTTATAAAGAACCTGTTAAACATCAATAATTCAAATACAATCAGAGGTGTCGGGAACGGATGACAATTAAACAATTTATTATTTCAGAGACTGAAGAGGGCAAAAGACTTGATGTATGGCTTGCAAAAAAAATGGAGGATGTTTCCCGCAGTTATATCCAAAAGTTAATAGAAAACGGGCATGTAACGGTTGATGATAAAACCGCGAAAAGCCGTATTAAAACTAAAGCAGGAATGAACATTAAAGTTGAAATTCCCGACCCTGAAACTTTCGACATAGAACCTGAAACTATCCCATTGAATATAGTTTATGAAGATCAGGATATAATTGTAATCAACAAATCAAAGGATATGGTTGTTCATCCCGCAGCGGGAAATTGGAATGGCACACTTGTAAATGCACTTTTGGCTCATTGCAAAGATTCTCTTTCTGACATCAATGGTGTTATACGCCCTGGAATTGTTCACAGAATTGACAAGGACACTACAGGTTTACTGGTAGTTGCCAAGAATAATCTTGCCCATTTAAAGCTTGCGGAACAAATCAAAAATCATACTATGAAAAGAACATATGATGCTGTTGTAGATGGAATTGTCAAAGAACCTTCGGGTAAAATAGAAGCGCCTATAGGACGGCATCCTGTCAACAGAAAAAAGATGGCAGTGGTCAAAAATGGAAAACCTGCTGTCACTTATTTTGAGGTTCTGGAACATTTACGCGGATACTCATATGTTCGTCTTAAACTTGAAACAGGAAGGACACATCAAATACGTGTACACATGGCAGCTATCGGGCACCCGGTAACAGGGGATCCGGTATATGGAAAAAAGCTTTCTGTTATGGATACGAAAGGCCAGGTGCTCCATGCACGGTTTTTAAATTTAATTCATCCGCGTACAAATGAAGAGATGATTTTTGAAGCACCTTTACCCGACTATTTCACGGAGTTGTTACAACATCTCCGATAAAAAATTAAAATCTATATCATAAGGAAAACAAGTAAATTACCGATAGACATGTTTGAAACAATGCTATATAATTAATTCTGATATTAAAAGTCATTTGTTTATGGCTTTTAGAAAGTAAACTTCACTTGCTGACAAAACCCTCCCAAGAGGGTTTAATTTATCAGCATAAAGGACGTAAAGGATTGCCCAAAGCTTTTTAGTTATAATAAAGATAATTTTATACAAGTTTAATAATATAAAAACTTGTTATAAGTCTTTGTGCAGTCATAATTTATTCGACTACTTTGTGAGGTGAGAAAGAATGTCTGAACAAAATATTGCATTTAATGTGGAAGGTGTATCGTGCGAGAACTGTGCCCGTAATATTAAAAATCAACTGACACAACTCAATGGAGTTTACAATGTCATCGTAGATATTGAATCAAAGCGGGTAGCAATAGAATATGATGATGAGAGATTAGATGCCGATATACTTAAAGGTACTATTGAAGACATGGGTTACATTGTGAAATAATAATATGCAAACTGATGCCTGTCCCGATCAAATTGGACGGGCATTTGCATATGAAATAAAGAAATTCGTTTGAATTTACAATAAAATTACTATATAGGAAGTGTTTATGTGGTAGGTTTAATGGGAGGTACTTTCAACCCTGTTCATTACGGGCATCTGCTTATGTGCGAAAGCATAAGAGAAGAATTTAATCTTAATAAGATCATTTTTATACCGGCCAGAATACCGCCTCATAAGACAAAAGAAAATATTATCAGCCCCGAAGACCGGTTAAGGATGGTCGAGCTTGCAATTGAAGACAATCCATACTTTAAGTTAAGTGATATTGAAATCAGACGTAGCGGACCTTCTTATACAGTTGATACTCTGAAAGAATTCAGAAAAATATATAGCTTTAAGGAACTTTTTTTAATAGTAGGTGCTGATTCTCTCGTTCAGTTTCATACCTGGAGGGACTACCAGCAAATATTTAGCCTTAGCAAGATTATAGTTGCCAAAAGGCCCGATACAGATGAAAATTTATTAAATGAGCATATAGACAAATTTACAAATGAAATGGGTGCTAAAATTTTAGTTTCCGGGCACAGGGCTATGGACTATTCCTCGACTGAAATAAGGGAAAGGATAAAAAAAGGTGCTTCCATACGCTACAGAACCCCTGCCAGTGTAGCAGACTATATTTATAAAAGGGGTTTATACAGGAGTGACAAGGATTAAAAATGAATATTAATGAAATAATCAATAAATTGAAAAATGAACTGGATGAATTCAGATTCCGTCATTCTGTCAATGTAATGGAAGTTTCAGCAAAGTTAGCGAAGAAGTATGGAACAGATATCGAAAAGGCCAAAATCGCAGGAATTCTTCATGATTGTGGTAAGAATTATAAAAAAGAAAAGGCTATAGAATATATTGAAAAAATAGGCTATGAAGCTGACCCTATAGAGTTGACCCATACTCCGCTTTTGCACGGAATAATTGGACAGCACATTGCACAGGTTGAATATGGAATAACCGACCCGGAAATTCTAAGTGCAATAAGGTGGCATACAACCGGAAAGGCAGGGATGACAACTTTAGAGAAGATTATTTATGTAGCTGATTACATAGAACCTTTGCGTAATTTTGAAAATATTGAAAACATGAGAAGGGCAGCATTTGAAAACCTCGATATGTGTATAGTATTATGTGCTGAAAGTACTATTCGATATATTTTGAATAAAGGTTTTCTTTTACATGTTAAAACCGTTGAAACAAGAAACCATAGCTTAAGTGTATTAAGAAATTCAAATGAGGTGATCGGATAGTGCAATTATGGGACTTCCAATTTAATTTTGGTTTTTTGGGAATTGTTATAATAAGGTTACTGGTAGCTTGTATATTGGGCGGAATCATTGGTTTTGAACGTGAGTATACAAGGCATACCCCTGCCGGATTCAGAACCCATATATTAGTCAGCCTTGGCGCTTGTCTTATAATGCTCATTTCATTGTTTACACTGGAGGCTTATGGGGATAAAATTGATGTAGACGTTACCCGAATTGGAGCTCAGGTTGTAAGCGGAATAGGTTTTTTGGGTGCAGGTGCCATAATCAGACACGGAGTCTCTGTAAGAGGATTGACAACAGCTGCAAGTGTCTGGGCGGTTGCTTGTATAGGGCTGGCTTGTGGAATAGGCTTTTATGTCGGAGCAGTAATATCAACATTGCTGATTTGGTTAGTTCTGATGTATTTGAAAATTGTTAAAACCAAATTCCATATAAAGTCAAAAATTATTCAAATAGAGGCAGACACCGATATTATGGTGCCGCTCAATGAACTGTTCCAGGACCTGAAACTTGATATAAAATCCATCGAAGTATTAAAAGATAATTCAGGCAATAAAAAGATATTATGTCAGCTGGAACGCACTGGAAGGGTAATTGACTATGCCATGCTGTCATCAAAAATCATGGAGCTTGAAGGTGTACTTAAAGTTACAATTTAAGTAATCTTCTGAAAGGAGTTGCTTTTTTTGGAGCAAGAGAAAAAGAAAACTATAATAAGAGAAATATTCGACTGGATTGCGCTAATATTCGCTGCTGTCATTATAGCATCTGTGATTCAAAGCGAATTGTTTGCCTTAACAGAAGTAAATATGAGTTCTATGCGTGATACTCTTGACCCCGGCGATAAGCTGATTATGAATAAACTTTCATACGCTTTTTCCGAACCTGAGAGAGGGGATATCATAATTTTTTTGAAGGACGAGCCCGTAAATGGTGTCATAGGCAGGGCACACATATATGTTACTGATATTATCAAGAAATTTAATGGTCAATTTCGTAGCAATCGCCTTATAAAAAGAGTGATTGGCCTTCCGGGTGACGAAATAGAGATTGTTGACAATGTTCTTTATCTTAACGGAGAAGCCATTGAGGAAGATTACGCCAGAATTGATCCGGTTCAGGGTATAGTTCTGAATGGAAACATGGAGAAAATTACAGTGCCGGAAAATAAACTTTTTGTAATCGGTGATAACAGAGGCTATAGCAGTGACAGCAGAGACTTTGGGGTTATAGACCGTTCCTGGGTTGAAGGAAAGGCTGTTTTCAGAATTTATCCCTTTAATAAATTCGGTGTTATTAAATGATTATGCTTAAGATAAAGTGAATAAGTGAATTGTATGAATACACCTATTTTGAGAATGCTTGAGACATATAAAAATGAAAATCCTGTTCCGTTTCATATGCCCGGTCATATTCTTGGCCGGGGTCTTATTAATGAACTTAAAATTGCAGGTCAATGGGATATTACTGAAATACCGGGTTCTGATTGCCTGCACAGCCCTGTTGGTGTCATAAAGGAGGCCCAGGACTTGGCAGCCCGATGTTTTGGTGCCGATTATTCAATTTTTCTTGTAAACGGTTCAACAACCGGGATACATATAATGATAAATTCAGTTGTTAGGCAGGGTGGAAAGCTGATTATCGGTCGTGATTGCCACAAATCTGTTTTAAATGCTCTGGCACTTTTAAAGGCAGAACCGGTTTTTGTGCTACCTGAAATTGATAATGAGAATCAAATTCCTAAAGGCATAAATCCTCAGGATCTGGAACAGGCATTAGTTGATAATCCTGATGCCCAGGGTATTTTAATTACAAGGCCTAATTATTACGGTATAGCTTCATCCGTTGAAGATATAGTAAAGATATCCCAGAAATATAATGTACCTTTGCTTATCGATGAAGCACATGGTGCGCATTTCATATTTCATAACGCTTTCCCGGAATGCGGTATAAGAGCAGGTGCTGAATTATGTGTACAAAGTCTGCACAAAACTATGCCGGCTCTTACGCAGACAGCCATATTACACGGAAAAAACAATCTGATTTCCAGGGAAAAAGTTGAGATGATTTCGTCCATGCTACAGACAACCAGCCCTTCTTATTTGCTGATGGCATCCATTGATTTCGCCAGAGATTTTATGGAAAGGAAAGGATACAGCTTATATCAGAGACTTTTGGAAAACATTAACGAGTTTAACCGGGGAATAGAGAATATTCCTAGCATCAACAGAGTTTGCACAGAATATAAAGGCTTTGAAACCGATTTTTCCCGTATTGTTCTCAGTTTAAAAAACACAGCTCTTTCCGGATACTCAGCTGAAGAAATTCTGAGAAAGGATTACGGAATAGTAGCTGAAATGGCTGACCAGTTTAATCTCGTATTAATTGCTACGCCTTTCCATACAGAAAATGATTTTAAAAAGTTATTAAATGCTCTGGGCAGAATATCTGAAGAATATGGAACAGGGAAGGAACGGAAGAACCTGCCATTATATAATTCATTGCCTGAAAGAGTGATACCTCTCCATCAGGCTATCTCTTCCAAAACAAGAGAAATTCCGATAAATAAAGCAGCAGGAGAAATATGCAGTACTTCAATAGTTCCTTACCCGCCGGGAATTCCATTGCTTAATCCCGGGGAAAGAATAACTTCTGAAATTACAGATTATATTTCTGAGCTGTTGTCGATGGGATGTTTGATCCATGGAATCAATAATCAAAAGATTTCTGTAATTATTTAAAATGATGGAGATGAGTTGGTTTGAAAAAAGGATTTTTTATAACTTTCGAAGGTAATGACGGATCGGGCAAATCCACGCAAATAAAGTTTCTGTCCGACTATTTAAAGAAAAAAGGGATGGAAGTAACTATTGTGCGGGAACCTGGAGGCACTCCTATAGGTGAAAAAATAAGGGATTTACTGTTGGATAAAGAAAATAAGGAAATGTGCGCGGTAACTGAAATGCTTTTGTACGCTGCTTCCAGAGCACAACTGGTTCACTCGGTAATAGGTCCCGATATTGAAGCCGGTAAAGTTGTTATTTGTGACCGTTTTGTTGATTCTTCCTATGCCTATCAGGGAATGGGCAGAGGACTGGGTATTAAAACAGTCAGTACTGTAAACAGTTTTGCTATAGGAAAATATATGCCTGATTTGACGTTTTTTATGGATATTGACGCGGATACGGCAATGTCGAGGCGAAACTCAAGCGGCGAGGAAGCTGATCGTATAGAAAGCGAAAAAATGGAGTTTCACCGTAATGTCTACGAAGGTTATAATACTCTTGTAAGTTTATATCCCGACAGAATAAAAAGAATTGATACCCGCAGATGTCCGGAAGAGGTTTTTGTAAGTATTAGAAAATATGTGGACGAACTCCTTGATTGCTGACGGGAGGGATAAATATGTCTTTAAAAATTGGCGGTTCAGGTAAGAAGCCTGACAGGCTGAGGACCAATATGCCCCTGGAGTCTGTGGCTGTTAGAAAGAAAAGTGCTTCTAAGTTCAATTCCCATTTGGAAAAGCATTTTTCTCAAAGCCATGAAGAAGAACTTAAAAGAATGGCTCTGGAAATAGAAAAACAGGGTAAAAAACTGTCTGAAAATATTGATATATATGAGCTTAAAGTTTATAAACGAATGGTAATGGATTTTTTGGCTGAAGCCGTAAGAAGTTTTGGCAGGTTTACCAAGGAAAATGTTCTGGACAGAAGGGGCAGACATAGAGTTTTTGCTACCATCAAAACTATAAATAAAGAACTTGAACAGCTCACCCAGGATGTACTTAACAAGGAACGGGATAATCTTAAAATTATTGGACGGATAGAAGATATCCGCGGGCTGATACTGGATTTGATATTATAAAAGTGCAAAAGTAATGTTATCTGATTATAAATAATTAAAACTAATAAATGCTAAAACTTAGAATTACAAAGGAGTTTTATAATGACTTTCATAGGACAAAAGGCCATTATCGATAGCTTTATGGAACATATAAAAAATCATACCCTTGGCCATGCCTATGCTTTTACAGGACCTGAAGGTGCAGGAAAGAAAACATTGGCCCGTTACATTGCCAAAATGATATTATGCACCAATTCTGAAGATATGCCATGCGGGTACTGCCGGTCATGCAAAAGTTTTGACCTGGAAGGCAATCCCGGCTTTACAGTTATCAGAAGTGAAACTCAAAGAATACTTATAAGTCAAATACGGGAACTGATTGATAATATAAATATCAAACCTGCCTATGGCCGTAAGGTCTATCTTATAGAAGAGGCGGACAGAATGACTGTCGAGGCTCAGAACTGCCTTTTAAAAACCTTGGAAGAGCCTCCGCAGTATGCTGTTATACTTATGACCACTGCTTATTATGATTCGCTGGTTGCTACAATAAGATCCCGTGTTGTGCAGACCAAACTTAAGCCATATACTTTTGAAGAATTAAATCAAATACTGCAACTTGAAGGCTTGGATATGAGCGGCAAGGAATATGTATATGAGCTTAGTTCGGGGATTCCGGGAAAAGCAGGTAAATTGATAAATGATGGGGAAATTGAAGAGTTGCGCGACAAGGTAATGGACTTTGTCTTTGACAGTAAAGAATTTTCAGCCCTGGATTTGAACTTGTATTTATCAAATAATAAAGAGGCTTTTTCAGAATGCATGGACATACTTCTGTCTGTTTTAAGAGATGCATTAATAGCATGCTATGGTGTTCATGACGGGTTGATTAATAATGATAAAAAGGATAAGATATTAGAGTATGCCAATGGGTTAAAACCTTATGAAATCATAGAAAAAATAAATAATATACAAGATATCAGGTCTGCCCTCAAACGCAATATGAACTATCAGCTTGCAGTTGATATGGTTACACTGGGAACCTGATTGTTTTTATTCTTCCATAGGAGGACATTAATATGGTTAAGGTTGTTGGAGTCCGTTTCATGACTGCAGGTAAGATATACTATTTTGATCCATGTGATAATGAGTTTTCAGTAGGCGATATGGTTATAGTTGAAACTGCGAGAGGCGTGGAATGCGGGAAGGTGGTATTGGCCAATCGTGAAGTGCCGGATGAAGAAGTAGTTTCGCCCTTGAAAAGTGTAATCAGAAAAGCTACTGAAGATGATCTGAAACATGTTCAGGAAAACAAAGAGAAAGAGAAAGAGGCATTTGCCATATGCCTTGAAAAAATTAAAAAACATGGCTTGGATATGAAACTTATAGATTGTGAGTATACTTTTGACAATAATAAGATTCTTTTTTATTTCACTGCAGATGGCCGCGTGGATTTCAGGGAGCTGGTTAAAGACCTGGCTTCTGTTTTCCGTACAAGAATTGAACTGAGACAGATTGGTGTGAGAGATGAGGCAAAAATGATGGGCTCCATAGGTGCCTGTGGTCGCACATTGTGCTGTAGCACTCATCTTGCTGAATTTCACCCGGTTTCAATAAAAATGGCAAAAGAACAGTCACTGTCGCTGAATCCCGCCAAGATTTCCGGAACATGCGGAAGACTGATGTGTTGCCTTAAATTTGAACACGAAACATATGAACATCTTCTTAAGAAAGCTCCCAAAGAAGGAGCGACTGTGCAGACTCCTGACGGACTGGGTGAAGTGGTTCAGGTTAATTTGCTTAAAGAATTTGTGAAGATAAAACTTGACGATGAACAGGGCTCTGATATTAAAGAGTATACTTTTGATGACGTAAAAGTCGTAAAAGAGACAGATAAAGCCGACGATGGTGTAGACGGCGGGCTTGATGAAATAGAACTTGAAGAGCTTAAGGAACTTGAAGAACTTGAGGAACTCAGGGAATTGGAAGATTAATAATAAAGTTCTGCAATGAACTACCAAAAAGAGCAGTTTTATTGCTCTTTTTTTATTGACACAACAAATATTATATTATACGATATGTCTGGATTATGTATACATTACACATACGTCCACTGTTATCTATATAACTTGTTAGGAGGTGTCCGCCATGGCATATTTCATTTCAGATGAATGCATCAGCTGCGGTGCTTGTGAGCCTGAATGCCCAGTAGATTGTATATCTGCCGGAGATGACAAGTACATAATAGATGCTGATTCTTGCATTGATTGTGGTTCTTGTGCCAGTGTTTGTCCTGTAGATGCACCACAACCTGAATAAAACTCTCTGATAATCATTAAGGGGGCCAGTTAATATCTGGCCTTTTCTTATAAGGTGATAAACTATGAACTTCAATGTTTTGCATGATGAGACTTTAGAGGATCTTCAGATAAATGGCCTGTACATCCTCCAAAAAAAGAACACATTCCGGTTTGGAATGGATGCAGTTCTATTGTCAAATTTCGTATCGGCTGGAAAAGGATCAAAAGTTTTAGATCTTGGGACTGGCACAGGCATAATACCCATTCTTCTTTCTGCCAAAACCCAGGCAGAATATATTGCTGGCATTGAGATACAACCTGAAATTGTTGATATGGCAAAAAGGAGCGTGCGTGGCAACGCCCTTGAACAAAAAATCGAAATAATACATGGTGATATAAAAAAAGTCAGGGAATTCTTACAGCCCGGTTCTTTTGATACAGTAGTTACAAATCCTCCTTATATGAGGTCCGGAAGCGGATTAATAAATCCGGAGCAGGGCAAAGCCATATCCCGTCATGAGATTTTATGCACTTTACAGGACGTTCTTGAAAGTGCTGCCACTATGTTGAAACCTAAGGGCGAGTTTTTTATGGTAAATAGGCCTGACAGACTTGCTGACGCAATAGAAGGAATGAGAAAGGTAAAACTTGAACCTAAACTGTTACGGTTTGTTTGTACCAGATATAACAGCCCTCCAAATCTTTTTCTGATTAAAGGATTGAAAAATGGCAATCCTGGATTAAAAATCATGCCTAATTTGATTATTTATAATGAAGATGGTCAATATACAGATGACCTTAAAGTGATGTACAATATAAAAAATTGAGTTATAATATTATACATATTTTTCATTATAAAATTTATATATTTATAAATAACAAAATAGTTTCACTATATTTTAAAACGAGGATGTTGATAATGCCCAGATATATTTCTGCTCCACTTGATGATAAAACAATTCAGGAACTTAAAGCAGGAGACAAGGTTTACATCTCTGGTGTGCTATATACCGGAAGGGATGCTGCCCATAAGCGGATGATTGAACTTTTAGAGAAGAATAAACCTCTTCCTTTCGATATAAATGATCAGATCATTTACTATGTAGGTCCATGTCCTTCACCTGAAGGAAAAGTCATAGGCTCAGCCGGTCCCACCACCAGTGGCAGAATGGATGCCTACACTCCAAAATTAATTGCTCTTGGGTTAAAGGGTATGATAGGAAAAGGTCTCAGAAACACTGCTGTAAAAGAAGCAATCAAAAAACATAAGGCAATATATTTTGGAGCAATTGGTGGTGCTGGGGCTCTAATATCTTCATGTATTAAAAAACAAGAAATAATAGCTTTTGAAGATTTGGGAACTGAGGCTATCAGAAGAATCGAAGTTGAGAATTTGCCCTGTTATGTCATTATTGATTCAAAAGGGAATGACTTATATGAAAACGGCAGAAGGAAATATGAAAGAAAGTGTATATGTTCATTAGATAAAGAAGGATGAAAATAATGAAAACACTTCAATTTGATAAAAGAATAAATATCTTCTGCGGTCATTATGGAAGCGGAAAATCTGAAATTTCAGTAAATGCTGCTTTTTTAATAAAGAGAGAACATGATAATGTTCTTCTGGCAGATATGGATATAGTGAATCCTTTTTTCAGAAGTTCAGATGCGAAAGCCAGACTTGAAGAAATGGGGATTGGCGTTATTGCACCACTATATGCAAACACCAATGTTGACGTGCCTGTGGTTGGTCCTGAAATTACCGTAGCTTTAAAAAATAAAAACCGCAGGCTCATTTTGGATGTAGGCGGTGATGAAGAAGGGGCCCGTGTTTTGGGACGGTACCTGGCGGATATAGCTAAAAATGAGTATGATATGTTTTTTGTAATAAACAGGGCAAGGCCCATGACTCAAAACCTGGAGGATGTCATTAACTATATCAACGAAGTAGAGTTTGCATCACGTCTTAAAATTACAAAATTGATAAACAATACCCACTATCTTGAAGAAACAACTGCCGATGACATATTTTACGGATTTGAACTTGCCAGAGAAGTATCGGAGAAAACCGGTATCCCCATTGCTGCCAGTTGTGTTATGAAAAGTCTTGAAGATCAAGTCTATGATAAAATTGATTATCCGGTACTTGTTCTGGATAAGAATATATTATTACCATTTTAA
>JAAYMA010000098.1 GCA_012521615.1 Clostridiaceae bacterium | reverse complement strand
CCAGTATTCCCCATGTTAAAAAGTATAATGGCTATTATTTTTCTCTTTACAGTTGTCTCACGGATTAAGCAGGCCGACCTTAAAATGTCGCTCTACGGAGGTTTTCTAAGTTCCATAGCAGGCTGTATTCTGCTCATATTAATAACAAATACAGGATTTTGGGGTTATACATTATTGATTGTTTCATTGATTTTTGAAGCACTGGGCATGGGAGTTTTAAATATGTTAAGAGAATCTCTGGTAGCCATTTATGTTGATCCTGTGGAACGTTCCGGAATTATGGGCTTGCTTCAGACAGGTGTAATGATGGTAAGCGTACCTTTTGGCTATATAGGTGGATTGTTAAGTGATATATCAAGAACGCTGACTTTCGTGTTGAGTATTGCATTGTTGCTGTTGGGAATTCTATCCACTGCTGTTTTCTATGGCATCTACTTCAGAACAGAACCTGTAAGACGGCATGTGAATTTAGAGTAAAGTTTGAATTTGGTCGTACATAAAAAGCAGGTATTTTTGGAAAATAAGATAAGGCATTTCGGTATGTTGTAAACAAAAATGGAAACGAAATATGATGATATTCGAAAAAATTAAACAGGAAATTATGGCTGACCCTATGAACGAAGCCTATACGGAAAAGGGGATACCCCCGTTATTCAAAGCTTCTGTCAATGCCAGAATTGTTATAGTCGGGCAAGCTCCCGGACGAAAAGCAGAAGCTACACGTCTGTTCTGGAATGATTTAAGTGGTGACCGGTTAAGAGAGTGGATGGGGATTTCACGTGAAAAATTTTATAACACTGATCGTATTGCTCATCTACCCATGGACTTTTACTATCCTGGTAAGGCAAAAAACGGTGATGCACCTCCCAGAAAAGGATTTGCAGAAAAATGGCATCCACGCCTGATTAATGAAATGCCCAATATTGAAACCATCATCCTGGTTGGAAGTTATGCGCAGAAATATTATTTAAATAAACGATGTGAGAAAAATTTAACAGAGACAGTGAGGAACTTCCGGAAATATTTGCCGGAATATCTTCCCTTGGTTCATCCGTCTCCTTTAAACATCGGTTGGTTAAAAAGAAACCCATGGTTTGAAACTGAACTTCTTCCCATTTTAAAGGAAATAGTAAACAGGAACCTGTAAACGTACGCTCTTGAAATGCTTACACCCCTCCGTTACCTTATATAAGGCGGTAAGCATAATTTGCCTTTTCGGTCCGACAATCGATTAATCTATAAATATACCGGTCACATTCCTTTATTATGGTTATTATCATCGCATTGAGCAAAAGCTTAAAGAGCGTGCTGAACACAAGCGGAAATCCTATGAGGTGCTGCCGATTGTTGACACAGCGGTGGTCCGATGTGATGGGGTTAAGGTTGCTCTGCTGATCACACAGAACATAGAGGCCGCACAAAGTGCATATGATGAAATGATATAACAGTGAAGTGCGAATATAAATTTTTGTGTTGTATATCATACAAATAATAAAGTCAGCCAGTCTCAATATATATTCTTGGAGGAATGATATGAAAAAGCCTAATGTGATAATAATCTTAGCAGATGATTTGGGTTACGGTGATGTTTCCTGCTTTAATCCTGAATCAAAAATTCGTACAGAGAATTTAGACGCACTTGCAGCAGAAGGAATGAAATTTACGGATTCCCATGCCACATCTGCAGTTTGCACACCATCCCGTTATGGTCTGTTAACAGGAAGATAAAACTGGCGCTCACGTCTAAAGAGCTATGTACTGCCGGGTGATGCGGAATCTTTAATTGAAAAAGACCGCAGAACAATTGCTCACATGTTTAAAGATAACGGGTATAACACTGCTGTGGTGGGCAAATGGCATCTGGGTCTTGACTGGCAGCTGAAAGACAAGTTTGAATTTGAAAAGTATGGTCTGGATGAAAAGGATTTTGAGGTTCCCGATGTCCGTATGGGACGGAATGGCGTATTCGACATTACAAAAGGCTGGTTTGAACCAAACGGACTTGATATAGATTATTCAAAGCCGATTACTTTTGGGCCAAACCAATTAGGCTTTGATTATTTCTTTGGAACTGCTGCTTCCCTGGACCAGCCGCCATTTGTATATATTGAAAATGATCGTGCTTTAGCAGAACCTTCCATGATTACAGGCGAGTTTAGTTTGGACAGACAAGGAGCATCCCAGCAGCAAAAGTGGGAGGTTGGACCAATCGCTCCCGGTTTCAAGCATCATGATGTATGCAGGGATATGCAGGAAAAGGTATTGGAATTAATAGATAATTATGCAGAACAAGAGCAGCCTTTCTTCATCTATTACCCAACTCATATGGTGCACGGACCACTTTTGCCCGACAAGGAATATCAGGGTAAATCCGGCGTAGGCATTTATGGTGATTTTGTGCTTCAGCTGGATGACTATGTAGGACAAATTGTAAAGAAATTAAAAGATAAGGGTATTTTTGAGGATACTGTTATCATATTCTCAAGCGATAACGGTGCATCAGGTGTTGCGGATATTCCAGGACTGATTCAGCAGGGGCATAATCCATGCTACCACTTCAGGGGAACAAAGTTCGATATTTGGGAAGGCGGGCACCGGGAGCCTACAATTGTATGCTACCCAAGACTGATAAAATCAGGTTCTGTATGTGACCAGCTGGTATGCCATACCGATTTCTACCGGACATTAGCAGAACTCCTTGGCGTACAAATCGCTCAGAATGAGGCAGAAGACTCAATATCAAACCTTGCCTTATGGAAAGGTGAAAATGTTCCGGTGCGTGTAGATGTCATACATTCTTCTGCAAACGGTGCATTTTCCATTCGAAGAGGCGATTGGAAATTGATTTTTGTAGAAGATAATGGGGCTGATATTGATGCACTCAGAGCTGATCCCGGCGAAGGAAAATTCATGCCTTATCAGCTGTATAATCTGAAAGATGATGTGGAAGAAAAGAATAATCTGATTGACAAATATCCTGAAAAAGTTAAGGAGCTTCAGGATGTTCTCGAAGGTTATATCAGGAAAGGCCGTTCCACTCCGGGTGAGCCTCAGCCAAACGCCAGGAACAATCCCGAAGGAGACTGGCCGCAGATAAGCTTTATGAAGGATTTTGAAAAAGTTATCAGTAATACGGTATAATAGTTTATAAATAAACCTAAATTACAGACACAAAATCAGCTTTTGGCACCTGATGACAGGTTAAAAGATCAAGTTACCGCCTGTTAAGGGTGCCAAAATAAAATGTACAAAGGAGCGTATTGATGGCAGAAAGAAAACTGGACAGACTTCTTGGTATCAGGACGGTTGGATTGAGGGAATGGAAAAATGGTGAGATTCACTACAACCGTTACGAGGCAACACCATACAAGGCTTTGGATATCTTTTCTGAAAATTATAAATTCAAAAAAACAGATAAAGTCGTAGACTTTGGGTGCGGGAGAGGAAGGGTTGCTTTTTACTTACATAATCGCTTTCATATACCTGTAACAGGAATAGAGGCCAATGATAAAACTTTTGAAGAGGCACTTGAAAATAAAGAGAAATATATGATGAGGGCAAAACATATCAATGCACCCATCAAATTTAAATTCGGACTTGCCCAACATTATAAAATCGATAAAACAGAGAATTGTTTTTATTTTTTTAATCCGTTTTCAGTACATATATTCAGAAAAGTTGTCAAAAATATTCTCCATTCTGTAGAAAAGCACAGAAGAACGGTAGATTTGATTCTTTACTATCCAATACGCGAATATAAAGATTTTCTTGAAGCTGATACACCTTTCTCGGTAATAGATAAAATAAGGGTGCCGGATGCAAGTAATAAAAAAGAAAAGTTTCTTATATACCGCCTGAAAGAAGAGAGTTGATAGTGTTGAAAGCTTAATCCGCATGGCAAAGGGATGAGAAAAACTCATCTGCCGTATATTCGTTACCGCCTACCTCAAGCATGTTATAATCGTATAACTGAAACCAGCCCGTTAGACCGTTCTCTCCCTGGATTTTTACCCACTCTTTGTTATCACTTCCCAAAAATACGATTCTTTCTCCTTTTTTAAGTACTCCTGCTGATTGTGGATTGGACGGTGCATTCACTATGGGCAGATCCTTTAGCATGGTTATTACATTATAACCATACAGATTGTTTTCATTCTGTCCATTCTCCGGATAATACGGGAAAATGTAGGGAATCTCACCAAGAAATACTTCTTCTCCAGCCATCTTAATTGTCGCCGATACAGGATATATCTCCTGCTCAACGTCTTCCAGCATTCCATTGCTATTTAAGCGATAAAGATCCAATAAGAACCAGGTCTGCAGAACGTTAGCTCTTACCCGGATACTGCAATAACCGTTGCCCGGAACTTCGCTGAGCAGACCATCTACCTGACCGATTGGCTCAATTCGGTCATTTACATAACGATAAAGCTGGAAGGAATCGTCGTTGCTTGGACCCAGGCTTCGAACCAGAATTTCACATTGGGAATCGGAGGTATCAATATCAATGACAGAACAGTAGCCCATGAGATTATCTCCCCTTGCGGTAATAAATGCATGATTTATATGAAGGGTGTATTCATCGCAATCGTGTGCTTCAAATTGAATAAGTTCTTTTTTGCCATCTTTATCAAGATCCCAGGAAATGACTGTTCCGCCAGTCAGCACAAAAGAGTCCCGGTTTTCATAACTCTTTATAAGATCTATGTTTGTCTGCTCAATCTCGCTAAGCTTGATTTCCCGTATTGAAGGGTCAGGCTTATACCAGGATTTTTTTGAAAAGTAGTCGTTTAACTCCTTGGATTGGAATACATATCCGTGCCGTGCATAGATTTCATTGCGTAGTAGTCGAAGCTGGAACTTACTTAGAGCCTCCAGTGCTTCCCCACAGGAAATCGGTTCGGATGTGATCTTCGGTAAAATATCTTCGTTATCCACCGTATTGATAAAATACGTATAAGGTATGGCCGTTTCTTTAATTCGGGGGATGTCCTGAAACAATTTTATGCCACACGAAGAATTTTCTATAAGTTCTGAAATCTCGGTGGGCTGTTCCGGAGTTTTGACCGGTGTTTCTGGAGTTATAGCCGGGGAGACTTCTGCAGCATTTTCTGGTGTGTTATTTGATGAATTTTTCGATGTACTATCTCCAAACCTACTGCAGGCGACAAGCAGAAACAGACATGCAGTCAGAAGAACAACTGCAATAACACAAGTGCTTTTGCTTGAGGTTTTAACGAGTAAATCTGTACCTGATTTATCCAAATTTTTCACCTTGTTTAAAGTATATCATAATTCTATATCATAATTCAAGGTATTAGGTATTATAAGTTTATATTACCAATCAAAGCAAAAAAGTTGCCAAAAATGCAGGTTTATATTTAAATAAATACGCATCTGAAGTGCAGCAAAATCCCCGTCCTTGTGACATAATATCATATCGATATTTTTGTCAAACCGTGTTATTATAAGGAAATGATATATAATTCGAGGGATGAGTTACGCTTACGTTAAATACAGTTGAATTCTGTATGTTAAATTGAAGGCTATGTGGCCGTTAGAAATATACTTAAGAAGCGAAAGTAATTAGGGGAGTAAAAAATGCTGAAGCTTGTAAAGTACCTGAAAGATTATATTAAGGAAACCATCATCGGTCCGCTTTTTAAGCTGCTTGAGGCCTGCTTTGAACTGATAGTCCCGCTGGTGATGGCCAATATTATTGATATAGGGATTAAAAATAATGATACGGGTTATATTTTTAAAATGGGCGGTATCATGATTCTACTGGGGATACTGGGGCTTGTTTGTTCGCTTACTGCCCAGTACTTTGCTGCCAAAGCGGCTTTAGGATTTGGTACAGCCCTTCGGAATGAAATGTTTTCCCATATAAACAGTCTTTCGTTTTCTGAAATTGATAAGATAGGTACGTCCACACTTATTACCAGACTTACAAGTGACATCAATCAGGCACAGGTGGGAGTAAATCTGGTGCTCAGGCTTTTTTTGCGTTCACCTTTTATTGTTGTGGGGGCAATTATCATGGCTCTTTCAATAAATGCAAGACTGACACTTATTTTCCTGGTTGTAACACTTTTTATATCAGTAGTGATATATTTTATTATGTCATCTTCCATTCCTCATTATAAAAATGTTCAAAATAAGCTTGACAGAGTTTCACTTTTAACCAGGGAGAATCTTACAGGCGTCAGGGTAATCAGGGCTTTTTCAAGGCAGAAAGATGAGATAAAACGGTTTGAGGAATCTGTCGATGATTTGGCTAAAACTCAGCTCTTGGTAGGGAAGATATCTGCACTTTTAAACCCTGCCACATATACAATTTTGAATGCCGGAATTATTGCAGTTATCTGGTTTGGCGGCTTTTCTGTTTACGGCGGAAATAATACACAGGGCGAGGTTATAGCGCTGGTTAACTATATGTCTCAGATACTTCTGGCTCTGCTTGCCCTTGCGAACTTAATCATAGCAATTACAAGGGCATCTGCATCTGCAATCCGGATTAATGAAGTTTTTGCAGTAACTTCTTCAATGAATGAAGGCGCTGATTTTTCACAGAAAAATATTAACAACTCTGCTCCGAAGGTGGAATTCAGGAATGTATCCTTTTCCTATAATGAAGCTGAGGAGGATGCTCTGTCGGATATTTCCTTTACCGCGGAAAACGGTGAGACTATCGGAATTATAGGAGGTACGGGCGCGGGCAAATCCACTTTGGTAAACTTAATTCCGCGTTTCTATGACGTAACTGGCGGAGAAGTCTTAATTGACGGAATTAATGTAAAAGAATACCCTTTTTCAGAGCTCAGAAGGAAAATTTCAGTTGTACCTCAAAAAACTGTTCTATTCAGCGGAACCATACGCGAAAATATGCAATGGGGTAAAAAAGATGCCACTGATGAGGAGATCTACAAAGCGCTGGAAATTGCCCAGGCCAGGGATTTTGTGGATGTAAAACCTGAAGGTCTTGATACTGTTATTCTGCGTGGAGGTAGAAACTTATCAGGGGGGCAAAGACAAAGGCTCACCATTGCAAGAGCTCTTGTGGCTCAGCCTGAAATTTTGATTTTGGATGACAGTGCTTCGGCCCTTGATTTTGCCACAGATCTAAGGCTGAGAAGGGCACTTAAAATTCTGGCACCGAAAATTACAGTATTTATAGTTTCCCAAAGGGTATCGGCCATTAAAAATGCAGATAAAATAATTGTTCTTGATAATGGAAGAATGGTCGGGGCAGGAAAGCATGACGAGCTGTTTGAAACTTGTGCTGTTTATAAAGAGATATGCTTGTCCCAGCTTTCGGAAGATGAGGTGAAAAGCCAATGAAAGAGAACAACAACAAGGTACTGAAGCGCATTTTAAAATTTACAAGACCATATATCGGCTATCTGTGTCTGGCACTTGTTCTTGCGGTTATAACTGTTTCAACCACTCTTTATGCGCCTGTATTGGTAGGAAAAGCAGTAGATTTAATAATTTCAGAAGGTAATGTGGATTTTCAGGGGATATTGCCTGTCCTTCTGTGTTTAGGTGTTGTTATTGCCATAACCGCTCTTTCACAATGGCTGATGGGGCTATGTACCAATAAAATTACTTATAACACCGCTAAAGATATACGTACTGCGGCATTTAACCGTCTGCAAATTGTTCCGCTTAAATTTATAGATTCCAATCAGCATGGGGATATATTAAGCAGGGTGATTACCGACGTGGATCAGATTTCTGATGGGCTGCTTATGGGTTTTACCCAGCTTTTTACCGGCGTAATCACAACTTTAGGAACAATAGTTTTTATGCTTTCAATTAACTTTGCAATTACAGTAATTGTGGTTATAATCACACCTCTTTCTTTGTTTGTGGCAAGTTTCATTGCCAGACGCACTTTTAATATGTTCAGGCTTCAGTCTGAGACAAGGGGAGAATTAACTTCTTTGGTGGAAGAGATGATAAGTAATCAAAAGGTAGTTAAGGCATTTGGCTATGAAAAGGAAGCCCAGTCACAATTTGAAGAGATTAACCTGCGCCTTCAGGAATATGGTCTTAAAGCAACTTTTTTCTCTTCTATAACAAATCCAGCTACCCGCTTTGTAAATGGTGTTGTGTATACCGCTGTTGGAATAACCGGAGCTCTGCTTGCAATAAACGGCAGTATATCTGTTGGTCAGCTGTCAGCTTTTTTAAGTTATGCAAATCAGTATACCAAGCCTTTTAATGAAATATCAGGTGTGGTTGCCGAGCTGCAAAATGCATTCGCATCGGCAAAAAGAGTATTTGACATCATTGATGAAGAATCTGAAGAGCCCGATTCACCGGACGCATTCAAACTGACTGAAGTAGATGGCAGCGTCAGTTTAAAGGATGTGGAGTTTTCATATCGGGCAGATACTAAATTAATAGATAATTTTAACCTTTCGGTAAAACCGGGGCAGAGGATTGCTATTGTGGGACCTACAGGCAGTGGAAAGACAACCATTATTAATCTGTTAATGAGGTTTTATGATGTAGATTCCGGAGAGATCATGGTCAGCGGTTATCCAATAAAAGAGGTGACAAGGAACAGTCTCCGGTCGATGTATGGGATGGTTCTGCAGGAAACATGGCTGAAAACGGGAACTATCCGCGAAAACATAGCTTATGGCAAGCCCGACGCGACTGATGAAGAAATAGTAAAGGCCGCAAAGTTGGCACATGCCCACAGCTTTATAAGGCGTCTTCCCCAGGGCTATGACACTCCGGTATCAGAGTATACGGAAAATATTTCTCAGGGTGAGAAACAGCTGCTTTCCATAGCAAGGGTCATGCTCGTCATGCCGCCAATGCTTATCCTTGACGAGGCCACATCCTCAATTGATACAAGAACAGAAATCTATATCCAGAAAGCCTTTGCCAGAATGATGGAAGGTCGTACAAGCTTTATTGTTGCTCACAGACTTTCAACCATAAAAGAGGCCGATTGCATTTTGGTAATGAATAAAGGAAACATTATTGAGCAGGGAACTCACGAAGAGCTTCTGGCAAAGGGCGGATTCTATGCTGATTTATACAACAGCCAGTTTGAAATGTAGGGAAATTCTAAATGTGATATTAAAAATAATGCCGCAACAGAAAATCCATGTTGCGGCATTGTTAATTATAACGACTTTGTGTAAATTCCAATTTTCTTATCCATGTTTGATATATGTCCGGTCAGCCAATCAACTACCATCCGGTTGGCATTTACAATCACTGCGATATTTCCACCGGACTCTTCGAAGTCTTGTTTTAGTTTTGCAAGCTTTTCTACGAAATTTCTGTGAGCAATTCTTTGTTGTTCTATTTCAGGGTAATTGATTTTTTCCATGTAAGCCTCTTCATCGTTGAAATGTTTTTTGGTGTATTCATCAAGAAATTTCAGCATATCACCAATATATTCTTTTGATTTTCCGGTCTTTCCTGCTTCAAAAAGATTGTTGGCTTTTTCAAACCATTCTTTATGCTGATTATCAATATATTCAACGCCTACTGATAAAGCCGGTGTCCATTCGATGGCCATAAAACCAGCCCCCTTTCAAATAATTGTTATATAATTTATCGGAAGATTCTGAAAATAAAATAACCGGCACTGTGTTTAAGAATTTATACAAGTGTTAGAATGATGTGCACAGGTGGTATATTTTAGATAGCAGAAAAGAAAAACGTCGTGCTTTATACCCATAGCTACAAAAGAATACAATGAATTATTTTAATTAAGTATAGACAGTTTTCAGCAGATATATGTAATGCCAGTCAATGTCTTTTAAGGAGCCTTTTTAGCCTTGTTGCATGCAGCTGGAATGCTAATGGAATACATTTGCAGTGTATTTGATTTTTGTAAACGCAGAGGTGCTGTATGGAAAATGCAAAGAAAATAAAGGTTTTAATAGTAGATGACAGTATTGTATTCCGGGAATTTTTCTCGATGGCAATCTCATCTGATTCGGAAATAGAAGTAGTAGCCACTGCTAAGGACGCCTTTGATGCAAGGGAGAAATTACTGCAATACCGGCCCGATGTGATGATCTGTGATGTGGAAATGCCCAAGATGAACGGTATTGAATTTATCAGAAAACTTATGCCCCAATATCCCATACCTGTCATTATTGTAAGTTCGGTCTGCAATTCAGTTTTTGAGGCGCTGAATGCTGGAGCTGTTGATTTTATACCCAAGCCGGATTTCGGCATGTTGAATAATGTTCAGGAATTTGTCAATGACATGATTAAAAAAATTAAGGTTGCTTCGAATGCTAAAATAGTGCAGAGCAGGCCCAAAAGCGGCAGCATTGTTTTAACCAAAGAAACCGACAGCATTTCAGCCGACAAGATAATTGCCATAGGAGCTTCCACTGGCGGAACATCGGCTATACATAAAATTTTGAAGGAGATGCCTCCCACATTGCCCGGTGTGGTGGTGGTCCAGCATATTCCACCTGTATTTTCAGCCATGTTTGCTGAAAGACTCAACAATACCACAAATCTCAATGTAAAAGAAGCGAAAACCGGTGATTATATAGAACAGGGAAAAGTACTCATAGCACCCGGGGATAAACATATGAGAATTAAAAAGGTGGCAAACAAATATAAAGTGGAGTGTTTTGACGGGGAGAAGGTAAACGGTCACCGTCCTTCAGTTGATGTTTTGTTTGAATCAGTCGCAAAGGAAGCGGGAAAGGATGCTATTGGAGTTATACTCACGGGAATGGGCTCTGACGGAGCTAAAGGGCTTTTATCCATGAAAAAAAGCGGAGCTTACACCATTGGGCAGGACGAATACTCCTCTGTGGTCTATGGTATGCCAAGAGCGGCATATAACATTGGTGCGGTTGACAGGCAGCTGTCCTTGGATAAGATTGCAGCATCCATACTGGACTATATAAAAAAACACAGTCACTGAAGCCGGTTGATCAAATATTCAAATACATCCCTGAGGTAAAATTTTATCCTTGCAGATCTCTTTTGTTGTATCCAATAAATCCGAGTGCAAATAACCCAATAGCTGTAAATGTGAGCACAGCCATAACCGGAAGCCTGACCTCTTCAATTGGAGCCTGCGGAGTATGCCCGAACGGAGAAAGTCTTGCGATCCAGTCAGGCAGTTTCATCAAATCCTTCAGATATACAACAAAAAATGAGAAACCTAAGTACAGCCAGACCAGTCCTGTCATGTTGGGTAAAAATCCTGTTAACAAAGCAGCCAACCCGACCATTATCCAAATGGCAGGCAGATGTGCAAGTCCAGCTTTTAACAGAGTGTTGAATGATATTGCATCCTCCATCACAAATACGGCTGCAGACCAAAAACCAAGAATGGACGTCAGCTGGATTACAAGAGAGTACACAACAGCAACCAGAGTATAGCTTCCGATTACACTGTTTCTGGATACTGCTGTCGAAAAAAGGAGTTCTGTCCTGCTTCTTTTTTCTTCGGTCCTGAGTTTCAAAATGTGCATTAAAACAGGGATGGTTCCCATTATACTTAAAACCGTCATCAGTAAAGCTGTATAATTTTCCGTCAGATTAAAATCTTTCATATTGGGAAGCATTTG
>JAAYMA010000097.1 GCA_012521615.1 Clostridiaceae bacterium | reverse complement strand
TATTTGTCTTTACCAAAACGGTGAAGAACTTTTGAAAAACACCTTGGACATACTACGTTTGATGGTATAATAGTCATGAGACCTAAACGCTCCTTTCTGGGAGGTAATGGTTTTGTGTCAATTTCCATTATACCAGAGGCGTTTCAGGTCTCATTTTTATTATTAAGTTAACAGACCATATGGGAAAGGTAGGAGGTATATTATGAAATTAAATAAAAGTGAATTTTTAAATAAAAGTAATGAAACACTTGGTGAGATATTTGATATGCTTGCAAATCTGTCTGTTATAAAATTAGATGATTTGCAGCCTGATAAAACTGCACTTGTAATAGTTGATATGATTAACGGTTTTGTAAGGGAAGGTGCTCTGAAAGACAAGAGGGCAGAAGGTGTAATTCCGGCAATCGCAAAATTGTCCGAAGGCTGTGACAGGCACAATATTGCGAAACTGGCATTTGCAGACAGTCATACAAATGAATCCCCTGAATTTGGTGCCTACCCGGTACATTGCCTGGCAGGTACAAGTGAAAGTGAAGTAGTTGATGAACTTAAGGAACTTGGGGGATATACCCTTATTCCGAAAAATTCAACAAACGGTTTCCATGAAGAAGAGTTTCAGAAATGGCTGAAGGATAACCCGAATGTGAATACATTCATAATTACAGGTGTTTGCACAGACATTTGCGTACACCAATTTTCATTGACGCTCAAAACCTATTTTAATAAACAAAATAAAGAATCAAGGGTTATTGTACCTGTTAACACTGTTGAAACCTATGATTTGGGTATGCATAATGGTGATTTGATGAATATAATGGCACTTTACAGCATGACTGTGAATGGAATAGAAGTTGTTGCGGGAGTGGAATAGATGAACAGAATGAGTTTGGCCCTGTTGACTGATTTTTATGAGTTAACAATGGCAAATGGATATTTAGAGCATGGCTTGAAAAATAAACAAGTATATTTTGACATGTTTTTCAGAAGGATTCCTGATGATGGCGGCTTTGCCATAATGGCAGGCGTTGAGCAGCTTATAGAATTCATCGAGAATCTTAAATTTACTGATGAAGATATAGAATATCTAAGAAGTAAAAAGATATTCAGCCCAGACTTTTTGGAGTACCTTAAAAACTTCAAGTTCAGCTGTGATATATGGGCCATACCTGAAGGGACGCCAATCTTTCCCAATGAGCCTATAATAACTGTTAGAGGACCTGTTATTGAGGCACAGTTTATTGAAACAATACTTCTTTTGACAATAAACCATCAAAGCCTGATTGCAACTAAGGCAAACAGAATTGTCAGGGCGGCACAGGGCCGGGCCGTCATGGAATTTGGCTCGAGAAGGGCTCAGGGGTATGATGGGGCTATTTATGGAGCAAGAGCTGCATATATTGGAGGTTGTGTCGGATCAGCCTGTACCATTTCAGACAAAGAATTTGGAGTTCCGGCACTTGGAACTATGGCTCACAGCTGGGTTCAAATGTTTCCGTCCGAATTGGATGCTTTCCGGGCATATGCAGAAATCTATCCGGATAATTGTGTACTGCTTGTGGACACTTATAATACATTGAGATCCGGGGTTCCCAACGCAATCAAGGTTTTTAATGAGGTTGTTGTACCAAAAGGATTCAGACCAAAAGGAATAAGAATTGACAGCGGTGATATTGCGTATCTGTCCAAGGAAGCAAGAAAAATGCTTGATGAAGCCGGATACCATGATTGTAAAATATTAGCCTCCAATTCGCTGGATGAATATGTAATCAGGGATTTACTTCTTGAAGGCGCACAGGTGGATATTTTCGGTGTGGGCGAGCGTCTAATTACTTCCAAGTCCGAGCCCGTATTCGGCGGTGTTTACAAACTGGTTGCAGTTGAAGAAGATGGCAGGATTATTCCTAAAATAAAAATAAGTGATAATGTAGGGAAGATTACCAATCCTGGCTTCAAAGAACTATGGAGGCTCTATGACAAGGAAAGCGGAAAAGCAATTGCAGATCTGATTACGCTTCACGATGAGGTTATAGATGAAAGCAAGCCTTACGAGCTTTTCCATCCTGAATTCACATGGAAAAGGAAGACCGTGACCAATTTCACCGCTAAAAAACTTAAGATTAAAATATTTGAGAAGGGCAAATGTATATATAAAACCCCTAATATAGATAGAATCAGAAACTATTGCAAAGAGCAGATAGATACCTTGTGGGACGAGGTCAAAAGACTGGAAAATCCGCACGAATATTATGTAGATTTATCTTTGCCTTTGTGGGAGCTTAAAAGGGATATGCTCCGGAACCGTCCTTAGCCTTATATTTGGTTTTATGCAGCTAAATTATAAGAGTTTTTAAGAGGCTGTAACAGAAATTTGATATAATATGTTCGGATCTTACTTCTAAAGGGGCAGATAAAAACAGCTTTATTAAATTACAGTCTTGGGGAGATGAAAAATGGACAAAATACAGAAGGTTTTGAATAAACTTGATGAGTTGGATATAAGCTATGAAATTATACGGCACAAAGCGGTTTATACAATTGAAGAAATGGATGAACTTAAAGAGCTTGAAAATTATGAAATAGTCAAAAATTTATTCCTTAGAGATGATAAAGGAAAAGAACATTACCTTGTAGTATTGATGAAAGATAAAAGAGCTGATTTAAGAAACCTCAGAGCCCAGATTGAAAGCAGGCATCTTAGCTTTGCTTCTGAGAAAAGACTCGAAAAATATTTGGGTCTTGAAACAGGTGCAGTATCACCACTGGGGATTATCAATGATTCTGAAGCTCACGTAAAAGTTATATTTGACAAAGATCTTGTGGGAAAAGAAAATATCGGGGTTCATCCCAATGACAATACGGCCACAGTAATATTATCATTTGATGATTTAGTGAAAGTCATTGAGGACAATGGCAATAAAGTGATGTATGTAGACCTGTAACATTGATTTAATCAAACAGCACTGGATAGACATAATCAAATCCAGTGCTGTAATAAAAAACAATCAATACTTTCTGAAAAGACCTATAACTTTTCCAAGAATAAGCAAATCTTTAACTATTATCGGATCATAATCAGGATTTTCGGGCTGCAGTCTGTAATGACTCTTCTCCTTATAAAAAGTCTTGACTGTAGCCTCATCATCAATTAATGCAACAACCATATCTCCGTTTTCAGCTGTGTTTTGCTGTTTTACTATAATGTAGTCCCCGTCAAGAATACCGGCATTAATCATACTGTCACCACTAACCTTTAACATAAAGCAGGTGGAATTTTCAAGATATTGAACGGGAACAGGAAAAGTTTCCTCTATATTTTCGGTTGCCAGAATGGGAGCGCCTGCCGTTATTTTACCCAATACAGGAATATTATCGATTTCTTTATCGGATAAATAGCCTTCCAGTTCATTTTTTTCTTCTTTCAATACTTTTAAAGCCCGCGGTTTTGTAGCATCTTTAACTATATGACCTTCTTCCTCAAGTTTCTTAATATATGAGTGAACTGTAGATGTAGACTTAAATCCCACTGCTTTGCATATTTCCCGTATAGAAGGCGGATAGCCATTTTCAGCAAGATACTTGTTAATAAAGTCAAGTATCTTTTTTTGTTTATTAATGCTACGCTGTTTCACTAAATTATCCTCCATGCTTATTTCTTCAAAGAAAAGTCTCTGAAAACCTTCTTTTAAGAGAATTATATACATTCTTGAATAATTTGTCAAACAAATGTTCGATATTTCTTGACAAAAGAACGTGCGTTCGGTAAAATTAACGTGAAAGAACATATGTTCTGGGAGGAATACTTATGAAAAGAAGATATGTTTTAAAGAACAAAAAACGTTTTATAACTATGATATTACTTCTTATTGTAATTTCATTCTTCACCGGGCTGATTGTTTCAGCAGGTGCAGAATCAGAAATAATAAACAGAGATTATAAAACAATAAAAGTGGAAAAAGGTGACACTCTTTGGGAAATAGCCGTAAAGCATGGGCAAAACATGGACCCCCGCGCATATATATATGAGATTAAAAAAGTAAACAACCTTGGCAATAGTTTTATATATGCAGGTCAGGAGCTGTTGCTGCCCTAATTCCTGTTTTGCAGAATGTACTTATGGTAAAATATAAAGCATAGGATGCTTTATGAGGTGATATTATGCTTGTAAAACAGGTGTCGGTTTTTCTTGAAAATAAATTTGGCAGATTAGCCGATGTATCCCGGATATTAGGAGAAAATTCTATAGATATAAGGGCATTGTCTATTGCTGACACGACCGAATACGGTATATTGAGAATTATAGTTGACAAGCCTGATTATGCAGTTCAGGTATTAAAAGAGAAGGGGTTTTCGGTAAGGACTACCGAAGTTATTGCAGTGAGTGTTGCAGACAAACCCGGTGGTCTTCTGCAGACCCTGGAAGTCCTGAAAAATGCCGGTATACCCATAGAATACATGTATGCATTTATAGGCAATATTGAACAGGATAAGGCTATTGTTATACTAAGAGTGGACGACACTCAAAAAGCAGTACGAACTTTACAGGAAAACAATATTGAAATTTATCCGTCCGCTAAAATATACAATTTATAATTTATCGGCGGTATGTAAATCAGTATCAATAAATAAAGCAGGCTGTTTAAGCCTGCTTTAAGTAAATTTAGGTTCTACGTCAAATGTTGGGGTTGAACTAAGTAAAATGAAATAGCCCGTGGATTACTGGCAGATGATCAATTTAGGTTATCTGCCAGTTTTTATGTACATATTTAAGCCATAACATGCAATA
>JAAYMA010000096.1 GCA_012521615.1 Clostridiaceae bacterium | reverse complement strand
TCCGATGTCACTGACTGGGCGATAGTGGATACAGCCGGCAGGGAGTGCACTTCTTGGTTAGAGAAAATTATCTTTTTGTTGATGTATAACAGGGGTAGCATAATTGCTAACATTGGTTTATGTGTATCGTGACGGATCTGTATTATAATTAACCCGGAGTGATGAGAATGAACTTTTCTGAAAAACTGCAATTACTAAGAAAGAATAAAGGGCTCACACAAGAGGAAATGGCTGAGAGACTTGATGTATCAAGGCAGGCAGTTGCAAAATGGGAGTCAGGACAGGCTTATCCTGATATATTAAATTTGGTTCAAATTAGTAATCTGTTTAACGTGTCTGTTGATTTTCTTGTTAGAGATCAGAAGTGTATGATCAATGTTTCACCTGATACGAAGACAGATTTGGATAAACTGATTGATTTCAGACTTGAAGCAGGTAAAAACACGTATGCAGCATCCATGAATGAAACAACATCAACAAGATTTGATTCCCATGATTTTCAGTATACTAATGGACCTTTCACATATCATGATACATATGTGGGTGGAGAAAAATTTGCAGGTCAAGAAGCCATTTGGAAGGATGGAAAATCTGTTTATGCCATGAACTATCTGGGGCGGGTTTTGGGAGAACCATTCAATGGAAATTTCTTAAAAGAGGCTCTTAGTAAGGCAGATAAAAATATGCCTTATAGAGGGCCGGAATACTTTCAGTCCGGAGAATACTTATATAAGTGTAAAGTTGTGGGTGATTTTACATGGTTTCAAGGTTATGAAGAAATCTACTGCAATGAAATAAAAGTATATGAGTGTTATTTTCATGGTGGATTGATTTGTTAAGGTTAAGGCAGGAATTTTCAAAAGACTGGTGGAGCAACAGTCGGTTTGGCTTTGGGGCATGAAGTTATATATAAAAAAAGTACATTTTTGCAATTCTGGATTGCCCCATAAGCCATGTTTTCTGAGGCCATAAGTTATGAGTACCGGTTATTCAGGCGTTTCAAGGCAAATCCTAATACATTATAACTGTGGCATGAAGTACGGACTTGCTTTCGTCCCATATGAAAACATAGCTTTTCTTTCCGTCTGCTGCGTATTCCAGCAATACTTCTTCATGTAAGGTTATCTCTTTTTTATAATATACTTCAATGTCATTAAAACATGTTTCATCTGTGTCTTCCGGTAAGACCTCATTTACAAGATCCATGTATGAAGGATTGTGTACATGGTTATTACAATCGATCATAGATTTGTTGATTTTAAAATGTACTCTTGAAAGGATGGGGATATCTGTATTAACTGTTTTTGTAAATTTGAAATCGGGAAAGTTCTTATGCTGTGGCTCACTCTTATACACGTTCATAATATCATCGGTAAGCCTTATGGGTTTACCAGTTTTGGTGTTTACAGCAATCCAAACGGATGTTGCTTTGGCTATAATTTCACCTTTTTGGTTGAAAATCTCATAATCCCTATATGCCCGTATCCCGGAATATTCCTGTGCCCATGTCTTCGCTAAAATGGTTTCACAGGTTTTGGGCCGTTTATAAACTTCCAATTTCCAGTTCATTACCATCCATGCAAAATTGTTTTTTTCCCGGTCGAATATACCCTGTCCTGCAAGGTTTCCATGTAAAGTTGTCACGTTGGTCAATGCTTCCAATAATGCCTTGTTTGTTATTTTGTTGTTAAGCCCAACGTCCTGGACCCTGATAAAGAATTCCTGCTCTATCTGCAAAATGTTTCACATCCTCCGTACTTCGTTTATTTTCTGTTTTCAAAAATTCGTTATTCCAAAGACTAATTCCGCATATAGAATTGTATCATATTTGATGTGAATATCATCATTTTTGTTACTAAACAAGACAAATAAATGCTTGCAGAAAAAACATCAAATTTATACTGAACAGTAATACAATTGTTGTAGTGCAGTTATTTGCCTGATGTCTCCTTTTTATAGAAGTGGAAGGTTATCTTTGAGTTTTTTAAAAATATCAATCAGCCCAAAACATCAATTGCAAAACAGGTCAAATATATCCTACAATAGTAATATAGAAAATCATAAAGATTAATGGTTATTATAAAAATTTATCTTAATTATTTAATATCTAAAGCAGAAAAAGAATTAGCAGCGATTAATCAAATATAGAAGTTTTTAAGAGAATAATAGTCTTTCTGCAATGAGCTGTATTATAATGGTTTACTATTAACTGAATAATGCCTTAGCCTCGGATTGTTGTAATGTTTGGGGGCAGTTCTTATGAAATCATTATGGAAAGCTGTAAATTCACATCTAAGCTATAAACTGATTATCACAATTGTTTCATTAGTGGTGCTCTTCTTTGGTATGGTTGTAATTATATCCTACAATATTTTTGCAAAAGAGGTGCAAAAAATATATGTTGAAAACAGTTCGACATTGTTAAACCAGCTTAGCGAAAGAACAGATGAATATTTTCAAAGCCTGAATGACATTTCCTTCTCGATGTATGCGGATATACTCTTCTTACCTGAGTATTACTCCGACAGTGATGAGTTGAAAGTATATAATTATAAAATAAGAAAGCTGCAGAACCTGTTTTTGCAAAAACGTGAAACTGACTCTGTACTCTTATATATAACTGAAAAACAAGAATTATATGTAATAAATCGTATAACAAACAGATCTTTTAAAAATGCAGGAGAAATTGAAGAAAGAGATTGGTACCAGAGAGTATTAATGTCGCCTAACCAGATGGTTCTTGAGCCGGAACACCTGTTGGAAAATTACAACAGTGATTATGGTCTTGACGATAAAACACCGGTATTTTCAATAAACCGATGCGTGGTTGAATATCAGACGCCTTCTTTTGTATTATCCATAAACTATAGAATGGATGCTTTGAAAAAAATGATTCAGGATACTTTAGTAAACGATTTTGTACAAATATTATTGCTCAATGAAGATGGAAAAATCATTTGCAAATCTGAAACAGATATGTATGATCATATTACACCTGATTTACTTGAAATTTTACGGGACAACGGTGAAAAAGAAGGTGATTTACAATATCTCGATGAACAAACAGGGCAAACTTTATTAGTGCTGTTCAATAAATCAGACATACATAATACTATGTTATTACAGATTGTGTCGATGAGAAATATTACATATCAGGCAGAAAAACTGAAAAACACGATAATATTTATAAGCAGTATTATCGTACTAATGCTTGTAATTGTTATAGTAACGTTCTCGTTTTATATAACAAAACCGCTTAAAATAATTGAAAATTGCATGATTCAAGTCAGTAAAGGAGATTTTTCGGTCAGATCCCATGTTCGAAGTCAAGATGAAATTGGGCAGATTTCAAATACATTTAATTATATGACTGAGCAAATAGGGCAGTTAATAAAAGAGAGATTTCAGCTGAGGCTTAAGTTTAAGGATGCCCAGCTCGAGTCACTTCATGCGCAGATTAATCCCCATTTTCTTTACAATACTCTGCAGGCAATAGGAAGCGTAGCCTGTGAGAAAGAAGTATATGAAGTGGATAATATGCTGATGTCGTTGTCGAGTATGCTCAGATATACGGTAAAGTCGGGCGGAAACATTGTTACGTTGAAAGATGAAATAAACAATGTTGAGAATTATCTTGCACTTCAAAAATTCAGATTTGAAGATAAGTTGAATTATTCGATTAATATTCCAGAAGAGCTCTATACTGTAAAAGTACCTAAGTTAATACTTCAGCCAATAGTTGAGAATTCAATCGTTCATGGTATCGAAAAATTAAAAACACCCGGAAATATCAGCATCCTCTGCCAACTGGAAGAAGGTTTTTGCTCTGTTATTGTCAGGGATAACGGTGTCGGTATGAAGCAGGAAGACATTGATAAACTGCAAAAATATTTTAACAGTTACAATGAACATTTGTCAGATGAAGATGATAAAAAAATCGGACTTTATAATGTTTATCAAAGGATGCTCCTGTTATATGATAAAAAATTCAGCATGCATATTACCTCTGACAAAATGCAGGGAGTAGAAGTCAGGCTGAACATTCCAACAGAAAATAATGTTCTTGGCTGAGAAAGGGGTGCAGAGCATGTTGAAAGTAATTATTGCTGACGACGAACCAAAGGTTCGGAAGGTAATTGTTAAAAAAGGAAACTGGGATAAGCTGGAACTTGAAATTGTCGCACAGGCAGAAAACGGTGATGACCTGTGTGAATTGATTAAAATACATAAACCTAACATTGTTATAACTGATATGAAGATGCCCGGAATAAATGGTGCAGATCTCATTAAGCATATAAGCACGGGCTACCCGGATACAAAGATAATTATAATATCCGGATTTGATGATTTTCAATATATGAAGCAGGCCATAAACTCCAGGGTTATAGATTATATTTTAAAACCCATTGATGAAAAGGACTTGAATGAAGCTCTGAAAAAAGGAATCCGGGAAATTGAAGAAAAAAGGAGATTGGAAAAAAGAGAACGTTATATTGATGAGCGGTTAAAGAAAGATTCGTTGTTGGTAAGTGAAAGCGTTTTTAACAGGTTTATTCACGGAGTGCGTGTTGAAGAGGGTGAACTTCTGACCTGTCTTGGATTAAGTGAAAAACAGGAAGTAAAGAGTGTAAGAGTTGGACTAATGAGGCTAATAAACTTTAATGAGGTTTGTAAAGACAGGTATAACTCGGATTCCCGTGCTTTATTAAGTGAAACAGCAAAAATTGTAAATGAACTGCTTAATACCAATGGAACTGCAATTCCTGTTCCACAAAATAACGAGATTGTTCAAGTATTATATAATGATGTATCCAATGAAACTATTCAAAATATATTGAAAAGAATTATGCTATCAGTAAAAGAACATTTGGGAGTTGATACGATTTGCGGGATTGGCAATGAGTATTGCGGAATATATCATATCAGGGATTCTTTTGAAGAAGCAAAATACACTGTACTGAGAATGAACCTTAATCAAAAGTGCAGCCTTCAGTTTTATTCCAAGCTTCTAAAACAGTCGGTGATTGTAGACTCCAAGACTGCCGAAATAGAAAAAATCCTTATATCTGCATTTAACAGCGGAGATATAAAAAAAGTTACAAACGCAGTACAGAATATATATAAAGAGGACTTGGAGCAGGACAGCTTTTGTATCCTGAATTTCAGCAAAATAAATGATATTGTAACAAACGTCATAGAATATTACTTTTGCTCAGATAATGGTGATTTAATAAGTGAATTGAACGGGTTGAGAATTAAAATTGATAATGCCTGGGATATCGGGTATGTATGTAAAAGTATAGAAGAATTCTGTGTAAATAATCTTTCTGATCAGATTAATCAAAATAGCAGGAATATTGCTTTCAAAGTCAGGGATTATATTGAAAAGCATTATGCGTCTAAAATACTTCTCGATGATATAGCATTTAAATTCGGAATAAGTAAGCAGCATCTTATGAAGACATTCAAAATGCAGTTTGGGGTATCACCGTATGCATATTTTATGGAATTAAAAATAAGAAAGGCCAAGTTGCTTTTAATTGAAGACCGGATGAAAGTTTCAGAAATTGTAGAAGCATTAGCTTTCACGGATGAAAGCCATTTTAGTAAAATGTTTAAAAAATATACTGGAATGACCCCGCGGGAATTCAAAATAGGCTGAAATTTTTTACAAGTTTCTCTTCATATTATACATTCATTATTCAAAATATATCTTCTAAAATAAGAATTAAGTTTATATAAACCTTTTAAGTGCACTTATAAAGGTCTATAGTCACAATTGTTTTCTATTATGCGGAAAACTTAATAGGGAGGAATCACAATGAAAAAGCTGATGGCTTTTTTCCTGGTAGTTGTGCTGCTATTAACTATGGCAGCGGGTTGTGCCAAGTCGCAGGCTCCAGTGAGCACCCCGGATGGACAGAATCAGACAGATCAGACAGATAGTAAAACCGATAGCAACGACAGCACTGATAACGAAATCTCTGCTACAATAACCTATCTTACATCGCAACCTTTATATGCAAAAAATTCAGACGCCATAAATGAAGAGTTACATAAAGTACATCCCAAAATTAACGTGATAATCGAACACATTTCTGATAATTATGAAGCAGTTCTCAAAACACAAATGGCTTCCTCAAATGCACCTGATATATTTAGCTGGCAGGGTTACCTGGCAATGGTACCTTTTGTAGAAGATAATAAAGTAGCTGATTTATCAAATGAAAGTTTTGATAGTATAGTCTTTCCGAATTTCCTTGAGTCAGGAAAGAAAGATGGCAGGCAATATGGAATTCCGACAATAATGCAAAGTCTTGGATTGCTGTACAACAAGGACGTATTTGAAAAAGCCGGAATTACTGAAATTCCAAGAACCATATCTGCATTAAAAGAAGCGGTTGAGAAAATAAAAGCTATCGGAGTTCAGCCATTCACATCGGGCTTGAAGGATCAGTGGGTATGTTATGACCTCTTCTGGTTTGCTCAGACTCCGGTCATGGATGATATGATGGGCTGGTATAACGCAATGAATGAAGGAAAGGCCTCTTTCAGAACTGAGCGCACCGAAAAAATGTTCGAGCTCTTTGACTTTATTTATGAAAACAGTGGAGATAAACCACTATCCAGTGATTTTGCTGAAATGTGTCATCAGCTTGCCGCCGGTACTGCTGCAATGGCTGTTCAGGGTGATTGGGCTTACGAGGAGACACAGAAGATTGATCCAAATGCCAATCTTGGGATGATGGGACTTCCTGTAAGTGAAGATCCTGCAGAATCAGCCATAATGGCAGACTCAGCCGAGATTCTTTTCGTATCAGAGCAAAGTGAGAACAAAGAGGCTGCGGTAGCATTTATTAAGTGGATGCTGTCGAAAGAGGGAGCCGAGTATCTGGGCAGCATTACAAAAACACCGTCAACTTCTTCTCTGAAACCTGTTATAGAACTTAATCCTTTTGCTGCAGACGCTAATAAATGGGTTAATGATGGAAATAAGGCAGTTCCGTTTGCCTGGAATTTCTGGGCACCAGGAATTATGGATGTAGTGGGTAAAAATATACAGGCTTACTTCTCAGGATCCATAACACTGGATGAATTCTTCGAAGATCTTGATAATCAATGGGCAAAAACAGTCAATTAAACAATTAAGGCATAGACCGGTAATGGCGAATTTTGCTCTTACCGGTCTATTTAATAAGTTTTATGGTGTAGTTATCAGAAAAGGTGATTTATTAATGAACTTATCATATAGGAAAAAACTTAAGGATCTGTCATCGTTGCTGTTATTTATTGCTCCGTTTACTGTTTTATACATAATATTTCTACTGTTTCCTCTTGTGCAGGGGGCTTTTTACTCATTTACCGATTGGAACGGAATAAGTTCAAATGTAAGATTTATCGGCCTGGCTAATTATATTGAGGCTTTTACAAATGACAAAAGATTTATTAACTCGCTTATTGTAACAGGGAAATACACTGTAGCCACTGTATTGATTTCAAACGTTGTTGGATTAGGCTTAGCATTATTTATTGAAAATTCCGTAAAGATAAAATCTATGCTCAGAACCCTGTTTTTTGTACCATATATTTTTAGTCTGGTAGTGGTAGGGTTCTCATGGAAGTTTATTTACACAAAAATCGCTACAAATATATATCAGTTAACCAATATAGGTTTTTTCAATCTGGATTTTCTGGGTAGCCATAAAATTGCGCTTATATCGGTTATTTTTATGAGTGTCTGGCATGGTATGGGTTATTATATGCTGATCTATATTGCAGGAATACAATCAATTGATCAATATATACTGGAAGCGGCAACAATTGATGGAGCTTCAGGATGGAAGAAATTCCGATATATTAAATTTCCCTTATTAATGCCAAGTGTAACTATCTGCGTTTTTACATGCCTTGCCGGTTCTTTGAAGGTATTTGAATCTATCTTTGTACTAACTTCCGGAGGACCTGGATATGCCACAGAAACCATTGCCGTTAATATTTATAATGAAGCGTTCGGTTCAGCTAATCTGTATGGTTATGGTACGGCAAAGGCAGTAGTGCTTGCGCTGATAATTATGGTTGTCTCTTTTATTCAGCTCAGCTATTTTAAGTCAAAAGAGGTGGAGGCATAATGGTAAAAACAGCAGGTAGAGTAATCATGTATGTGTTCTTGATTGTTGCCTTGATTCTATATCTTTTTCCCATTTATCTGATTGTTATCAATTCTTTTAAACCTTTTAAAGATATGTTTGAGTCATGTTTGGCTTTTCCAAAAAGTCTTTATTTGGACAACTATATCACAGCCTTTAGTTCGTCGGGGTTTATAAGAAGATTATTCAATAATATTGTTTTAACCTTTATGACAGTTGCCGGAGTATTGCTTGTTACATCCATGGCAGGTTATAAGCTTTCCAGAGTAAAAAGTAAATTGAGCAAATTTCTATACCTTCTATATACCGTGCCATTCCTTATTCCGTTCTATACGTACATGATACCGCTGGTACAGCTTATAACAAAAATGAAACTGATGAACACGTTGTCCGGAGTGGCTTTGATATCAATATCATCAAGCAGTTTTGCGTTCTTCATGTTTCATGGATTTGTCAAAACCATACCTGTGGAACTGGATGAATCGGCCAGAATTGACGGATGCGGCGAATTCAGAATATACACAAGGATTATTGTTCCACTGCTGAAACCCATTATGAGCAGTGTTGCAGTACTATATGCAATCTGGACATGGAATGATTTCCTTTTACCTTTTTTGATCCTGAATAATCCCGAGAAGCAAACAGTTACCATTGCTGTTTATCAGATGTTTGGAAAGTTCGGAAGTGATTGGGACGTAATTACAGCCACACTGGTTTTGGCTTCTTTGCCCATGGTGATTCTGTATATTGTTCTGCAAAAGTATGTAATCAGCGGCATAGTGGCGGGAGCCATGAAGGGATAGTGAGTTTGAGAATCTGGGGGTGTTTACATGACCGGTAAGGAAGTTGTGAGAAGGGCCATTGAATTTAAAAATCCTGCAAGGTTGCCGGTACGATTTGGCTATTTCGGCATGGATGATACATTTTATCTGAAGTGGAATCAGATTATTGGTGTAGATGAAAATTCCCGTCAGTCATATGACGAGTGGGGTTGCTTATGGGAAAGAAGTGAACAGGACAATATGGGTCAGGTAAAAGGCCATCCTTTGCTTGACTGGGATGATTTAAAAAACTATAAATTTCCTGATCCGAACCACCCCTCGCTTTATAGCGGGATGGAAGAGCAATACCGTGAAAATGCCGAAGGTAAGTATGTGTTTTTTGAAATATTTATGCTGCTTTTTGAGCGTTTGCACAGCCTCAGAGGGTTCAACAATGTATTGATGGATTTGTATCTGGAACCTGAGAAGATTGCCTATCTTGCTGACAGAATTGTCGAATACAACCTTGAAATTATCAGAAATATAGATCAACGTTTTCATGGCAGAATTGACGGTTTTTACTGTACCGATGACTGGGGTACAGAACTGAATACCTTTATCAGCCTGGATATGTGGAATGACTTTTTCAAGCCCAGATATAAAAAAATATTCGATGCGTGTAAGAAGGCAGGTTGGCATGTATGGTTGCATTCATGCGGCAAGGTGAACAATTTTATAGATGGTTTTATTGATGTGGGCGTTGATGTTCTTAATCTTCAACAGCCCCGAGTACTTGGTATTGAAGAAATCGGGAAAAAGTATGCCGGAAAGGTTTGTTTTGCAACCTTATGCGATATTCAGCATACCCTTCCCTTTAAGAGTAATGAAGAAATAACAGAAGAAGCCAGGTTATTGCTGGACTGCTGGGCGACCGACAGCGGTGGTTTCATACTGATGGATGACGGAAATGGTGAAGCATTGGGAATCCCTGACTCTAAGCGGAAAGCCATGCTTGACGCATTTTTAAAGTATGACCCGTTCAGGAAAAGGCAAGGAGGTTCATATGAATAACAATTGGATTTTTGCTCATAAAACATATAACAAAGAAAAAAGAGCAAGCATTGAGCCTGTTTTTACTCTGGGTAATGGATATATGTGCTGCCGTGGCTTTTTTGATGAGGAACAAAGCGGAATACTGTCACTGGGTGGAATCTATATGGCAGGTATTTTCGGACCTGCGCGCTATACTCCATGGAAAGGAAAGGGACGGGAACTTGTCAACACACCAAACTTTTACAGTACAAAAATATTTGCCGACAATGAGGCGGTAATTGCAGATGAGGGAAAGGTTAGTGACTTTCAAATACAACTTGATATGAAGACCCCAAAACTCAACCGTTCTTATATTTGGACAGGCAGCAACGGAAATAAATTAAGACTGGAATTTGAACGGTTTATAAGTGGCAGTGATCTTCACACTGCAGGGCAAAAAATAAGTATTACACCCATCGGATGTTCTCCGAAGATTCGTATAGAAGTTGGAATCAATGCGGATGTGACAAATTTGAATCTGGTCAGCAGTGAACCCTTACCAGTGCAGCCGGGGGTAAAACATCTAAATCTGGTTTACCGGGATTCCAACTGTATTTTAACCGAGATACACGGGTATGAAGATATTGCCATTGCAGAAGGTCAGAAAGTTTATTTTAAAACCCCTCAGAATGCAGAAGGATTAATTCACAGCACTGATATGAATTGCCGCCATATATTTGAATACCGGGGTATTGAGAATCAAAGCTGCGAAATTGAAAAGATAATATATGTATATACAAGCAAGGATGGAGAAAAAGATCCGCTTTCAAAAGTAAAGAAACTATTGGAAGAGGAAGTATCCTATCAGGAAAAACTGGATGAACATAAAGCTATATGGGATAAAAAATGGGAAGTATCAGATATAGTTGTGGAAGGCAGTGAAGAAGATCAGATCAGTATACGATACAACATTTTGCAGCTCATACAGTCCTGCCCGGAACACAATTCAAAACTCAGTATCGGAGCAAGAGGTTTAACCGGTGAAATGTATGAAGGTTGTATTTTTTGGGACACAGAAATTTTTATGCTCCCATTCTTTACATTTACTAACCCTAAAGCAGCACAAAACTTATTGAAATTCAGATATCATACTCTGCCGGAAGCGAGAAAACATGCTGAAAGAAATTGGTTTAAAGGTGCCATGTATCCGTGGCAGGCAAGCGAGAAGGGTATAGAACAAACACCGTTCGGTGTTGGCGCTTATTACTCCATACATATAGTCGCAGATATTGCATATTCAATCATGGAATATTGGAATGCGACACATGATGAGGAATTTATCACTGAAGCAGGGGCGGAAATTTTATTGGAAACGGCCCGCTTCTGGGAAAGCAGGGTCCATAAAAATCCCTTTAGCGGAAAGTATGACATCTTAGCTGTCAGAGGTCCAAATGAATATGGTGTGATTGTTAATAATAACCTTTATACAAATATGATGGCACAACAAAATCTGATTCTGGCAAAAACTCTGATACAGCTCATGAAAGAAAAATATCCTGCCGAATGGGAGCGCCTGAAAGACAAAGTCAGTTTTAGTGAGGAAGAAATCAGCAAATGGGATGATATTATTGAAAACATTACCATATGTTACAATGCTGAGCTTGATCTGTATGAAGAAGACGATATGTACCTGTCCAGAGTGCCTCTTGATATGAAGAAAGCTAAACCTACCTCGAAACGTATAATAGATTCAACCATCCCCTATGAAGCCCTTATGCTTTATCAGGTCACTAAGCAGGCAGATGTGCTGCATTTAATGAAAAATCTGCACTGGCGGTTTACCCATCAGCAGAAGGTCAATGCATGGAAGTACTATGTACCCAAAACCTGTTTCGACAGCTCCCTCGCTTTTAGCATACATGCAGTGATGGCAGCACAGATTGGTCTGCAGGAAGAAGCTTATAATTATTTCAAGGTATGTGCAAATTTTGATATAAGGAACGTGCTTTTAAACACTGTAAGCGGGTTGCACTTTGCTAATTTTGGTGGAACGTGGCAAGCGGTGGTTTTCGGTTTTGCAGGTCTGCAAGTAGATGAATACCATTTAAAGATTTCACCGAATTTGCCCCGTGCATGGAAGAGTATTTCCTTTCATATATGGTACTGTGGAAATCTTCTTAAAATATATGTCTCACAGAAAAGTACAGAAGTTTATTTAAAACATACAAATGGTAAAGACATTTGCTTAAAAGTATCTGATACTGAATTTATTTTAAACGAGAGCAATAATCATATTAAATTATCTATAAATGGTGATGAATAAATGAAAAAATATAAAGCTATTTTCTTTGATTGGGATGGTACAGCGGTATTAAACCGCAGATCTCCTGTCGACAACGTTATCAGCAAAATGATTCCATTGCTTGATAAGGGCATTAAACTATTCATAATTAGCGGAACGACATATGAAAATATAGCAGGTGGCAGCCTTCACAGCCTTATCCCTGTCAATTGCCTGAAAAATCTTTACCTCGGTCTGGGCAGAGGGGCTTTCAATTTAGGCTTTAATGATTCCGGGGAGCTTATTGTATTATCGGGTGCAGTTCCGGATATTGAAATGAGGCTGCGGATTGACAAGGCTGCATTCGATGTTCATAAATATCTTCTGAAACATTATAATTTCAGGACAGATATTGTATTTTCGAGACCAAATTATTGCAAGGTTGATTTAATGGTTGGCATGGACCGTGAAGATAAGCTTTACCTTCAGAATGATGAGATTGGCAAAGTGCAGGACTTGCTACTGATCCATGGTTACACAGACGGGTTGGCAGGACTTCTGGAACTGGCACGTGAAATCGGAAAACAAAATGATATTGATATTATTCCAACAACCGATGCGAAATATTTGGAAATGGGGATTACAACCAAAGGAGACAACGTTAATTATTTTATGCAGCATGTAGTGGAAAAGAACAGTATTACGAGCAGTGAATGCTGCTTTTGGGGCGATGAGTTTCGATTCTTAGCCGAGGGAGTACCTGGCAGTGATGCATATATGATAACTTCTTTAAGTTCTGGCTGTGACTTTTTCGATGTCTCGGGAGAGACCACTCTTTTACCCGATAACGTCATGGGAGTTGGCGGATCAATAGAGAGATTTCATAAATTTTTAGAACAACAGTTAAATCTTTAATTCAAAGAAGGTACCGGTACCATTAATATTTGTTATTGCAGCTGTATCAGGTTTTTGTTTGCTCATCTATCCATGCCAGGTATGCAGCGCTTCCCTTTTCCGCGTCCATAAAAAGGATTTCCGGAGTATCATATGGATGGATTTCCAGGAGTTTCTTCTCCAGTTCAGGGTATAATTCCTTTCTGGTTTTAAGTAATACTAAAACCTCATCTTCATGGCATAGTTCGCCCTTCCATGAATAATGGCTTTTTATTTTAATTTCCTGTACGCATGCTGCCAGTTTACATTTTATAATCTCATCAATTACAGGCTTTGCTTGCTGTTCATTTTCAAATGTGGTCAGAAGAATTCCATATTTGCCCATAATTACACCTCCATGAAATTCCATACAATCATGTATAGTACATCTTCTGAGGTATATTATACCACTCCCGTAATTGCCATGATACAAATGCAGCAGGGAAATTACAAGTAATATCATGTTTCAGACAGAAAAAATTGGTATAGCATACTATTATAGCTTCTTTGTTAAGTGACTTTTTTGTTATTTTACAGTCACCGTGTCGTCACGTTAAACAGATATAATATGAATTAAACAGGAGCAAAATAGTCTGCTGAAATTGAAATAAACGATAAGTAGTAATACCTGCAGAGTGAGTATGAACTAAAAGGGGGAGGAAGAAGATAATGAAAAAATGGATTCTGAGAATTATCACAGCCACTATGGTAATTTGTATTCTAACAGGAACATTTTATATTGGTAAAGGATATTTCATGTATAAGATGGCCTTAGAGGGATGTAGTTTGGAAGATAAAATCCAGATCATTCATGCCCGGGAAAACTACACGACATTGCAGGAATTGCCAAAAATCTATCTGGATGCGGTAGTGGCAGTTGAAGATCACCGATTTTACAATCATGGTCCTATAGATATTATTTCAATCGGACGGGCTATGTGGGTAAATTTAACCTCTTTCAGCCTGGTTGAAGGAGGTAGCACTATTACTCAGCAACTGGCTAAAAATCTTTATTTTACACAGGAGAAAAAGCTGGAGCGCAAAATTGCTGAAACCTTTATGGCATTTGCTTTAGAAAAACAGTATGAGAAAGATGAGATTCTCGAGCTATATGTCAATACGATATATTTCGGGAGCGGTTATTATGGTGTTTTTGATGCCAGTCAGGGTTATTTTGGCAAAGCTCCGTCTGAAATGACTGATTATGAGTGTACATTACTTGCGGGACTTCCCAATGCGCCATCTATCTATTCTCCCGATGCCAATCCACAGCTTGCTGTGCAAAGACAGCAACAGGTTCTGGCCAGAATGATGGATTGTGATTACATAACTGAGGAAGAAGCTCAAGCTATTATGGCAAATCTTAATTTATCACCTTAAGGGAAAATACGGTCACTATTTATACGCAAACAGTCAGGATGTCGGAGCTTCACCATATCTCATCATAATAAATTCCCTGATGAATATAATTATTTTGCAAATATTCATTAAGGGGAGAAAATATGGGGCATTATGTCAATGTTAATAATGTTAATATATATGTTGAAGATCTAAATCCGGAAAGTAAAAAGGCTATATTATTTTTACATGGCTGGCCGGGTAATCTTAATTTATTCGAATATCAGTTTAATAAATTACCCCAGCTCGGTTATCGATGTATTGGAATTGATACAAGAGGTTTTGGAAAGTCAGATAAACCATTTTACGGCTATGATTATAATACTCTGTCGGATGATGTGGGAGCTGTGGTAGCAGCCTTAGGTCTGCGTGATTTTACTTTAGTTGGGCATTCTACCGGCGGAGCAATAGCAATAAGGTATATGGAACGCCACAAGGGGTATGGAGTAAATAAGCTGGTTCTTGTTGCAGCAGCTGCCCCGAGTTTGATCAAACGCCCCAATTTTCCGTATGGTATTGATCAGGAAACGGTATTACAGATAATTGAAGGTACATATAATGATCGTCCTCAAATGCTCCGGAATTTCGGCGACATATTTTTCTTTAAACATACTTCACAAGCCTTCTCGGACTGGTTCTTCCAGTTAGGTTTGCAGGCGGCGGGATGGGCAACTGCAGCAATTGCGAAGACTTGGATAAACGAAGTATTATTCGCTGATATGGAAACTATTCATGTGCCTACATTGATAATACATGGCATTCATGATAAAGTAGTTCCTTTCCAGTTAGGAGAAATACAGCATAGAATGACCCGCAATTCCAGACTGATACCGTTTAACTTCTCGGGACATGGAGTGTTTTATGACCAGAAAGAAGAGTTTAATGATTTCTTAGTAAGGTTTATAGAAAATAAATATTAACAGTTGAGTATAGTCATACCGTAGTGTAGTTGTGTATGTAAAATAGAGATGTGTGTATCTGCCAGGACCGGAGCTGCCGGACTGGCATTTATTTTAATGCGACTTAGGACAAATGTGATAAAATGGTATTAGATGAAGTAGCAAACAATGCTTTACGGAGGTTATGGTTATGAGCGTTAATTATTCGGGCAGTTTAAAACAAATTCTGATTGTCGGAAACGGGGCTGCAGGAATTTCAGCGGCCAAAGCGGCCAGAGCTCAGGACCCGGAATCAGAAATTACCTTGTTTGGAAAGGATAGTAGATTACCGTATTATAGACTACGTTTATGTGATTACATTGGCAGAAGTGTAGATTATGATGCGCTTAAAATCAGCAATGAGGAATGGTTTGAGAAAAACAGAATCAGGGTTGAAACATCATCAGAAGTTACAGCAATAGATCCAACCGCCAGGAAAATCATTGCAAATGGCAAGGGGTACAGCTATGATAGCCTGGTACTGGCTACTGGAAGTACACCAATCATGCCTCCGTTTAAGGGGAGGGAGCTCTCTGGAATCCATACTATATGGACATTAGAGGATATTGTAGAAATAAATAAAAGGCTTCAGGACGCTAAAAAGGCAGTTGTTATCGGTGGGGGGCTGCTTGGACTTGAGGCTGCATACAAAATCTCTTCAATGGGCATTGAAGTATCATTGATAGAAGGTATGCCAAGATTATTGCCCAAACAATTGGACGAAGAAGGCTCCGAAATATTCAGAGACAAGGTGCAGAGTTTAGGGATATCAGTGTTCTGTGGAAAATCTGTAACAGGGTTTGAAGGAGATAATACTGGACATGTCAGACAAGTGCTCATGGCTGATGATACACGGCTTGAGGCTGATATTGTTATTGTAGCGGTTGGTGTTGCACCTGATATTTCTTTATTCCAGAACACTGGTATTAGTATGAACCGCTTTATTATTGTTAATGAAAAAATGGAGACAAGCGTAAAAGACATATATGCAGCAGGGGATGTAGCCAGCATTAATGGCAGATGGTTCGGGCAATGGTCAGTAGCCAGCGGACAGGGAAAGATTGCCGGAATAAATGCTGCGGGAGGAAATGCTGTCTACAATATAACCGATACTCCTTATATACTTTCGACCATGGGAACAAGAGTAGTTTGTTCTGGTAATACAGGAGTTATCGAAAAGGATAATTCTGATTATGAAACAATTCAAAAGGTTGATAAAGAACGTTACAGCTATTCCAAACTTGTATTCCAAAACGGGCTTTTTGTTGGATATATGCTTGTCGGTGAACCTGCAAAAGCTTTCAATAAACTCCAGCCACTGATAATGACCAATGTAAATGCTGAGGATGTCAATAATATTCTATAACACTTTGTACGTCCGTTAAGAAATAAATGGCCCCGATTTGACGATATAGCTCAAAAGTGATAGAGTAATATACTGTAATGACTTCATCAACAATTAAATATTTTATCTAAAATACTATAAGGCTGAATTTCTGTCGAGACAGAATACGGGGGAACCATTTTTGGGGTGAATCCGGAATTTCGTGGATAACGAAATTCGGTAGGGCTAATATCCTTTCGGCCCGAATCCGTCAGCTAACCTCGGAAGCTTTGAAGGGAAAGGGAGTATTTTGCCTTTAAAGCGGTCTTCACATTCAGTGGACCGCTTTTTTGAACAAGAAACAGCAATATATTAATGTATCCGTCATAAGCAATACCAGGAATTTATTCAGTTCCTTCGCCTCACGAAGCAGTATCGGCTTGCTGTTTTACCCCCGTTTCATTAACAAGCCTCTTAACAGAATTCAGTCTTAAAAGTGACAAACATCAAATTCCTGAACACAGATTTATGTAGCATGATTCAATCTGGTCTCAAGTTTTAATAAATTATGGAGGTGTTGTTAATCTAATGGGAAATGCAACAGCAAAAATCACACATCAAACAAGGGACGACAGGTTTGCACATCTGAAGGATACGATAACGGATTATATTAAATGTAAGGACAGGATACTTACAGGCCTTGAAGATGAGGAGCGGATAAAGGTCCAGAAGAAAAAAATAATGGATCGGCTGGGGGCGACCGAAGATCAGTGGAACGACTACAAATGGCAGATGGCTAACCGGTTTACCGATATAAGAGATTTTGCGGATCTTATAGGAATATCGCCTGAAAGCTTAGCTGACATTGAAAGAGTCGGAAAGACTTACCGTTATGCAATATCGCCGTATTATCTGTCGCTTATAGACCCTGATGATTTAAACTGTCCTGTCAGGCGGCAAGCTGTACCGTCACCGGATGAGCTCAATCCTGCGGGAGATTTGGATCCGATGGATGAGGCAGGTTGGACTCCTGTTAATTCCGTGACCAGGAGATATCCTGATCGTCTGATTATAAAGGTGACAAACGTGTGCGGAATGTATTGCCGCTTTTGTCAGAGACGCCGGTTAATTGGAGAAACTGACAGCAATGTGTCCTGGTATCAGATTAAAGAAGCGATAGAATACGTGAGGGAAAACGAGGAGATCCGTGATGTGTTGATTACAGGCGGAGACGCTTTTATGCTCAGTGACAGCATGATAGAAAGGTTACTAAGCTCACTGAGAGAAATCGACCATGTGGAAATTATAAGATTCGGGACGCGAACACCAGTGACTCTACCCCAGCGTATCACTGAAAATCTGGTAAACATACTGAAAAAATACCATCCGGTCTATGTTAACACACATTTCAACAGTCCGAGGGAAATTACGAAAGAAGCAAAAGAAGCCTGCGAGCGGCTGGCAAATGCTGGTATACCTCTTGGAAATCAGATGGTATTGTTAAACGGGGTTAACAACGATCCGCATGTTGTGAGAAAATTAAATCAGAATCTTCTGAAAATCCGGGTAAAGCCCTACTATATTTTCCATCCGAAGACTGTTAAAGGTACGTCACATTTCTGGGTTCGTATCGAAGAGGGCTTGGAAATAATGGAGTCGTTGAGAGGACGTACGTCAGGCATGGCGGTTCCCACATATATTGTCAACGGACCGGGAGGACTTGGAAAAACTCCGATTTTGCCGAATTACCTGATGTATCTTGGGGCTGAGAAGGCGGTCTTCCGCAACTGGGAAGGCAAAACCTTTGAAATAGACAATAAATAAGACTTGGGAAATAAGAGACAAGGCAAAGACACGGGGCAAAACACGGTGCGATTCCCGTGTCTACCCTTTAGGGTAAGCTTTTTGTGATGATTAAGTGAACGGGTATCCGATATCTGTCTTGCGCATATCATCTCCTGTCACCTTTTTATCAGCATTCTGAACAGTTCCAGCAACCTTTGCCAAAAGCTCAGTTTTACAGGTTCAGCTTCAACTTCAACAGTTTCTTCAACCTCAGAGATGTCTATGGCATCAGTCTTTAATACGAACTGAACGGCCGAAACATTGGTGTTTTTATCTGACACAAAGGATACCGTTTTATCATAATTACCTGAAATACCTGCAAGTATCTCATCAACTTTTTTATATATTTCTATATCCATGCCGGATGTAGCGTTTCTCAATTCACTGGTGCCTGCTTTGTAAGAAGCAAGACCGTTTTGGACTTTTTTAACAGCTTCATTTAAATCTGCTCCGGCATTGTAAAGCTCATTTGCTGATGCAGCTATCAAAGAGGATGAATATCTAAACTCCGAAATACCGTCTAATAAACCCAAAGCACCTCTGTCAAGCTGCGATACTCCGTTTAAATAACCTTTTAATCCCTGAGTGAATTGGACAATTCCGTCAAGCTGTTCCTTAACGGCAGCAAGGTGAAGATTAGCAGACAAAATTCTGCTGTAATTTTCTGGTGTGAGAATAGGTAACCCCAGTCCCATGCTACCAAGCTGGGCATTGACAGAATCAAAAGTGGCTTTCTGTATTGCCAGTGCACCGTTTAATATTACATCATTCTGTTTTGTCAGTTCTGTCAAGCCGCTTTTGAATGCCAAAGCTCCTTCATACAGGGTGTCAGCACCGCCGGAAAGCTGCTCGAGACCGTCCTTAAAAGTTTTAAGACCGTTGATGTATTTTTCCATCCCGCTCGACAATTGGCTGATACCGTCAAACAGCTCAGAAGCTCCGTCATCAAGTTCTCTTATGGCATTGGCAAGTGCTGAAAGTTCCTTCGTAAATTCATTGACGTCTATGTCTATGTCAAGGGCAAGTCTGATAGCATTAATCGATATGGGTTCCATTTCAAAATCGTGAACATCGGCGGATATTGCAATATCAGTACCTTTACCCGGCAAAACTGTATAAGTGATCTGCTTTGTATTACCAGCAAGGGCTATTGTGGCGCCATCGGCTTTTATATTGGAACATAAATTGCTGTCAAAGGAAATAGAAATCTGCAGGGCAAAATTATTAAAGAAGAAACTGTTGACCTTATTATTCTGCTTTACGGAAATGTGAATATCTAATTTTCCGCTTTTTCCTGCAAGGTCTTTTCCCGGGACTTCTTTGTTGTTCAGAAAATATTTTATTTCAATATTCCAGGGAAGTTCTCTGTTTTTAAGAGTTCCCTGATAATAAAATTTATCGGCATTTGTGTTTATGGTTATTTCATCGCCGTTTATATCTATTTTTTCAGATGAGGTCAGATTTCTGATTTCAGAATAATGGCCATAATCAGTAACTGCGCCGCCGTCAAAGATATTTACTACATAGATATTATTTACACTACCATCCGGGTTAAGAAGGCCATAAATGACTTCTTCTTTTCGTGAAGGTGTATCTGCAGTAGATACAGGAGAAATAAACGTTATCAATAATATAATTATCAAAGCTATGGACATAGACTTCTTCATAATTAATTCCACTCCTTTTTATTGATTGGGTCCTTTTGAATGAGTTTGTCAAACAATACAAGTAAAGCCGGAAGTACCAGGGCTACCATGCCAAGAGAAAGAAGCGTTCCTCTTCCAAGTAATGTTCCCAGCTCAGAGATGATTGGATTACTTGAACTTAAGGCAAGTGCAAATCCGGCAGTGGAAAGGATTCCTGCCGACGTAAGGACAGCCGGCAGGTTATCAGCCAGGGTAATTCTCATAGCATCCTTTTTGTTAAGGGCTTTTCTGTTATTTAAATACATGTTTGTCATCAATATCGCATAGTCCACTGTTGCACCGAGCTGAACAGTGTTTATTATTAAGTATCCGACGAAATTCAATGCACTTCCTGTAAAGTATGGTATTGACAGATTGATCCATATTGCTGTCTCGATTGTAAAAAGTAGAATAAACGGAAGAGACAGCGAGCGGAATGTTATGAGAAGAACTATAAAAATACCTATTACAGCAATCAGGTTTACAAGTCCCGTATCTTTGGAGACTACATTTTTCATATCATATAATGTTGCGCTTTGTCCGGCAAGGTAATGTGTATCATAATACTTTTCTGCGGTATTAATTACGGACTGGATTGTATCAAAGGTAACCCGGCCTTCTTCTTCAGTGTCTGTATAAATGATAATTCGTGAATAATTTTGAGAATAAAACTGCTTGATTACATCTTCGGGAACAAACTCCCGGGGTATTTCAGAACCCACTGATGTGACATAAGACACAAGACTTGTCACCCTGGGTATTTCTAAGAGAGCATCGCAGAGCTCAGTTTCTTTCCCTGCATTTTCTTTTGGCACCAGAAGTACAAGCACATTCTCCTCACCAAACTTTTCCTCTATAAGTGCGGCATCTTTTCCAACCCGGGACGCCTTTGTAATATTGCCTGCACCATATAAGAACTCCACACTGGATTGGGCGAGGAAGCAAGGCGCCAGTATTATTAGTGCAAGTATCAGAAAAGGTATTCTTAGCCTCATTAAAATATTACCTGTCTTTTTGAAGCTTGGTATAAATTTGACATGTCTGGTCCTGTCAATTGCTTTATAGGATATAAGAGTAAGAGCAGGCAGAAATACCATAACCGAAATAAAGCTGAGCGCAACACCTTTAAGCAGGTTAAGTCCTAAATCTGCTCCAATGCCAAAACGCATAAAAATTAACGCTGCAAAGCCTATTAACGTTGTTGCCGCACTTGCAGCAACAGTGGGAAGTGACTCTTTCATAGCAAGTATCATCGCTTTTTTGTGATCATAGGAGGTACGGAAGCTGCTAAAACTGTGAAGCAGAAATATTGCATAGTCCATAGATACTGCAAGTTGCAAAATTGGACTGACCGTCAGTGTTATAAAAGATATGTTATCGTACATAATGTTTGTTCCCATGTTAATGACAACTGCAATTCCTATGGTGGACAGGAAAAGTAACGGCTCAATCCATGAAGTTGTTGAGAGTATAAGAATGATTACAATTATGGGGATCAATAGTGCCATTGCATTTAATACTTCTGAGACAGCCATCTCCTGCGTTTTGGCTATATTTATGGCCTCTCCGGAAGCGGCATTGTTTTCACCTATAAGTTCATATATGGACTTAACCGCGTCGGATTCTTTTCCGCTTTCTATGGATAAGGTCATCAAAGCATTATTATCGCTAAAATAATTCTTCACCAAAGAGATATCCAAAAATTCAAGAGGTGTTGTTCTAAGAGTGTTCAAGCCAATAATATCATCCAGCCAGGTTACTGATAAAACACCGTCTATTGCTGATATTTTCTCCTTGTAATCCAGTGCTTCGGTTATTGATACATTTGTAAGCATTACCCTTGCATTGGGAAGATCACCTTCAAATTCATCCTTAATTAATTCTATTGCAGTGGTGGATTGTGCGTCCTTAGGCAGATAATCCACCAGGTTATAGTTAACCGGAACCTTCAATGCCAAAACTGCACATAAAGCTGCAGCTAACAGAAATATAAATAATACGGTTTTTTTATGTTGAATAATCAAATTAAAAACCTTATCCATGTATTCCTCCTATTTAATATACACTGTGTTGACAAACAGTTATATATATAGTTTAATAACAGTGTGTTGATAAAACAACAGACAGATGTTTAATTTTTGTTAGATATTAAACAGAATTGCTTGAAATGACTAATACTCAACATTTTAAAGAAAAATGGAGGTTTAAAATTGAAAACCGAAAAGATTGACAGAAGGGTCAAATATACCAGAATGGTGATAAAAGAGAGTTTTATAGATTTACTTGAGAAAAAAGATATTTCCCGGATAACCATCAAGGAAATTTGTGAAAATGCTGACATAAATCGTGCAACTTTTTATGCACACTACAGCGATCAATACGATTTACTTCGGAAAATAGAAGACGAATTTCTTGACAATATCAGAGATTATCTTGATGAACTGGACCAAAAAATATATAAAGAGAATCCTGTGCTGTTAGTAGAAAAAATTTTTGAGTATATAAAAGAGAATGCGAAACTGTGTAAATTGTTGCTGAGCGAGCGCGGGGGGCTGAACTTTCAAAAAAGGGTAATGGTACTTGTTTACGATACAATAATAAACGAATTGTCCGGTATCACCAGGATTACCAAGGAAGATGCAGACTATGTCTATTCATTTACAATAACCGGATGCGTGGGTATTGTTCAAAAGTGGCTTGACGATGGCATGAAAAAATCTGCTCGTTTTATTGCAGATATGGTAATAAAGCTTACCTTAGGATTAATAAATTCATTAAAAAGCAATAGGTAAAATATCAGACATCCGATCTATCTTGATGTACATAGAAATCTTTTATATGCAGATGTCAAATAATTATGACATTAGGAAAACTTCTTTGTTTGACCTATGTAAAAACATTTTGATAGATATAAATTACCACTTTGATTAGATTGGACTTAGCAGGGGGTAACAAAATGGAACTTGGAAAACAGATTAAGAAATACCGAAATGAATTGTCGTTATCTCAGGATGAATTGGCAGAAAAAATATTTGTATCAAGGCAGACAATTTCAAACTGGGAGAATAACAAAACTTATCCTGATATTCATAGTCTTGTTCTTTTAAGTGAAGTTTTTGGAACCTCCATTGATAATCTAATCAAAGGGGATGTAAAAATTATGAAAGAGCAGGTAAAAATTGAGGACAGAAAAAAGCTTGAAAAACTTACTCTGGTGTATGGAGGTTTATTTCTGCTGGTAATGATTTTACCTATTCCGCTTGTACATTTTCTGAAGTATGTAGGACTTGGAATTTGGATTGCTTTACTTGTTGTAGCGTTTTATTTTGCTAATTTGGTAGATCGGAAGAAAAAGCAATTTGATATCCAAACATATCGTGAAATTATTGTATTTATGGAAGGCAAAAAACTGGATGAAATCGCAAAGGCAAGAGAAGAAGGTAAAAGACCGTATCAGAAGTTATTTATGACAATTTGTGCAGGCGTATTTACATTCGTTATTGCAATTCTTTTTACATATGTACTGAAATAAACCTTCTGATGAAATCGCATCTTTAGTTTGAACTGTATCAGAATGGTCAGGGCATAGATGGAGCTTCTACGTAATTAAGCCCCTGATAAAGCCCATGTTCTTTCATATAACGCAGCAATCCGGTAAAAACCCGTCGTTTATTAGCGCTCCATTTGGGCGCGACAAGGTTTTTACGATTGCCATCTCCAGTCACTCTATGAATAACCATTCCTTGTGGTAATCGTGTAATTGCCTCTGCCACCCATTTTATATAAGTAGCTTCATCCAACAAAGGAAAGGAATTCTCCATATATTCCTTATACAAAAGACTGTCTTTCAAAATGTGCAGCATTGACATTTTGACACCGCTTATGGGCTGATCTGCTATATAATCGATTGTAGCCATGAAATCATCATAATTCTCACCCATAAGTCCAACTATCAGATGAACAATTATGGGAATTCCAGCCCGATTTAGACGTGTAACAGCATTTTCGAAAACCGGCAGATCATATCCCCTGTGAAAAAGATTCGCAGTTTTCTGATGAATTGTCTGAAGTCCTAATTCAATCCATACGGGCTTTATTTCAGATAATTGGGCAAGCTCTTTTACCATTGAATCTGACAAACAGTCCGGTCTTGTACCAATTGAAAGCCCTACTACTCTTTCATCTGCAAGAATTTCTTCGTATACAGGCACCAATAGCTCAACTGGTCCATAAGTGTTACTGAAGGATTGAAGATATGCAATGTATCTGTTTGAACTGATTTTTGAGGCTACCATTTGAATAGCTGAATCAATTTTCTCACGAATACTCATTGGTCCAGCTATAGCAAAATCACCGGAACCACGTGCAGAACAGAAGGTACAGCCGCCAACACCTTTTGTACCGTCTCTGGTTGGACAGGTGCAACCGATATCTAACGATATTTTATATACTTTATTGCCAAAAATCTGGCGATAGTATTGGTTTGCAGAAAAATACGGTTTTTGGTCAGGCCAGATTTTCATGTTGTTTCTCCTTAAGAACTTATCAAGATTATAGTGCCTTTTAAATAGCATTCCAATTATAGCATATTTGCTGATTATCTGTGTAAAAGGAAATTGGAATGCCAGGAGACATCTGGCGGCAACTATGCTATACTATTTTTAAAAAAAAGGATGTTTTATTCAGCGGCTTTCCGAACAACGGTCAGGGCATTGTAAGGCTTAGTTTTATGATACTGCAGGCTAACGCAGACCATTTTTTGATATATATCGATCCTAATTTTAGCTGAATAACAAGTAAAACTTTAAATTTTGAGGAGGACGCTATGAAGAAGTTGAAAATTGCTGATGGTATATATATGCTTACCATGAATGTTGAAGACATATTGTTTGAGGGTATGTGGGAGATTGCAAACGGCGTAACCCTTAACTCATATATAGTTCAGGGAGAAAAGACTGCAATAATTGACGGTGTAATCGGATGGGACGGTGTGCCAGAAACCCTTTATCAGAACCTCAAAGACATTGGTATTGAGCCCCAAAATATCGATTATTTGATTGTTAATCATATGGAACCGGATCATTCCGGCTGGATTTCAAATTTTCGGAGAATTAAAGATGATTTCACGATAATATGCACTGATAAAGCAGCAAGGATGTTAGCTTCCTTTTATGGTGAGGACAAACTCAGGATTGTAAAGGAAGGAGATACTTTAGACCTTGGAAAAGGTAGAGTATTGAGTTTTCATCCAGTACCTAACGTTCACTGGCCGGATACCATGTACACCTATGAACGGGGTACTAAAACTCTCTTTTCATGTGATATGTTTGGAACATTTGGCAGAATGGGAGAGCATTGTTTTGATGATGAGCTGACACCTGAAGAAACAGACTTTTATGAATCTGAAGGGATAAGGTATTATTCCAATGTAATGACAACTTTCACACCCAGCTTAAGAAAGGCAATCGAGAAGGCAAAATCGCTGGATATAAATATAATCGCTCCCGGACACGGTCCGGTTTACAGAAAGGATCCTGATAAAATCATAAATGATTATTATAGATTTTCTCAATATGCCGAAGGGGCAGGCAAGAATGAAGTCACTGTATTATGGGGCTCCATGTATGGAATGACTGCAAAAGCAGTTGATTATGTTGAACGTATACTTCAGAGAGAAGGTATCAGATACAACAAACTGGAGATGCCTTTGGAAAGTGACAGTGAAATGGTGGCAACTGTCTTCAAATCCGCAGGCATAATTATTGCAGCGCCTACTTATGAGTATAAGCTTTTTCCGCCGGTTGCAGCAGCTTTAAATGAACTTGGCAGAAAGAAGATTTCAGGCAAGGTTGCATTCAGATTTGGTTCATACGGATGGTCAGGAGGTGCTGAAAAAGAGCTTAAAGAAATAATTGAAAGGAATAAGATGAATTGGGATTTCATTGAATCAGTAGAGTTTGAAGGAGCTCCAAAAGACGAAGACCTTGCTAAGGTGGAAGCCGGAGTATTAGAACTTCTGAAAAAAATGAAGGAGAAAATAATAGAATAATATTTATCACATTTATAAAGTAGTTTATGTCGAAACAGTTTGTTCTGCACACCCTTTAGTTTTTCTGGACTAAATGGTGTGCATTTTTAAAATAAATTAATATATTATTCTATTGTAATTCCTGCTTTTTCACATATAATGGAAATGTAATCTGGTTAAATAGTTAACGTCTGTATAAAAGTATCAAAGCATAAAGAGAATCAATATCTGATGATAATGTAGGCTAATAATATTTAAAGGGGAATTTATAAGTGGGAAAGAAATGGCTCTTGTTATGTATTTTGATTGATATAGCCGCTGTTGGTTTAATACCTTTAAATTCTTTATATTTGCATATGCCGGAGTTTGTGACCATTTTTGCTGCAATTATAGCGCTTGTAGCTGCAGTTATATTCATCATAAAAAGTCGCAGCAGAAAAGTGGCAAAAGCCATTGTTGCTGTTCTCGCAGTACTCGCCTCAACTGTGGCGATATTAGGAAGTTACTGCAATCCATACTGGAATAGCATAAACTTCCGTTCACATGTAGATTACAATTCCAGGGCATATGATTTCCGACTGAGTTCCAATGAGGCCATGGAAGATCTGAATTATGCAATGAAATATCTTAAAAAACTCCATCCGGCTTTATATAACGGGACACCTGAAGATATAAATCAGCAATATGAAATTATTAAAAACAGGATAGAAGAATACAATGATTTAAGTGTAAATGATTTGGCAAGAGAAATACAATCTGTGTTTTCAATTCTTAAAGATGGTCATACATATGTTTGCGGTAATTATGAAGAAAAAATATTGAAATATTATAATAAATGGGTTAATGAGGGCTATGAAATAACAGCAGTAAACGGTATCAAAATAGATGATCTTCTTGAACAAAAAAGCAGTTTGTACAGTTTTGAAGTGCCTTCATGGGAGCGCAGATTATTGCTTAAAAGTATTGTCACTGAAGACGGAATTGATTACTTAGGCTTTAATATTGCCAATGGTATAGAGTATACACTAACCTCGAAAGATGGGACGGTTCGTAACGAAAACTGCTACTTAGATGACTTTATCCCATGGTATGAGTATGTCGAATTATATGATTCTGAAAACACAGATACAACTGAAGAAAGTTTTGTAAGGTATGAAATTGACGAAGAAAACAGCATAGTAATATTGCATCTTGATGAGTGTGAATATAACAGTGAATATATCAATACTGTGCGGAAAATGTTTGAAAAAGTAAAAGATAAAAATATAAAAAATGTTGCGGTAGATTTAAGGTTTAACGGCGGAGGGAACAGCCAGGTAGTAAATGAATTTCTCAAATATTTTGATATTGACAGCTATAAGACGGGGTCAATGGGCTGGAGATTAGGTTTCTTATACTTAAATATGGGAAACGGGATTTATAGTAATGAAAAATATGAAGATTTATTGTTCAAAGGAAATCTGTATCTGCTAACATCGACCAGTACTTTCAGTTCAGCAATGATGTTTGCACAATATGTGAAGGATAATAATATAGGAACTATTATCGGGGAAGCTCCCGGAAACAATCCGAACGGATATGGGGAGGTTTCATGTTTTATGTTGCCTAATTCGCGATTATATATGCAAATATCGACAAAACGGTTTTATAGAGCAGATAGTAAAAGCACTGACGAACTTGTTTATCCGGATATTGAATGTGATAGTAAAAACTCAATGGAGGAATTGTACCGAGTAATCACTGAATAACCAAAATCCATATGCACTATAGCCGGTCAATGGTTAGAAATAGACTTTTTATGGGTAAAAGATGATCAGCGTGGTAAAGGGGTATCCCTTAACAAATGAAAAGTATTATATGGAAAAGACATTAAAGGCAGGGATTATATTATCATTATTGGCACCATTTATTAACAGACAGAGAGATATATACAGGTGGACAACCATATTAACAGTGATTGCTGCATTTTTTGATTTTTGCAATGCATTGCCGAAATCCATCAAAGAAACAGCGATAATCAAGAAAATAATTGATTTTGCCGACATGTATCTGCCGGGATTTGATTATGGATTTGGCTGGATTGTTCCGGCATTAGGAGGCTTTATCATAGGATTCATTGTATGGAAAATGAGAGCTCTGTCTAAAAATAATAATGTATAAGCTCCGATGAATTGACAAAAAATTTTCGGATTGATAGAATAAGCTTTGGTTCTAAAAGGGAGTAGCTGTAAAGATAAGATCAACATACTGGAGAAATCCTGGTCTTATCTGCTTTAACCTTTTGTTAAAGAAAGCGAGACTTTTAGATTATCAGAATACGCCTGGTAATCTAAAGGTCTTTTTTATTGGATATTTCACCAGAATGTTATTCCAGACAGCTCAATTCATTCGACTGTATTAGAAAATATATGAATAAGGGAGAATTGACATGCTTCAAGAGATGATTAGGGCATTTTTATTAATCTTTATCGCAGAAATGGGGGACAAGACCCAAATTTTGGCCATGGCATTTGCCACACGGTTCCCGGTAAGAAAGGTACTGCTCGGCATAGGGGTGGGAGCATTTTTGAATCATGGACTGGCTGTAGCTTTAGGTAACTATCTTTCCAGACTTGTTCCTATAAGCACCGTCCAGATGATTGCCGGAGCTGCGTTTATCGGATTTGCACTTTGGACACTGAAGCCTGAGAAAGAGGAAGAAGACGGAAAAGAGCAAAGAATACAATTTGGACCGACAGTAACGGTAGCCATCGCATTCTTTTTAGGTGAGCTCGGTGATAAGACCCAATTGACTGCAATTACTCTGGCGGCAGATGCTGAATATCCGTTAATGATACTGGCTGGAACTGTTTTAGGTATGATAGCCACCGGAGCTCTGGGAATTTTTATTGGTAAAAAGTTAGGGGATAAGATACCGGAAATAGGCATTAAAATATTGGCGGCTTCAATTTTTATGTTCTTTGGGCTTCAGAAGCTGTATCAAACAGTACCTGATCGATTTTTGCAAATTCATATAGTGCTTCCTTTTATTTGTATATTGGCTTTGGTTGTAACTTGGATGGTAAATGTATTAATACGCAGAAGACGCGCAGGAATCAGATCTGATTTTATTGCCAAATCAAAACTTCTTCATGATTATTACCTGCATATGAAAGAAAATTTGAACAATATATGTCTTGGTCTGGAGTATTGTTCTTCTTGCCAGGGAAGCCAGTGTGCCATTGGACATTCAAAGGAGATTGTGCAGGCGGCATTGGACAATCATGAATGGCAGGAGGAAACATGTGCGACTGTGGCGAACCATCCGGAAAAGCCGTTCACAAAAGAAAAAGTTCTGGATTGTCTTGTGGATACTCTATGCCTAATCAATACAATTCAGGATGAAAAAAGTTTAATCAGCGCTCACTCCATCAGAAATCAGATGGAGGCAATTCTTCTTGGTCAGCCTGTGAAAAAATTCGAGAGCATTGAGTCATATATTGAAGAAGTAGGAAAAACAGATATTGTACTGTCCCATAGGATTGACGAATTGTTCAGAATGAGGAAGCCTGAATAGGAATATGTTGCTGTACAATTCCATCGCTCCTATAAAATACCGTTTTTTACTTCATGATTAGTTTATTATAGTTTTAGATTATATTTCTGTATTTAAAAATAATTCTTTAATTTTTAATTATTTTGAAAGACAGATTTGTTATGTAATATAATGGATTTGAGTTTGGATCGTTGAATAGTTTCAGGCAGCATTCACGGAAAACCATAGCGGAAACTGATGAAGAAAATTCATGGTAACAAATTGGCTGATTAAAAATAACATTTATAGAGGGTGGTTTATATATGAAAGTCTTGATGATTAATGGAAGCCCAAGACCAGGAAGCAACTGTGGAGTAGCGCTGGGTGAGATGAAGAAAATATTCGAAGGAGCGGGTATTGAATATACTGAGGTTGTGGTAGGCAATAAAAACATCAGGGGATGTATTGCATGCAATTACTGTGCTGAGGCGGGTAAATGCGTCTTTGATGATGAGGTAAATAAACTGGCCACCTTATTTGAAGAGGCCGCCGGGCTTGTGATAGCCAGTCCGGTCTACTATGCATCTGCAAATGCAACCCTTATAGCATGCCTTGACCGGCTTTTTTACAGCACCCACTTTGATAAGACTATGAAGGTTGGAGCAAGTATAGTATGTGCAAGAAGAGGAGGATGCTCGTCAACCTTCGATCAACTAAACAAATACTTTACAATTTCCGGTATGCCGATTGCATCCAGCCAATACTGGAATTCAATTCATGGCCTTCTCCCCGGCGAAGCCAATCAGGATGAAGAAGGAAAACAGACTATGAGAACCCTTGCAAGAAATATGGTTTTCCTTATGAAGAGTATTGAACTTGGAAAGAAAGAGTTTGGATTACCTGAAACTGAGGAAAGAGTTGCTACACATTTCATAAGATAAAATAGAGCAAAATTGCAAGAAATTTATTTCGTATATTGCCGAGAAAACGTAAAAGATGTATTGGTGTTGCATTTACCAATAAAATATGCAATAATCTTCTTACTTTAGTAAATCAGAAGGGCAGTGATGATAGGGTTGGAGAAGAAGTTGACCTTGTATGGTTTTAACAATCTTACAAAATCCCTCAGCTTTAACATTTACGATGTATGCTACGCTGAAACAGAAAGAGAGAAGAATGATTATATCGAATATATAGACGAACAGTATAATTCTGAGAGACTAACAAATATTCTATGCAAGGTTGCTGAAATTATAGGAGCCAATATACTGAATATCTCCAAACAGGATTATGAACCTCAGGGAGCTTCAGTAAACTTATTGATAGCGGAAGGGCCGCTGCCTCCCAATCAAATAGACGAAACATGCAATCAAGGCAAATTAAACGGTATGCCTTTACATAGCGAAACTGTGCATGCTCATTTGGATAAAAGTCATATAACTGTCCATACCTATCCGGAGTATCATCCAGAGAATACTATTTCCACATTTCGTGTAGACATAGATGTATCCACCTGTGGAATGATTTCTCCTTTAAATGCATTGAATTTTTTGATAGACAGCTTTGACTCGGATATAATAACTATAGATTACCGGGTGAGGGGATTTACCAGGGACATACACGGGAAAAAATACTATATAGACCATGATATAAAATCAATACAGGATTATATAGATGAGAATACCCTGAGAAAATATGATGCTGTTGATGTAAATGTGTATCAGTCCAATACATTCCATACAAAAATGCTGATAAAGGAGATAGAACTGCAAAACTATCTTTTTAATCAGGATGTATATGAGCTTCCTCCTACGAAGAGACTTGAAATCATAGACAGTCTTCGGAAAGAAATGATTGAGATCTTCAGCGGTATGAATATTTACGAATCATAGTAGGCAATGTTCCTTTTCTGAAAAACCAGATGATTACAACATTTGGTTCTGATATATCGTATTCAGCTCCTGATGTGAGAAATGATAAAATAATCGTTTCCAGCTATGCAAACTTAAGCAAAAAATTAGGGTTATGGGGGGATAATATGGATTTATGGTTTACTGAATATCATACAGATAATTCGCGGTTTTCAATCAAGGTTAAAAAACCCGTAATAAGCCTGAAAAGTGAGTTTCAACGCATAGATGTGTTTGATTCCTATGACTTTGGCCGGATTTTGGTGCTGGACGGATATCTGATGCTCACTGAAAAGGATGAGTTTATTTACCACGAGATGTTGACGCATGTACCTATGGCTGTAAATCCGGAAATCAGTGATGTTCTTGTTATTGGTGCAGGCGATGGCGGAATTGTAAGGGAACTTACAAGATATGATTCAATAAAACGGATTGATATGGTGGAAATAGATAAACTTGTAGTTGACGTTTGCAGGGAGTATTTGCCCCAAACATCGTGTAAACTTGATGATCCACGGGTAAACCTGTATTTTGAGGATGGACTTAAATTTGTTGCTGGAAAAAATAATGAATATGATTTAATAATAGTGGACTCAACAGATCCCTTCGGGCCAGGTGAGGCGCTGTTTACCGAGGAGTTTTATGGAAATTGTTTCAAAGCATTGAATTCTTCAGGTATTATGGTAAATCAGCATGAAAGTCCTTATTACCCGAATGATGCTTTGGCTGCACAAAGTGCCCATAGGCGCATAAAATCAATTTTTCCAAAAGCATTGGTTTATCAGGCGCATATCCCAACTTATCCATCTGGTCATTTTCTTTTGGGCTTTGCTTCCAAAGGTCTTGATCCCATTGATGATTTAAGTACAACCTGGGATTCCCTTGGTTTAAAGACCAGGTACTACAACACCGAACTGCACAGGGGATGTTTTGCTTTGCCGAATTATGTGAAAGAACTCTTGAAAAATGCTTGATTAATGCATTTTAACTCGCTTTCTTGAAAGTAGTGTCCAGAAGTTGTAAAATGATGAGTTTATTGAAAAAATAGTGGTATTAAATAATTATATAAACTTTTTACCAATACTATAGTAAATATTTAAATATTGACACTACTTAAAAGAAAGGAGCTCTGGATATGAAAGGAAATTCTAAACTTATTGAAACTCTTAATGCCTTGCTTGCGGACGAGCTTGCAGCCATCAATCAGTACATGGTACATGCTGAAATGTGCGAGGACTGGGGTTATGGTAAACTTTACGAAGGCTTCAAAAGACGGGCAATTGTAGAAATGAGACATGCTGAAAAACTTATTGGAAGAATACTGTTTCTCGGCGGAACACCAATTGTGTCTGAACTAAGTAAAATCCGTATCGGAAAAAATATTCCGGAGCAGATTGAATTTGACCGTGATGCAGAGGAAATCGCAATTAAAGCTTATAATGATGCTATTAAACTTGCGGCTGAGGTGAATGACCACGCCACCAAGGATATTCTTGTGCAGATTCTGAATGACGAAGATAGTCATATGGATGAACTCGAGGAACTCTTAGATCAGATTGAACAGATGACATTGCCTGTATTCCTTTCAACTCAGGTAGGTTAATTTTCATAGTAGGCAGACTTAAATTTAAGAGGTTAAAGCAATTAGAACGCCAAATCAATAAACCTGGCGTTCTTTTTTATACTGAAGTATTTTAGAGCAATTTGCTGTAGAATAATTGTAAGCAGATAGCTTATGCTAATGGAGATAAATGAGGAGGTAATGCTATATGTTATTCATACAATACCCTAAGTGCTCAACTTGTAAGAAAGCTAAGAAATGGCTGGATGAACATGGTCTGGAATATGAAGCCCGTCATATTGTGGAGGATAATCCTACCTATGAAGAATTAAAAAAATGGCACCAGAAAAGCGGGTTACCTATAAAGAAATTTTTTAATACCAGTGGCATGCTGTATAAGCAAATGAACTTGAAGGATAAGCTGTCTGACATGAGTGAAGAAGAGCAACTTAAGCTGCTTTCTTCTGATGGAATGCTTGTTAAGCGTCCATTGATAGTGAAGGAAGATATGGTGCTTATAGGCTTTAAGGAAGCTGAATGGGCAGAGAAATTACTTTAGTACCAGAAGGCAGGGGCAGAAAGAATTAATGGCGCTTGCGGTAATAGCTGGTACAAAGTAATGAAATTGTACCAGCTACTTTATAATTTTGAAAGTAAAATGTTTATACGGCAACAGTTTTAACGATTGTTTTTATAGTCACTGTACAGATTTTCAATTGATCTGTCATAAGTGCTTTCGCCGGATTTTGAAAAGAAGCATCCTGGTACTTCTCCGCTTCTTCGGTGATATGCAACGCATTCACAGCATTTACCATGACGGGAACATGAAGTATATGTACAGGTACAATTAATAGTAGGGTTACAAGCCATTTCAATTCCTCCTGTTTCACAAAATAGCCATAATCATTATAGGAAAAAACAAACCATGTTTCAATTAACTTACCCAGTAATTTCTCCTGCTTTCTCCAAAGATATCTTGGTAATGGCCGGACCTACCAATTCATAAATCAAAGTCGCACATAGAATTACCGTGCGAATGGTTTGACCAAGCTCGGCAGGAAGAGTGTTGGAAGCAATCAAGGAAAGACCGATGGCAACACCTGCTTGAGGAACAAGTGTAAATCCAAGATATTTTCTGACAGTTTCCGGTGCCTTCATAATTGCAGCACCTATGTATGCACCTGCTACTTTGCCAATTACACGGCATGTCACATAAAGAATACCTATAAGCCCAATTTGGGGTATGGTCATAATATTTAATTCCATACCTGAAACAACAAAAAACATCAGAAAAATTGGGGGCGTTATATTGTCCACAAGTTTAAGAATTGCATTGCCAGCTCGGGTAATGTTAATCAGCATGGCACCCATACTCATACAAAGGAGAAGTGAAGATAAACCCAGCATTGAAGCC
>JAAYMA010000095.1 GCA_012521615.1 Clostridiaceae bacterium | reverse complement strand
TATTATTAATTATTAAATTAGCTTTTAAGAATTTTATTTATAAAATATATTTGCGTAAATATTCTATAATAAATATATAAATATAAATAAATATAATATAATATATAAAATATAAATACCTAAGTAAGTATAATAAATAATTTAATTTAATAAAATGCAATATAAATATATATTAATATATCTTAATATCTAAAAAATATAAAGAAGATAAGCTAAGATAAAAATGATTAAAATAATTATAAAATAATAATAAATATAAAATTAAGAATTTTTAAATAATAATAACTTATAAAGTATTATCTATAACTTATATTATCTGAGCTTATATTGCTCAATACTTACCTGCAGATTTATATCTGATGAAATATAGAATTAGAAATCAAGTCTATAATATTCATTAAATAAAGATTCTGTTATTCTAATCTAACGCGTTTTTATTATTACATAGGATGAACCATTAATTTTTTTCTCTTCACACTCAATTTCCACATCTTCAATGGTGTAATTGTCTTTTAATGCTTTTTCAGCCAGCGCACCATATTTGACAATGGAGTTCCAATCCTTCACACTTGTAATAACATTCGAACTTATAATGTCCGCAATATCTCCCAGCTTAGTGAGATTTTTCAGGGTAACATGCTGCGAAATAAAAGCTTTTATAAAACGGTTCTGATTCTGTTTTCTGAATATATCTCCATAATTTCTAAATACGCCATTCTCATCATAGCCCTGTCTGAACCTTACATAGCCCTCTGCCTGTCTGCCATTGAGATGCTGCGTCCCTTTCTCTATATAAATTTTTAAATCCTGATAGGGATCTTCATAATTCATAAGGACAGGTACATAAACCGTTACCCCTCCAAAATAATCTACAATTGTTCTGAACCCTGAAGTTTTAACATATGCAAAATCATGCACATAGATACCAAAAACCTCTTCAATAACATCGGCAATGAAATCAATATAAGGTCTGCCAAAGCGTCCTGTATTTTTCTGATAACCTATTGCCTGACCAATCGAGGGTACAGCATTAATTCTGTTAATACCCTTTTCTTTCAGATAAGAAGGTTTAGCTTTTTTCAATGCATTTAGAACATTATCACTGTAGTCTATATAAATATCCCTTGGAAAACTGATAATCTTTACCTTTTTATCAGCTTCGTCTATACTGAGAACAACTATAGTATCAAAATTAAAACCTGAAGGCTCTGTGCCCAGGAGCAGTAAATTTGTACTATCTTTATTAACAAGATTCTTATAATACCTCTGCGAATCAGTCAGATAAAAACTTGGTCCGTTATCTTCCGGTTTATCATTGGGGACGATATTACTTTGGGTTGGGGCAGGTGAAGGTGAATACAATGGTTCTCTGTTATCGGGAACATTGACACCTTTTGATAAGCTTTGAAAAAACATAATACTGAAATAAATCGCAAATATTGTTGAAAAAAAAGCCTTTAAAATCCTTGCCCTTTTGGATGAAAAATTAATAATACCACCCCCAAATAATAAAAAACTCATAAATAGGATATCACTTTTTCAAAGAGAATAACACAGTCTTTTCTGTTAAGTTCTTCAAAATCCGTTTATAAACAATTCAGAAGGCCAGGAAATAATATATTCCTGGCCACTCTTACAATTTTTTACACTATTTTAATGCAGCTATCCGCTCCAACACTTTTTCGTACATTTCGGTATACTTCTTTAATTTCTCCTTCTCCTGCTCAACTACAGCAGCAGGTGCCTTTGAGACAAAGTTATCATTATTGAGCATCCTGTTAACTCTCTCAAGCTCCTTAATCAGTGTAGCTTTTTCTTTCTCCAGACGTTCAAGTTCTTTATCTTTGTCTATAAGTTCCTCAAGTGGCAGATAGATCTCAGCACCATTTACTAAAACAGCTACCGAATCCTCCGGTATTCCGTCTTTTGTGCTTTGAACCTGTGCCTCCGAAATTGAAGCAAGTCTTCCAAAGGTCGATTGCTCGTCCTTTACCACTTTACTTAGCAATTCATCCTGTGTCACAAAAATAGCTTTGGCTTTTCTGTTTACAGGTACATTCATTTCAGCCCTGATATTGCGTATACCCCTTACTGCATCCATTATAAATACCATGATTTTCTCTTCTTCGGGATATAATACGTTATCTGTATACTCCGGCCATTTTGAAATCATAATACTTTCATCGTCAGTAATCAGATGGCTGTATATTTCCTCTGTAATAAACGGCATGAACGGATGGAGCAGTTTCATTGCTTTACCAAGAACTTCATTTAAAACATAGAGAGCTTCCAGTCTGCCTTTAGCCTCACGATCGTATAATCTTGGCTTGACCAGCTCAATATACCAGTCACAGAATTCTTCCCATATAAACTCATAGATTTTCTGCAATGCAATTCCCAGCTCAAATTTTTCAAGGTTCTCGGTAACTTCCCTTGCAATGGTATTAATACGGCTCAGTATCCATTTGTCAGCAACTGTATAATTCTCTTCATTAACATTTGCAAAATCAATATCATCATCAAAATTCATCATTACAAAACGGAAAGCATTCCAGATCTTGTTTGCAAAGTTACGGCTTGCTTCAAGTTTTTCCTCTGAAAACCTCATATCATTTCCGGGTGAAGTACCTATAGTAAGAGCATATCTAAGAGCATCTGTCCCGTACTTGTCAATGACATCCAGAGGATCAATACCATTGCCAAGAGATTTTGACATCTTTCTGCCCTGACTGTCGCGTACCAGCCCATGAATAAGAACATATCTGAAAGGTTCCTTCCCCATTTGCTCAAGGCCAGAGAAAATCATTCTTGCTACCCAGAAAAAGATAATATCATATCCGGTAACCAAAACATTTGTCGGATAAAAATATTCCAGGTCTTCAGTCATATCAGGCCAGCCCAAAGTAGAAAACGGCCACAAAGCTGAAGAAAACCAGGTATCAAGAACATCTTCATCCTGCCTGATATTTGCGGATTTACATTTGGGGCATACATCAGGAGCAGTTCTGGCCACTGTCATTTCACCGCAGTCATCACAATAATATGCAGGAATACGATGTCCCCACCAAAGCTGTCTGGAAATGCACCAGTCCTGTATATTTTCCATCCAGTTGAAATATATCTTGGAAAACCTCTCGGGTACGAATTTTACAGTTCCATTCCTGACTACTTCAATTGCCGGCTCAGCCAGAGGTTTCATTTTAACAAACCATTGATAGGATATTCTGGGCTCTATTACAGTAGAACAGCGGTAACATGATCCCACATTATGCTTATGGGGCTCTGTTTTCACAAGATATCCCTGTTCTTCAAGATCTTTTACGATCTGTTTTCTTGCTTCATACCTGTCAAGCCCTGCATATTTTCCACCATTTTCATTGATGGTAGCATCCTCATTCATAACATTTATTATTTCAAGATCATGCCTCAGACCAACCTCAAAGTCATTGGGATCGTGGGCAGGGGTAATTTTAACAACACCTGTACCGAATTCTTTATCAACATAAGTGTCAGCAACAACAGGTATCTCTCTGTTTACAAGCGGCAATATAACAGTTTTGCCGATTAAGTGTTTATACCTTTCATCATCCGGATGAACCGCAACGGCAGTATCGCCCAGCATAGTTTCAGGTCTGGTGGTTGCAATCTCTATAAATTCTTCAGAACCTTTAATGGGGTAACGAATATGCCAGAAATAACCTTCATGCTCATCATATTCTACTTCTGCATCAGATATAGTGGTCCTGCATTTTGAACACCAGTTAATTATTTTTTCGCCTCTATAGATAAGACCTTTTTCATACAGGCGGACAAAAACTTCAATTACTGCCCTGGATAGTCCTTCGTCCATGGTGAAACGTTCACGTTTCCAGTCACAAGAACATCCAAGTTTTTTCAGCTGCTCAATAATTCTTCCACCATATTGCTCTTTCCACTCCCAGGCGCGTTTCAGAAAACCTTCACGGCCTATATCTTCTTTGGTAATGCCTTCTTCAGCCATTTTTTCAACTATTTTGACTTCTGTTGCAATACTTGCATGGTCAGTGCCCGGAAGCCACAGTGTACAATAACCTTGCATGCGCTTCAAACGGATCAGTATATCCTGCATTGTATTATCAAGCGCATGCCCCATATGAAGCTGTCCGGTAATATTAGGTGGTGGAATTACAATTGTAAAAGGTTCTTTTTCCGGGTCTATAACAGCATGGAAATAATCTTTCTCCATCCAATTTTTATAAATCCTGTCTTCTACCTGTTTAGGATCATAGGTTTTGGCAATCTCCCTGCGCATTATTACCATCCCTTTCCAAAATCTTATATTAAGTCAAGCCAAAACATCGAATTCATTCTTTGCACCGCTAAATACATTTCGAATAATTAAAAAAGCTTCCATCCAGATATTGGACGAAAGCTTGCTTCCGCGGTACCACCAAAATTCCCTTAACGGGCACTTTGTAAGAATATAACGGCTCTTAACCGGTATGACCTACTGATTTCAAAAACTTTCAGCCATACATGCTCCAGAGCGACCTTCGGTAAAATGCTTCCTGAAGATGCTTCCAGCCTGTGACATCTTCTCTCTTAAGGGCTCTTTTACCTACTCCTCTCCTTCACAGCAAAATATATTCGACATATTTATTTGATAATAGAATATGTAAGGCGTATTTGTCAAGTGCCTGCTTGTTGAAGCTCAGTCTTCAGCTTTGGTATTCCCATCGTTTTCCTTAACCTGATACTCAACATATTTGAAACGCACACCTGTGCTGCTGACCTGCCAGGGTTCTTCAGATACTTTTTCCCATTCAGGATGACTGTCGAGATTTACAAGCCTTGTGTCAGCATCGTATTCAGCATCTATTCTGGTTATAAGAGCTTTGCTGCAAAAAGGTAAAAGCAAGGTATAAATGCTCTGCCCGCCACATACATAAACATCGCCCTTATAACCTTCAACTGCCTTTTCTAAATCATTTAAATCATGAACTATTACAGCACCTTCACATTCATAAGTTCTGTCCCTGGTCAATACGACATTGATACGGTCTGGCAAGGGTTTTTTATCCTTAAAGGATTCAAGAGTCTTTCTTCCCACTATGATCATGTTTCCTTTGGTAAAACCTGCAAAACGTTTAAGATCCTCGGGAATTCTCACCAAAAGTTTATTGTCTTTACCAAGTCCCCAATTTTTGTCTGCTGATGCTATAAGTATAAGATCTTTTCTCATAATTTCACCATACCATTTATCTAAAACTTTTATTTTATAATAACAGTTTTTATTTCATCAAAACCAGAAATATACCTCATTGGTAAAATGCTTCTCTATTAAACGGCTACCGGGATTTTCCCGACCGACGGACCCGGATTGTAATCTACAAGTTCAAAGTCAGAGACCTTAAACTCATAAAAATCCTTAACATCAGGATTGATTACCAGTTTTGGAGCCGGTTGAGGTGTACGTTCAATAAGTTCTCTTACCAAAGGTTCATGCCTGTCATAAATATGCGCATCAGCAATAACATGGACAAGCTCCCCTGCTTTCAGTCCACTTACCTGGGCAAACATATGAATCAGGATAGAATATTGAATTACATTCCAGTTATTTGCCACCAAGACATCCTGAGAACGCTGGTTTAAAATACCGTTCAATCTGTCACCTGTTACATTGAAAGTCATACTCCAGGCACAGGGATATAAATTCATCTCGTGCAGATCGGCATGATTGTATATACTGGTTAAAATCCTGCGACTGTAAGGATTATGTTTAAGGTCAAATAAAACCCGGTCGACCTGGTCAAATTCGCCTTCCTTATACTTGTGTTTTATACCCAACTGATATCCATAAGCTTTTCCGATTGATCCGTTCTCGTCCGCCCATGAATCCCAGATACGACTGTTAAGATCCTTGATGTTATTGGATTTCTTCTGCCAAATCCACAAAATTTCATCAATAGCCGCCTTGAAATTAATAGGTCTCAATGTAAGTATGGGAAACTCTTCAGATAAATCATAACGATTGACAACACCAAACTTCTTTTTGGTATATGCAGGAGTACCATCTTCCCACCTTGGTCTTACATTAGTTCCCTGGTCTGAAAAACCGTTTTCAAGTATATCTTTGCACATTTCAATAAAAATATTATCAGCCTTGCTCATCCTTATTCCCCTTTTAACTATATAGTGGATTGCTTCATGACAGCTTATGAATAATATATCGCAAGCAAATAATATTTACAACTGCATACAGGTTCTGTCACAACTTATGTTACGCCTGTAATAAAACATAGAATTGCCTTGTAAGCCGCATTATAAATGATAAAAAATTCTTGCAATTACTATTATGTAAAATCATTTGCACAGGAATATGATTGTGATATATTAAATGTTGTAATAAATAAAGGATTAAACAATATAGGCTGATTTATACCAGTTGTTAAACAAGTAATTAATATTCCAAGGAGTTAAGACTATGAAACAAAATCCGGAAATAAGTATTTTAGGTTTTGAAGATTCATACCAAGAATCAGATATAGTAGTTTTCGGTGCACCCTTTGATGGAACTGTATCCTTCCGTCCGGGTTCCCGTTTTGGTCCAAGTGCAATAAGAAATGAATCCTATGGTATAGAGACATATAGTCCTTATCAGAATGCTGATTTAACAGAAATAAAAGGACATGATGCGGGAGACCTTCCTCTTCCCTTTGGCGATACCATTCAGGTATTAAATATGATAAAACACTTCACCAGAGATATTGTATCCGATGGGAAAATTCCTATAATGCTGGGCGGGGAACATCTGGTCACACTTCCAGCGGTTGAAGCAGTTTTGGAGAAGTATCCCGAACTGTGTATCATACATCTTGATGCCCATACTGATCTCAGGGATGATTATCTGGGTATAAAATTATCCCACGCCACAGTAATGCGCCGTATATGGGAAAGAGTTGGTGACAGGAAAATCTGGCAATTTGGTATCCGTTCAGGGGAAAAATTTGAATTTGAATGGGCACAGGAACATACATTTTTAACTCCTTTCAGCCTGGATGGAATTGAGAAGGCTCTTGAAGCAATCGGAAGAAAACCCATATATTTGACAATTGATATGGATGTATTGGATCCGTCAGTATTCCCCGGCACAGGAACACCTGAACATGGAGGAGTAAGTTTCAAAGAATTGCTTGACTTTATTATAAAACTGCGTGGGAGATTTATAGTGGCAGCAGATCTTGTTGAGCTTGCACCAAATTACGATGCAAGCGGGATATCAACAGCAGCCGCTTGTAAACTACTTAGAGAAGTAGCTCTCGCAATAGCTGTAAAATAATACCCGCACCAAAGTTGCTCCCCTTTAAACATGATGTTCAGGTCTTAAGTCTTTGCAGGGGCAGTTGAAGTTGTATGCGAGATCAAACTTGAGTATTAACAGTTTCCTGTATTGATAAATGAGGAAGATCTGAACATCATGGCAATTTGTTACAAGCCCGGCTAATTATCATTAATCACTGTGGTAACCTGCATCTTGCTGCCGCCCTTGTTTACCCTGACCAGAATACCCCCGCTTTCAACTGTCTGAAAACTTTTTATACCTTTACCCCTGATTCTCCCCAGAGTTTCAGGACTGGGGTGCCCATATCTGTTCTGTCCGCAAGATATTATTGCTACAGCAGGATTGGTATGATCAAGAAAATTTTCACCGGTAGAATATTTTGAGCCATGATGAGCCACTTTCAAAAGATCACATGAAATAACAATTCCTTCATTAATAATAAAATTCTCCGTATCTATTGATATATCCCCTGTAAAAAGAGCGCTGAACTCATCAAAATCCAGTCTTGTCACCAAAGACATTTCATTGGAGCTGCCGGCTTTTATGCCAGCAATTTTATTGCTTTCTTTCAATGGATAAACCACAGTTATTGATAAATCCCCCTCATCAAAAATAACATCACCTTCTTTTGCCCTCATGATAAAAGCCCCTTTATTTCCGGCAAGTTCCACAATTTCATCAACACCGTCATCAGGAGCATCTGCAACAACAAGTTTTTTCACAGGAACTTTTTCCAGTACACTTTTCAGTCCATTGATATGATCAGCATCACCATGGGTGGCTATCATCAGATCTATCTGATTCATTTTAAGATCATAAACGAGCGGCACCACAATCTTTTCGCCTGTATATGAACTTTCTCTGTCACTTATACTTCCGCCACCATCTATTATTATATTTTTCCCTTTTGGCGTCCTTATCAGAATGCAGTCGCCCTGACCGACATCCGCAAAATATATTCTCAAACTGCGATCTGGAGTATTTGCCAGAATTATTGCCGAGCCGACAAAAATCAAAATACCGGCCATCAAAGGTCTGGCAATATCCTGGTCAAGTTTTGGATGACAAAATTTAAGATATATTAAAAACAAATAATATATAATAACCAGTATTAAAGGTGGTGTCGCAATCCATATTTCCGCCCAGGGCAAGCTTGATAAGCCTTCTGTCAAGTATAGCAATATTCTGATTATTATCCCTGTAAACCATCCTGCTACTTTACCAAATGACAGAGACAAGTTTCCGATAACAGAAATAATAATGCCCATTACAGTCAAAAAACCTGTAAGAGGTACGACCAGTATATTGGAAAAGACTGAAATAATTGATACAGTGTTAAAATTATATGCTATTATCGGTACTACACCCAGTTGAGCCGATAAAGTTCCTGAAACAGTATCCCGAATGCTTCCGGGGATACGTTCGGGTAATATCTTGAGTACACTTTCGTAAAAAATACTCAGTGAAAGAGTTGCAGTAAATGAAAGGATAAATCCAATATCAAAAAGCATATAAGTGTTTATAAGCAGAATTATTATGGCAGATGCAGCCAGAGAACAGTAGACATCGCTCTTTCTCCAGAAAATTTGGCCTATGAGCATAATTCCCGCCATGATAGCAGCCCTTATTACAGATGTTTCCAGGCCCGTTGAAAAGACATATATAATCATGAAAGGAAAAGCTATAACCGAAGCCCATCTGGGGCTAAAACCAATTTTCTTTAAAAGCCATACCAATGGAAGAATAATAAAAACCAAGTTGGCGCCCGAAACTACCAGGATATGACTTAAACCTGTCTTTCTGAAGCTTTCCTCCATTTCATCAGGCATTTCAGAGGTATAGCCTATAATCATTCCCGCCAGGACTGACGCTTCATTCGAAGACAGGCATTGTTCAAGTCCTTTCAGAATAAAACGTCTGACTTTATAACCCGCACTTTTTAGCCAAAAAGTTTCTTTACCCTCCAGAACTTTAAGGGATTTTTCAGAAGTATTAAGTATGCCTGAAATTCCCCTGGAAGCCAGGTACTTCTGATAATCAAAACCTCCAATGTTTCGTTTCCCCTGGGGTATTTTAATTTGACCTGTAATTTCTACTATTGAACCATATTCAAGATTAGCTGCGTTTTGGTCGGCATAAACTGAAACTTGTATCAGACCTTTCTTTTGAGGAACATTATCTATGGTATAAGGCTTTAAAATAAAACCTATTCTTCCCTTTTTCTGAGAAGGTTCATCGATTATCCTGCCTTTAACTACGACTTGGTTTTCAGCATACGATAAAAACAGATTTTGATAATGTGTTTTGTTAAAACCATGTAGAATATAACCGGTCAAAAGAAATGGAACAGCCAGTAGTACAAATTTTGAATATGTTTTTCTCACTGGTCTGTATAATAATATGAAACTTAACATACTCAAAAACAGAAATAAAATTCCCCATAAATGTGAAATACTTGTATCACAAAGTAAAATTCCCCATATAAGGGCTATAGCTGAAATAACTAAAGGTCTTTTCATATAAAACACCTGTTATTTATTCTGCATTCTATAATCCGCTAAACACTCTGAATGTGCTTTAATATAAGTCAATTAAAAATGAGATTCTGTATCCGAACTGATATTCCTGATAAAAACAGCAACCTGCTTATCAGGTTTTAAGTTTTTCTCCAGATTGCAGGAACGAACAAATCCTAAACTCTCCCAAAAACAAAGCCCCTTTTCATTCTTTTGTGAAACAGGCGCTATACAGATAAATGTATCATATTCTGATTTTGTAATATCAATAAGCCTATTTACCGCCCAGGTTCCAAATCCCTTGCGCTGATAATCAGGCTCAATCAATAATACATAGATCCAGAGTACAGGTGTTCCTGTTGACTTAATGATTTCTGCAAATATAAAGCCAACGGTATCACTTTCATAGCATATCACAAAAGCAGTTTTACCGGACAGGTTTAAAAGCCTGTGCTGGACCTCTGAAAAATTCTTGAAACCTGTCGCATGACCAAAACAACCTGTCATTTCATACCATTTTTCTATTATGGTAAACTCTTTTTCTGTAATCTCCCTGAAACTCAAACCATGCATTTTGACCCCTTATTCAGAAGCATCTTTCACCAGATACCAGTCAATCCACCCGTTATATATATTGTTCCATGTAGGCCTTCTCTCACCCCTGATATAATTATGATACAAAACTGCACCACTTTTTCTGTAAAGCGGAAGAATAACATCATCATGCCCGGCCATATTAAGACTTTCTTTTATAAGATCTGGAACATCGGAAATATCGGCAGCAAAGGGAATACGGCATCCCAACAGTATGATGTCGAAATCACCGGTCGCTACGGCTTGCTGCTCTTCTTCATAGGAAGCTGACTGAATATCTACTTGAATGCCAATTTCAAGCAAAGCCTTTTTTATCCATTCACCAAGCATATACCTGTTTTCATTTATACTGTTGTACAATAACTTCAATGTAATTTGCGCAGTATTCTTTCCGGAAGTGAGACTATTTTTTTCCTCATCATATGTAAATCCATATTCCTCTAATTTATTAAGTGTAGTTACCCGGTCAGTCTTTTTCTGATAAGGATTAAAACACTTTATAGCATTGAGCTTGATATTACCATTGTTAATCGGATTTAAATCTGAGTACCAACATAAGTATTCAATTAAAGCCCTCCTGAAATCAGGCCGGGATATGGGCGAATTTTTAGTACCTTTTTGAGAAAAAGCCATAAATTCAATTATATTATTTTCAAATTCATTATAGAGGATATCTGTCCTTCTGGAGTATGCCTTCATATCCCCATCCTCAATCCAGGCAATATCAACTTCTTTTTTTTGGAATGCCGACATCATATCGAATTCGTTGGGATATATTTTAAATACAATATTATCAATCCATACAGGGTGGTCAATGATGCCGGTATCGACAAGCCACCAGGAATCATTACGGGAAAGAATTATTTGATTGTCCTCACAGGATTCGAATATGAACGGTCCTGATCCAACAAGTTTAAAGTTTTCGCTATGCCCTTCCACAGGCCAATCATTAAATATATGCCCGGGAACTATGGGGAAAGTAAGCTTATTTGTAAATTCTCCGTCAGGTTTATCCAGAATAATTCTGAAACTCAGACGATCTATTACCTTGATGCTCACTATATTACTGACATTATTGTAATAAAACGACCTGCTTCCTGCATCCAGGATTGCATTGATTGTAAAGACCACATCTTCCGCAGTTAACTGTTTTCCATCATGAAAATAAACATTATCATAAATCTGCACGTCATATACTGTATTTTCCTGACTGACTGAAAAACTTCTGGCAAGGATATTTTTTAATTCACCATCGTCCTTATAAAAAAGCGTATCAAAAATAAATAAAGACAGGTGATGAACGGTTTTATTCTTTGTGGTCAAAGGATTTAAAGTGTTGAACTTATACATAAAAAGATTAAGCGTACCACCGTGGGAAGGGCCACTGTCTTCCCTTTTTATTTTCATATTGGAGTCATCGCCAGCGACATCAGGATTTAGTTCTTCAGTGTTAAGAGCATCGAAAAGCTTGCTGCATCCTGTCAATGATAAGAAACAAACAACAATTAAAACCACTGTAATTAATTTCAATACCGATTTCATATTGTTTTATCCTTTGTTTTATTCTTTAATCATAATAAAAGCTGCGGCCGTTCCGGATTTACCGCGACTGCCCCTATGAGAAAAAAATATTTCTTTATGGCATTTGGTACAAATATTGCACCTGAAAATATTATCCTCTCTTAAACCTTGCCTTTTAAGGCTTTCAATAATTATATTTTCAAGGTCTATCATCCATTTTCCATCGTTTCTGGAGAATATATGCCCTTTTGCATAATCAATTTTTGCAAACTCTCCAGCAACATCAACATCCACTTCAAAACAGCAATTCCTGATATGCGGACCAAAAGCAGCACGGATATTCTCCGGATTACATCCGTACACATCACGCATTTTTTTAATAGTCTCGCCGGCAATATCCTGTAATGTTCCTTTCCATCCAGAATGGGTAAGACCGGCAACTTTTTTGAAAGGATCATAAAAATACAGAGGGACACAATCAGCATAATGTGTTACTAACATTAATGAAGTTTCATCTGTTATTAATCCATCTGTATCGGTATAGGTCCTGTCAGTTACAAGGCCCATCCCGGAATGCTCTTTCGAGACTGTCATAACATTTTTGCTATGTGTCTGGTATGATAATACCATATTATTTAGCGGAACACCCAAATCTTCACTTAACAGCCTGTAATTTTCAAAAACATTTGATTTATCGTCAGATCTGGTAAAACTAAGATTCAATGTTGCAAACTCTCCCGTACTAACTCCGCCAAAACGTGTTGTAAAGCCTGCGACTATCTCTGGAAATTCCGAAAAAGCCGGCAGTGTAATATACCGTAAGCCTTCTTCTTTTACATTAGCAAGATGCTGAACGTTCAGATTTTTATCCACGATTCCTCCTGTATATTAACTGGTATAATTTTACCTATATTCTAATTATTAATTTATCATATGCCGTCTGACTTCTTCAACTAATAAATCAATACTCTGAGGCAAGGGGTCATCCTGGAGCCCCACTATATGAATATTGCACCTGTTTATAGGTATTAATATTTTCTTGGCAGGGCTTTCGGCAATTGCCTTTGCCATTGAAGGTGAAAGCTCGCCCAGCATGGAATTGGCTGCAATTATGCCTATAGTTCCTACAATTAAGTCTACTTTGGGAACATTGTAAAGAATAGCATTCTCACCAGACGCACCTTCGTCTGCGCCGGCTTTGAGCATGGCAGCTGTAGCCAGTGCGTTGGTACCCAACACAATAATACTTACTTTACTGCCGAAATTCGCTTTTAATTTTTCAACAATCAGCCTTCCTATTCCACCGCCTTGACCATCTATAACAGCAATACGCATTTTATCCTCCCAAATATGTACAATATAATTTGTATTAATAAAAGCATAAAATATTATAACAGACATTACAGTTTATTAAAAATCTTATTGGTCTTATTCTGTCTTCCCGTAGAAATGATTTCTCATCAGTGAGCAATGAAAATAGAATAACAGGACAGGGGGCCGACCCCTGTCCTGCCTTGTCCTGCCCCCTGCCCCCGAAGAACAGTCAAATGGTTTGGAGGCTCTGTCTTTATTTTTTTGCCAGAGAATTGGATTTATTTATCATTGATTCTATAAAAACTCCATATCCCCGGGTTGGATCATTAATAAATACATGTGTCACAGCGCCGACTAATCTGCCATCCTGAATTATAGGGCTTCCACTCATTCCCTGGACAATCCCGCCCGTTGATTTAAGAAGCCTTTCATCAGTTATGCAAATCACCATATTTTTAGTGCTGTTCAGATCCAGCCTGGATATCTTTTGTATTTCAATCTTATATTCTTTTACTTCATTACCATCAATACATGCAAGGATTGTTGCCGGACCCTCATGTACCATACTGTGAGGTCCTATCTGCATAGGACGTCCCCATTTTTTATTAGTTGTATCATTGAAATTTCCAAAAACGCCGAAATCGCAGTTTAGCTTTATATCCCCTATTACCCGCGGTCTTGACAGGAAATCCCCTTCCAATTCACCCGGTGAACCCTTTATACCTTTTTTAATCCCCTGTATACTTGATTCAAGAAGTTCACCTGAGCCTACCTGAAGCAGGGAACCAGTATCAATATCATTTATACCGTGCCCCAAAGCTCCATATACTTTATTGACAGGATCTACAAAGGTTAAAGTTCCAATTCCGGCTGAACTGTCCCTTACCCAGATACCCAGACGGTATTTATCATCATCACCTGATTTTATTGGCGTAATAACCGTACTATATTGGGTATTTTTTCTTTTATAAACCAGTTTAATGGGCTTTCCCTCAGAATTCTCTACAATTTCAATAAGGTCTCCAATCTTGCCCAGATCTTTCCCATTTGCCTTAAGTATTATGTCACCGGTCAATAATCCGGCCTTTTCAGCAGGCGAAACTTTGCTTCCGTCTTCAAGAATAACACTGGAAACATTAATAATCACGATTCCGTCAGTCTTAAGTTTGATTCCTATCGGACTCCCGCTGGCCAATACCTGCTGATTAACAATGGACCTGACTTGGACTGTTTTAACAGGAATAATTCCAAACATGCGCAGATCAATTTCAGCTTGGCCTTCATCAATAGCTTTGAGGCTATATGGATTTTCAAAAGCGGTCATTGCTTTTTGACTGTTGTTTTTAAGCAGCAGAATCTTGCTGTCTGAAGAAGCTTTCAGAAATAATGGCGAAATAAAAGATAAATTGTAATCCTCGCCAGTAATGAGAGTAATATTATTTGGCAGAATAAATATAGTTACAATATACGCAACTATAAATACCAGTATAAGTAAAAATATTATAGATGATGGATTTATACGTTTTTTCACAAAAAAATCACGCTCCACATGAGATGTCACTTTCATAAGTTAACCTGCATGAGGAGCTCTTATGCTAAATAAAAAATCCTTATTGTGTAAAACACAGAATTGATTGTTGAAAAGCGTGCAAAATCAGGTTTTACGATTTTTTGTGATTTATATGAAATTATTTAGAATAAAATGCTGAGTTTTCTGCAATTACTTTGTTTAACCATTCTGTCATCGTAAGCATCAAAATCGCAAAAACTAACAGATACACCGGATACAGCCCAATATTTATATTATCTGCAATGAAACCGAAGAGCGGCGGCATGAAAGTAGTACCAGTGTAAGCACTTGCCATTTGAATTCCAATAATTGCCTGAGAGTTTTCTTCTCCAAAATTTGCCGGTGTCGAATGAATTATGGATGGATATACAGGAGCGCATCCCAGACCAATTACGACAAGTCCGGCCAAAGCCAGTTGATCGAAGCCTGCTGGAATAATAATCATCAGGATACCCAGAATAATAACCACTGTACCGAGCCGGATAAGTACCTTGTCGCCTAATTTTTCAGCAATAAATCCGGATATGAAACGGCCAAAAGTTATTCCTATAAAAAATAATGACGCAAATCTGGCAGCAGTTTCAGAATCAATACCCCTGTATTCGACAAGGTAACTGCTCGCCCACAAACCTGCTGTCGATTCAAGGGCACAATAACCGAAAAAAGCAATCAGGACAAGCTTAACACCTTTTATTCTAACGGCAGCACGCAGGCTTAGTGAAACTGCATCGGTCTTATTGCTACTCCCATTCTTCTTCCATAGTGGAAGACTGATAAAAAGTATGGCAGTCAATACAATCTGCAAAATGGAAACTGAACGGTATCCACTGCTCCATCCATATCCACGGGTGAGACAATATCCCATTATGTACGGACTGATTGCAGCTCCTACGCCCCAGAAACAATGGAGCCAGCTCATATGCCGTGAAGCATAGTGCAGGGCAACATAATTGTTTAAAGCAGCATCAACTCCGCCTGCACCCAGACCATAAGGAATTGCCCAGATACAAAGAAGGATAAAAGATCTTGAAACAGAAAAGCCAAAAAGAGCAGCGGCAGTCATTGCAACACTTATTGCCGTTACCAGTCCTGCCCCGAGCTTTCTGGTCATTTTATCCGACATAAGACTTGATACTATGGTTCCACCGGCAATAATCATTGTAATTATTCCGGCATAGGATATGGGCACTCCAAGCTGCCCATACATAACCGGCCATCCCGAGCCCAGCAGCGAATCCGGAAGTCCAAGACTGATAAAAGCTATGTAGATAATTGCAAGCAAAAGCGAATACATTAAAAAACCTCCTGATGTCCTATGAAGTTCTCTTGATTTTCAATAATAAAATAAGACCTGGGAACACCTCAGTTTGGCGCAGGCTGTCAAAATCCGTCATTACTTTCCAAAAAAGGTGCTCAGGTCATATTTTATGCCATCTGGACATCAGGTCCAAGAAATTTTTTAAAAAGTTATCTATTTGTTAAATTTACTGTTTTTAAAGCATTTTCTTAAGCTCAGCTATTTTATCACGTAAAACAGCGGCCTGTTCAAACTCCAATTCGCGGGCTGCTTTCTTCATTTCCTTGGTGAGACTTTCAATCAGACTTTGGATGGTCTCTTTATCCAAAATTTCCACTTTACCCTTTTTGCGCACTTTATATTTCTCTGTATCCTCTGCTGCCTTGGTTGCCTCAATAACATCCCTTACGGCTTTTTGAACAGTACGCGGGGTAATATTATGCTCTTTATTGTATCTGGTCTGTATTCCCCTTCTTCGGTTGGTTTCATTTATAGCATACTGCATGGCTTGTGTAATAGTATCAGCATACATAATAACCCTGCCCTCAACATTTCTTGCAGCACGTCCAATGGTCTGGATAAGTGATGTTTCGGACCTTAAAAATCCCTGCTTATCAGCATCAAGTATGGCTACCAGGGCTACTTCAGGTATATCAAGACCTTCCCTCAGAAGATTTATACCAACAAGTACATCAAATTCACCCATGCGCAAATCCCGGATGATTTCCAGACGTTCAAGAGTGTCAATATCTGAATGCAGATACTTTACTTTCACGCCGAAATCCTCAAGATATTTGGTAAGATCTTCGGCCATTCTTTTGGTCAGTGTGGTAACCATTGTTCTGTAACCCTTTTCAGTGGTCACATTAATCTCATGAAGCAAATCGTCAATCTGACCTTTAACAGGGCGCACCTCAATTTCCGGATCTATAATACCAGTTGGTCTTACAATCTGCTGAACCACCTTGGTAGACAAGTTTTTTTCATAATCAGCAGGTGTTGCGCTTACATATATAATCTGATTAATTCTTTGATTAAATTCTTCGAAAGTCAAAGGCCGGTTATCAAAGGCTGAAGGCAGCCTGAAGCCATATTCGACAAGGGCTTCTTTACGTGAACGATCCCCGTTATACATGGCCCTTATTTGCGGAATTGTAACATGGGACTCATCAATGACCAGGAGAAAATCTTCCGGGAAATAGTCTATCAAAGTAAAAGGTGCACTCCCAGGTTCGCGGCCGCTTATATGCCTTGAATAGTTTTCAATTCCCTGGCAAAAGCCTATTTCCCTCATCATCTCAATATCATACCTGGTCCTTTGCTCAATTCTCTGGGCTTCAAGAAGTTTGCCGTTATCCTTGAAATATTTTATTCTTTCCTCAAGTTCCTGCTCAATGGACTCAATGGCTTTTTCCATTTTCTCCTTCTTGGTGGCAAAGTGGGATGCAGGGAAAATCGCTATATGGGACCTGTATCCTTTTACCTCACCTGTCAGGACATCAATCTCCGAAATCCTGTCAATTTCATCTCCGAAAAATTCAACACGAAGAGCAATATTTGTTGAAGATGGCGGAAAAATATCCAGTACATCCCCCATTACCCTGAAGGTTCCACGCTTGAAATCATACTGGTTTCGGGTATACTGGATATCTACGAGTTTCTTTAGGATTTCGTCCCTGTCCTTTATCATTCCGGGACGCAGCGACAGCATCAGATCTGTATAGTCCTCCGGATCACCCAGACCATAAATACAGGATACGCTTGACACAATAATTACATCCCGTCTTTCAAGAAGAGAGGCTGTTGCGGAATGTCGCAATTTATCAATTTCGTCATTAATGGACGCATCTTTTTCTATATAGGTATCTGTGGTGGGAATATATGCTTCGGGCTGATAATAGTCATAGTAGCTTACAAAATATTCGACCGCATTATCAGGGAAAAACTCAGTAAACTCATTACACAATTGGGCTGCCAAAGTTTTATTGTGTGCAATAACTAAAGTTGGCTTCTGCACTCTCTCAATAACATTGGCGATAGTATAAGTTTTGCCTGACCCGGTTACACCCAGCAATGTCTGATGCTTGCTTCCATTATTAATAAGCTCTACTAATTCATCTATTGCTTTAGGCTGATCGCCCGTAGGTTTGAAATCCGATTTAAGCCTGAATTCAGACATAATCAACCTCCAACGGTCTGGAAAACAAAAAGGCTATACACGCGGTTGCATGTACAGCCCCAAAGTTTCCTGAATATATTTTTATTTCAACAATAAAACAAGAACTATCGATATTACTACAAACAATAATGCAACCCATCCGGTATATTTGCTTAGTATTGCATCATAAGCACGACCTTTATTCTTTCCGAAAAAGGTTTCAGCACCACCGGCAATTGTTCCGCTCATGCCTGCCGAACGTCCTGCCTGAAGAAGTACAATAGCTACTATAGCAAGGCACACAATTATATATAGAATATTTACTATTATTGTAAGGGCATCCATAGTCCAAACCTCCCAAAAATTCTACAGCGTTTTAATTTTAGCATATACATCTGCTTTAAGCAAGGATAATTACAGACGCTTTTTAAGGGTCTCCATATCTTTTTCATAGCCGGGTTTGCCCAGCAGTGCAAACATATTTTTCTTATAGGCTTCAACTCCGGGCTGGTCAAAGGGGTTTACTCCCAACAGGTGACCGCTTATACCACATGCTTTTTCAAAGAAATAAACCATGTATCCGAACCAGTAAGGGGTCATTTCCGGAATATTGATAACCAGGTTTGGAACACCGCCATCATTATGTGCCAAAATGGTGCCTTTCATAGCCATTTTGTTTACAAAATCAATTTCTTTTCCGGCTAAATAATTTAAATTGTCAAGGTTATCAGGAGTTGCATCTATTTTAATGTTCTTCTTACTCTTTTCCACGTTCAAAACGGTCTCAAAGATATTGCGCATACCGTCCTGAATATACTGCCCCATTGAATGCAAGTCGGTTGAAAAATTCACTCCTGCAGGGAAAATTCCTTTTTGATCCTTTCCTTCGCTCTCACCAAAGAGCTGTTTCCACCATTCGTTAATATAATAAAGTGACGGTTCATAGTTAACCATTATTTCAATAGTCTTTCCTTTTCTGTAAAGGATATTTCTAACTGCGGCATATTTGTAACAGTCATTTTCCTCAAATGGCTTTTTGCATTCAATATAGGCATCCTGAGCGCCCTTCATCATCTCAGCAATATCTATACCTGCAACAGCAATGGGAAGGAGCCCAACAGCAGTCAATACGGAAAAACGTCCCCCCACATCATCAGGAATTACAAAGGTTTCATATCCCTCAGTTTCTGAAAGGGTTCTAAGCGCACCTTTTGAAGCATCGGTAGTAGCATAAATTCTGTTTTTCGCGCCTTCTTTACCGTATTTCTTTTCCATATATTCTTTGAAAATTCTGAAGGCAATAGCAGGCTCTGTGGTAGTTCCTGATTTTGAAATAACATTGACTGATATATCTTTTCCTTCTATAAGTTCAAGGAGTTCTGCCAGATAGGTTGAACTGATATTATGTCCGGCGAAATATATTTCAGGGCCATTTCTTTTTTCTTTAGGAAGCATATTGTAAAAAGAATGTGTAAGCGATTCTATTGCTGCTCTCGCTCCAAGGTAAGAACCGCCAATTCCGATAACTATTAATACATCAGAATCTTCCCTGATTTTTCTGGCTGCTTTAAGAATCCTTGAAAACTCTTCCTTATCATAATTGTTAGGAAGCTCCACCCAGCCCAAAAAGTCACTTCCCGGACCGGTCTTGTTATGAAGTTTCTCATGAGCATCTTCCACATGCTTTTTAAGATAATCAATCTCATGTTCTCTGACAAAACCAAGAGCATTTTTATAATCAAATACTAACTTAGCCATTATGTAAACCCCTCGCTTACCCTGTAATATTGATAATTAACTGTAAACGAAAAATATTGTATCATATTCTGCCATATATTGTACACCCAAAATCCAGCAATTTACTTTAATTTTTAATTTATTCTATTTAGTAGACCTGCAATACTGTATCTTTTTTATTAAATTATTCACTTTTTTTACTTAAACAGATATAAAGATTTATTTTAGTTCAGTCTTTAATTATCCTTAAATATATAACATGCCCTTAAAGTCCGATATTAGTAATATAAATTTGTGCATCATGAGCGCTCTCTCCTGCGGCTGATTTCCGGTCACTATACAATCGATCAAATTTTCGGGAGGCTTAATATGAATAAAAAATCTTTGTCATTAGTATTTGCAATGATACTGTCAATAATTTTGAATCTGTTTACAGGTGCATTGACTGTATATGCTGAGGGGGATTATCTTAAAATTTATGATTCTACAGTGGAATTTAAACATTTTTATTTTGAAACAGATCAAGACAATCTTCTGGTAAATTATGATGAAAACAAAATTGTAACAACCACCTTCAACACAAAAGTTATAGAAAATGCATATATAAAAGTAACCTTGCTGGCAGAATACGGAGGACGGATACTATCCATTATTTATAAGCCTACAGGTCACGAAATGCTTTATCAAAATCCCATTGGAACCCCTTACGGTATAAAGGAAGGGAACTTTTATTACGACTGGCTTATGGTCTATGGCGGAATTTTCCCTACTTTTCCTGAACCTGAGCATGGTAAGGCCTGGTGTTTGCCCTGGGAGGAGAAAATTATCGAAGAAAGTGAAGATAAAATATCTGCTGAAATGAGTTTTACAGACACCATAGCACCAGTTGACGGAATACCTGGTAAATTCAATAACGGCAGAAGTGACATTACCTGCGTATCAACAGTTACAGTGTACAGGGACAAATCTTATGTTGATTATAATTTAAAACTCATTAACAACCGAAATGAAGAAGTAGATTATGAATACTGGACCTGTATCACCTTTGCGCCCGGTTCAGAACCCGGCAATGCTTATTGCCCTCCGGATACTGAAATGGTTGTTCCCATCAAACAGGTAGTGTTAAAGGATGACTGGTGGCCATGGATGGGTAGTGTTGACACACCGGTTAACAAAAGCAAGCACGTATTTGAGTATAATAATCTGGCATACTTTAAAAACTGGGAAGATATGGGTATAGCTTATGCATATCCGGGTGTTTCGGAAAACTGGTGGGGCGTAATTAATCATGAAAACCAGATGGGACTTTTAAGAATAGCAGACAATAAAAATCATACCCCGGGCTTGAAATTCTGGACATGGGGAATTGACAGTCTTAATACAAACCCGGAAACATTCGGTGATTCAAGCAGAGGTTATATTGAGCTTTGGGCAGGTCATTCTCCAGAATTTTTCACTGCCACTGCCATGGCTCCAAATGAAGAGAAAGTATGGACTGAATATTACATACCCACCTCAGGACTTTCAGCCGTTACCTGTGCAAATAAAAATGCAGCTGTATTTTTCGATTATAATGAAATAACCAATAATTATAATTTTATCTCTGAAATTTTTACAACCCACCCGAATAAGAACCTGAATGTCCAATTCTATGTAAAAAGCACGGATACTTTTGAGATATACAAAGATACATTTGTCAGCAATCCTGAAACTGCACACAAGTTTGAGTTTACTCTGCCCAAGACCGATATTGGTGAAGATTTTGATGGATTTGAAATTGTTCTCACTGATGAAGAAAACAATATTTTGCTTCAGACCGAAATACCTGTCAAAACAGAAACAGCAGAAGAAACAGCCGAAGAACTTTCCGATGAAACTGCCGGTGATCCTAACGAAGATTCTGTCGAAACAATTGATGCAGTACCGATTTCAGAAAACAATGGAAGTTTGCTTCATTTTATGATAGCCGGCGGAATACTTGTTGTAGCAGCTGTTGTCTTTGCAATAATTAAGTTAATGGAAGAAAACAAAAATAATTAAGCTGTATAAAAATTTCTCCGATTGGATTCATCTTCAGAAAAAAAGGGGCTCATCTCATAAATTATGATATGCCCCTTTTTGCATCTTTTGAGTTTGCTGTTTTATACTCATACCCTCTCCATAATCCAGCTGCTTACAACCTGAGCGACTTTATCCCTGTCTTTATCGAAATGCAGTTCATGATAGTTTCCTTCAAACTCTATGTAAGTACAGGATTTGGGTGCATTTTTCATAAAAGATCTGCTTCCTTCCACAGAACAGATACGGTCATCAGAACCATGAAGGAGCAAAAGATCTTCTTTCTCTGCATCGGATTTTGCCAATATCTCTTTGGCACCATTGTAACAGTCCAGACCGGTCTGAACCGATATAAAGCCGTGACATAAAGGGTCGGTATCGCAGTCAATCAGGCTTTGGTCGCTGGACAGTGCCTCCCTGTCAAGATTGCTTTTTATGCATAATTTGGGAGTTATTTTGGATATAACCTTCATTAAGGCAACAATATGACCGGGTATTTCATTGTACAGCTTAATCCAAGGCGAGGTTATAATATATCCTTTCGGTCTGAACTTACCATGAAGTCTATGATATAGACCGATATTCCCGCCCATACTGTGTCCGTAAATAAACAGCGGTATATCCGGATATTCTTTTTTGGCATGCTGGCAAAGAGCATCCACATCCTCCAGAATAAGATTCCTTGGCGCAGTATGACCTCTTTTTCCCGGGGATTTTCCGTGACCTCTCAGATCCATGGCATATATGCAAATGCCTTGCTCAACAAAAGTCTGAAGATATTCAGGATACCTTCCGGCGTGCTCGCCAAGACCATGTATAAGAACTATCAAAGCCTTAATCGATTCTTTGTCTTCGGGCTCAATTACGTAGCCCTGAATATCGGCATTTCTACCCCCATTGAAAGTAAATTCTCTCAGCATAGATTACCCTCCATCCCTAAAAAATCGGGTTCGATAATATAATATTACTGAAAGTAATCTTCTACCACCGGAATGGCTATATACAAATTCATCCATTAGGTTTTAACCTAATGGATGAATTTTATACTCATAATCTACCATATCAGAATCTATTTTATATTTCTGAGCCCTTCTGTACTCAAAGAACTTCCTGGCTACTTGCGGGAACATTGCATATGTCAGCACATCTTCTTCCTGCTCAATATACTCGGCTGCTTCTTCCCTGATCTTTGGAAGTTCACTTGGAATAAGGTCTGCAGGTCTGCAGGTAATACGTTCCTCGTCACCAATAATCTTTTTAACTATATCATCATCAATAGGAGCCGGTGTCTTACCGTATTCTCCCCTTACCAGACCCTTGGTCTCTTTTGGTACCATCTTGTATCTTTCACCCATAAGTACATTCAATACAGCCTGAGTACCAACTATCTGGCTGCTGGGTGTAACAAGTGGCGGATATCCTAAATCCTTCCTTACTCTTGGTACTTCCTGCAAAACATCCAGAAGTTTGTCTTCCTGACCTGCCTGTTTAAGCTGGGATACAAGGTTAGAAAGCATCCCGCCAGGAACCTGATAAATAAGTGTGTTTATATCAACACCCATAACCTTGGTACTTAACAGCTCTTTTTTCAGGTATTTTTCGCGCAGTTTGCTGAAATATGAAGCTATTTCACTAAGAAAATTAAGGTCGTATCCTGTATCATATTTTGTACCTTTAAGAGTAGCAACCAAGGGCTCAACCGGCGGCTGGGAAGTTCCCATTGCCATTGGTGATATGGCGCAGTCGACAACATCCACGCCTGCTTCAATTGCCTTAAGGTATGTCATTGAAGCAACCCCGCTGGTATAGTGGGTATGAAGCTGAATAGGAACTTTGATATTTTCTTTAAGAGCCTTTACCAGATCATAAGCCTCATATGGTGTCAGCAGTCCTGCCATGTCCTTTATACAAATAGAGTCGGCTCCCATTTCTTCAAAGGTCTTTGCATCCCTTACGAACTGCTCCAGACTGTGAAACGGGCTGATTGTATACGAGAAGCAGGCCTGCGCGTGACCGCCTTCCTTTTTACATGCCATTAACGATCTTTCTACATTACGGGGATCGTTTAAAGCATCAAAAATACGAATAATATCTATACCGTTTGCCACAGCTTTCTGTACAAAATAATCCACCACATCGTCTGCATAATGTTTATATCCCAAAAGGTTCTGACCCCTTAAGAGCATCTGCAGTTTGGTGTTTTTTGCTTTATCCCTTATTTTCCTTAATCTTTCCCATGGATCTTCATTCAGAAACCTCATACAAGCATCAAAAGTAGCTCCGCCCCAGCATTCCAATGAATGATATCCAACCTTATCTATGGTCTCAACAATTGGAAGCATCTCTTCTGTGCTCATACGGGTAGCTATAAGAGATTGATGAGAGTCCCTCAATGTTGTATCAGTTATTTTTATTCCCATGGCTCAAAAGCCTCCTTATCAACTTAATTTAAGGTAAAAAGAACATCACCGGTGTTAACCTGTTGTCCATTGCTTACATTAACTGTAGCGATTGTGGCATCCTGAGGTGCAAGTATTTCATTCTCCATTTTCATAGCTTCAAGAATGGCTAACACTGTACCTTTCGTAACTTGTTGACCGACACTTACCTTAACATCCAATATCGTACCGGGCATGGGTGCAGTAACTTTAACAGCCCCCTCAGAACCTTGTGCGGCGGGTGCCGGAGCAGGTGCCGGTTTGACAGGTTCTGCCTTAGCTGCAGGTGCTGGTGCTGCCTCAACAGGTTTTGATGCAGGAGCAGCAACCGGTATTACAGATGGAGCTTGTGTTGAGGTAGCTCCTCCCACTTCTTCAACTTCAACTTCATAACTGTTTCCATTTACGTTTACTATAAATTTTCTCATTATATGAAACCTCCAGTAATATCATTTTAAATATTTTTTATTTTTTCATCAGAGAGGTATATTACCATGTTTCTTGGATGGTCTTGTTTCGCGTTTTCCTGCCAGCATATCCAGCGCACTTATAATTCTCTGGCGGGTTGTTGCAGGTTCAATGACATCATCCACATAACCTCTGGCAGCAGCAATATAGGGGTTTGCAAGCTTTTCCCTGTACTCTTCAATTTTCTGCTTTCTGAACTCAGCAGGATTATCTGACTGAGCAATTTCTTTTCTGAAAATAATATTTGCTGCACCTTCCGGTCCCATAACAGCTATTTCTGCAGTAGGCCATGCAAAAACCATGTCACAGCCGAGATGTTTGCTGTTCATAGCGATATATGCGCCGCCATATGCTTTTCTGACTATGATATTAACCTTGGGCACAGTAGCTTCAGAAAATGCATACAACAATTTTGCCCCATGACGGATAATTCCACTGTGCTCCTGATTTACTCCCGGCAGATATCCCGGTACGTCAGTAAATGTAACAAGCGGAATATTAAAAGCATCGCAAAATCTTACAAATCGTGCTGCTTTGTCAGATGCGTCCACATCCAGAACCCCTGCATTGACTTTAGGCTGGTTGGCAATAATTCCTGCAGTTTTTCCTCCAAAACGCCCAAATCCTATAATTATATTTTTTGCAAACCCTGCCTGAATCTCAAAGAAATCACCGTCATCGGTAACTTTCTTAATTACGTCAAGCATATCATAAGGTTTATTTGCATCATCTGGAATAATAGTATTCAAATCAGGTTCCAACCTGTTGAAATCATCATTTGAAATGATTATTTCGGGATCAGAAAGGTTATTATCAGGAAGATAAGAAATAAGCTTTTTAACCTGTTCAAAACAGCTGTCCTCATCGGAGCACTCGAAGTGTGCAACACCACTGATAGTATTATGTGTCATGGCACCGCCAAGCTCATCAAAAGTTACTTCTTCTCCGGTTACAGCTTTTATGACTGACGGTCCAGTAATAAACATATGACTGGTTTTATCAACCATAAATATGAAATCCGTTATTGCCGGTGAATAAACAGCACCGCCTGCACAAGGACCCATTATTACGGAAATTTGAGGTATTACACCTGAAGCGAGGGTATTTCTCATAAAAATATCCCCAAAACCGCTAAGTGCATCTATCCCCTCTTCTATCCTGGCTCCGCCCGAATCATTGATACTTATGAACGGAGCACCCATCTTCATGGCCATGTCCATTACTTTTGTAATTTTTTTGGCGTGCATTTCTCCAAGGGAGCCGCCTATAACTGTAAAATCCTGCGAAGCTACAAATACCAGTCTGCCATCAATAGTACCATATCCGGTAACTACGCCATCACCTGGAATTTTCTTTTTTTGCATGTCGAAATCAATACTGCGGGTTTCGACAAATGCATCAACCTCAACAAAGCTTCCTTCATCCAAAAGTGCTGCTAATCTTTCTCTGGCTGTCTTTTTTCCAGTCTCGTGCTGCTTAGCAATTCTTTTGTCTCCGCCACCCTTTTTGAGGTTTTCTCTTCTGGTTCGTAAATCATTCAACTTGTCAAACGTCGCCATTTTTTCACCTCAGTGTTGTTCCATTAAATGGATTTTTTATATAAATTCGATTTATGACTTGGTAATAATTATAACTTATATTAAAATACTTGGCAACAAATTATAATTTCTAAACAATCCTAATATTGCGTAATTTGCATTTATTTAAAATGGTGTTTTATCCCCTTTTGAATAAGAACTTGTTTTTTATAAAAACTATAAAGAGAACGAAAAAAGGAGGACAAATTATGTTAAAATGGGCAATAACATTTTTAATTCTTGCCCTGATTGCCGGATTATTTGGTTTTGGTCTGATTGCAAACCTTAGTTTTGGAATAGCAAAAGTTCTCTTCTATATATTTGCAGCCCTTTTTGTTATAAGCCTGATCTTCGGAAGGCGCGACAGAAGAACAGAAGAGTACAAAGTATATGATGATTAAATATGAGTTAAGAGCTTCCCGGTCAGGGAAGCCCTTTTTCCTAAATCCAGCTTGCTAATCAGACATAAGTCTTTTTTCCCCTGTTATCTCCTGTATAGGTTTAATATCCTGTGTAACTTCAAGAACACCTAAGAACTTGCCTTTTTTATTCCGCACTGCAAAATATCTGATGAATGCATAACGGTCACCCATACGTATCCAGAAATCTTCATGATCTTTTTTGCCTGATTTCAAATCCTCAATTATTTTCTCAACTATATGCATACTTGCTGGAGGATGGCAGTTTTTAACTTCACGCCCCAGAACTGTTTTAGGTCTGGCGAATATTCTTTCACTGCCCATTGAAAACCATTTGACAATTCCATCTTTATCAACAAAGGTCAAGTCTAAAGGCAATGTGTTTAAGACAGCATTTATTTCCTCCGGTGTCATTATTCCTGCATCAAAGTCAACATATCCATCATTCGAAGGTTCTTCGCCTTCTTCACGGGCCTTTTCTTCCACATCAACCCTGACAGGTTTCCATTTTGCTTTAGGTTTGATTAATGCATAACCCGCCTCATCACTTGATTTCTGAATTTCAATCCATTCATCCTCCGAAAGCGTATCCACGGCAAGGGGCAGCAATATACTCTCTTCCTTATATATCATTTCTTTAACACGTTCCAAAGCAAATTCTGCCTTTTCTATCAGTTCTTCCTTATCACCACTGTAATCTTTGAGAAGATTCATTACCAGTTTGATATCTGCTCTTATTTCATCATCTACTCCCCACATAACCTTAGGCGGAGTCGTAATACCGTACTTCTCCAGATACGGGAAGAGCAGATTTTCTTTTCTGAAATAATGTTTGTCGATCTCCCAAAGCTTATCGAATCCTTTTATCAATTTTTTGAGATTGGACTTTGAATCATCAGTTTTAAACTGTTCCAGATCGTTTTGGATTGTAGCCATTACTTCTTCTATAGCTCTGTTTTCCTGAACGAATGTATGAACAGGATGACCGGGTATGTTCTCAGGTCTGACAGGTCTGTGAATATCCTGAATAGATCCTTTGAATACAGCTGCATGAACATCACAAAGTTTTTGAATTTCTTCGACGGGCATTCCCTCTGCAACAAGGGCAGCTTCCATCTCAGTTATTTCAGTTGTTGTAACTCCGCCCTTTATCAGTTCCTCAAAACGAGGTTTTACTTCATCAACTGTCTTTCCCCGATGTAGTTCTTCTATGAGCTCTTTAAGAATTTTTTGCCGATGTTCGCGGTTATTGATTATTTCACTCATACTATTCACCTCTTCATGATTATTCTTATACATGTGATAAACATTAAGAAAATGCGTTACTGCAGTTTCATTCTTTAATCTGGAATCCTTTAGATTGAAAAGCTTCTTTTATTTTGTCCAAATCAATTTTTTTCATAACAGAACCTTTTTTAATTGTCATAAACCGTCCGACAGTATTTAGCATACTTGGATTGATAATACTTTCGAAACCCAGTTCCTTCATAATCTCAGCAGCTTCAGGATATTCATTTATCAAATCCCGGACGGGTCTGTTCAAATCTAAAACTTTAGCCATATAAGCACCTGCTTTCTGATACAAATTTCAGTTTTTTCTAACAGTTCATGTTTTCTAAAATGCTTTTATTCAGACATACCATTTAAAATAGTGAAAACAAACTAATTCAAGAATATTTTTTAAGTATATCCGGTTTATATACTTAAATATTAGGTTATTAATAAGCCATAAACTGTGATTTCACGCATAAAAATAAAAAAAAGCCGCCTTATAAGGCAGCTTCTGGTTGTAAAACGACTTAACTATGTACGTTCTCTTATTTTAATGTTTTTTCAAGCTCACTTCTATTTAACAGCAACACTTTTTTGTTGCCAATCATCTCTAAAATTCCTTCTTCCTGAAGAATGCTCATTTTTCTGCTGACAGTCTCTCTGGCAAGACCGATATAATTTGCAATGCCTTCCCTGCTTAAAGGAAGTTCAATAAGAGTTCCCCTGGGATGCGGTTTGCCATACTTATCAGCGAATTCCAGCAGAACCAAACTAACCCTTGCTTCAACGGTACGGGAACCCATAGTTTCTATTGTATTTTCCAGCCTGTCCAATCTCATGCATAACTCTTCCATAATTTTTACTGCGATATCAGGTATGGACTTGATCAAAATCTGAAAGTCCCTTTTATGGATAATACAAACATGAGTCTCTTCAAGGGCTTCCACATTGTATGGCGAGGCATAATCCCGCAGAAGATTCCGCTCCCCGAAAAAATCCCCTTCAGAAAATATATAAATAATCTGCTCCTTGCCATCCAGGGTTGTTTTATAGGCCTTGACCTGACCTTCATTTATAATTACAAGGCTCTCTGTCTTTTCACCTTCCATAACAAGCAGTTCACCTTTTTTATAGCGCCGGTGATTGATCAGATCCCCGACCTTTGCAAGCTGCTCCATATTCAGCGATGAAAATATTGATACTTTCTGAGTACACAATTTATGATTACATTTCTTGCAATTGGATATTGTATTTATTTTAGCTGTTGTATTCACCATTAATTTCATCCTTCAAATCAAATTTTAATAAGTTAATTATAACTGATTTTATCCTAATTAACCATATGACCTGATACGTCAATATTATAAACGTACTTCAATCATTCAATGATAAATCTGAAAAATGGAAAACTATATGTTAATAAATCTTTATTATAAAAAGAAAAAGGGGGATTTCCTCAGACGCCTTTGGCTATAGATCCTATAGCTTCTGCAGCTTTAATAACACCATATGCATTTGTCCCCTGCCTGTCAGTCCCGGAAATTTCACGTATCGCGGTAATGGATGTCCTATGCAAAAAAATTAAGGATATGTATTTTATAATTTTTTTAATTCTATTACTTATTCTTTCCTATATTAAAATACAGACGTGTATATAGATAGTGAATACTTTCAACATATTATGCCTTATGATAGACAGCTCCAACTCATTATAAATACTTTGATAGAATAAGACGAATGTGTCTTTGTGATGAAAAAACTTAAAGTTAATGGGATATTGACAAATTACGGAAATTATATTAACATTTATTGTAATCAAAGATCAAAATCTGTAATAGAGCTCGATTATATTAATTATGGTAACATAGCTTTGCTCCAATTTTTGTTGGTTTGCTAAAAAAGTCAACAATCGTAAGGAAAGTGCAAGAATACCATATTCTTTGCTTTCCTTACCCCCCCTCCCCCCCAACGGTCAAGGTGTTAGTTCTTAATGAAATTCAGCTGGTAGTCTATCATCATGTGGATTAAAAGCGGAGGTCATAGAATGAAAATTATAAAAGCAATTCTTTTTACCATACTGTATACTGCTATTTACATTGGTCTTCAATTTATTGTTCTATTGGTCATGATATTCGCTATAGGAATAGATTTTGCATTTGAGAATCTGACCCTTTCTATTGTATTGTCCTCAATTTTAGCTTTTCCGGTCTATTGGAGTTTTGTTAATCTAAGAAAACAAACATTGTCCACTGCCTGCAACTTCAGGAAATTTGACATTCGTCAGATTCCTCTTTTCATTCTTCTGGGCTTTTTTCTTCAATATCTGGTTCAGGGAATAATGATAATTTTTAAGTTGGAAGAAAAATTCCCTGAACATGCAAGAACAATGCAACTCCTCTTTGAGGGCGGAAGTCCAATTATAATAATACTTGCAATTGTGATCTCAGGTCCTTTTATAGAAGAAATTCTTTTCAGAGGATTGATTTTTAACGAACTTAAAAATATAATGCCTCATGCTCTTGCTGTAATTATTCAAGCCTTAATATTTGGATTAATCCATGGTAACTTGCTACAGATGTCCTATGCATTTGCTTTTGGCATTATTATAGGATTCATTGTGATTTGGAGCCATTCCATATGGCCCGCAGTAATTACACATATATCTATAAATGGAACTCCATTTCTGACAAGCCTGTTCTGGGAAAGCAATCAAATTAATCAATTTATATCAAACAATAAAATACCAGTTATTACTACTTGCGGTATTATAGTAATAGTTATCGTGTATTTTATATATAGATTAAACCACACGGTTTCCAGGACTACAGAAGGTTCCTGTTGATAAAAAAATAGTTTAAACCGAGTTTTGAATATGCATTTTCAAGGTGGTTTTCCGGAACAAACTTGAATATTGACAAAACAACAAAAATAAAAGTTTGAGTCCCTCCGAGAAAGGCATCTGTCGGGCCAAATGGTCTATTAAAGAGCCAGGCCAGTCACATTGACACTCAAGTTTGTATATTATGTATTAGGAAAAATTTGTCGGAAAATGATTGGAGGACTCGCAGTGAAAGATAATGAAAGCAACTTCAGCGAACATGAAAAAGAGGAATACGTACTGTATGATAAGGAGTATAAGGAGTTCTGGTCCAGAATTGATAACAGTGTTGTGATGAAGGAATATGATATTACATCCGGAAGTCCGAATTGCCGGGTATGTATATGCCAATATAACCGCCTTGAAGAAGCACGTTTCTGGACCAGAATATTTCAGGAACATGCTCTGTTTATAAAACTTGGTCTGCCTGCCGACCAGAAAAAAGCAAGGGAAGAAGCCCAATCCTTGATTGACATATTCAGCGATCTTAGAAAAAGGCTTGACAAAGCCGACAAATTAGAGGGAGATCTGCTGAATAATTTAATAAAAGCAGTCAAGTCCATAATCATGTTTAAAGCGGAGCTGCTAAGACAAATAATCCAGTGCAAAGAAGCACCCGGCAGCAATTACCCTCTGCTTTTGGACCATATCAGAAGAGAAGCTGAACGATTTTTGGGACTTCTTCTCAAACCTGTACCGAAAGATCCTCTGGAATTGCTGCTGGTTCAGGAAGTTTTCTGGCTTCGGATAATGAAGGAGCATATAGAATTTGTAATCCATTTACTGGATCCTTCCGAAAGGGAGCTCATAGAGCAGGCCGAAGAATTCAGGAAGACCTTTTCGCGGCTGCTTGAAACAGCCCGGGACCTTGAATCAATGGATGATACCATGCCAAAGCATTTTAATACCGTTATCCGTTTTACTGAAGATGTTGTCAGAAATACTATACAACTCCGTGACTTCAAAGCGGCGGCTTTTGAACTGGCAACACTCTGTAAATTATTGAGCATAGTTTCCACACCGCTGCTGCTGGATCATATCAGACGGGAAGCTGATAAATTCCTCAGCGAACTTGAAGTGCTTTTACCTGAAGTCATACGCTGTAATTCAAATTTTAAAAAGATTAAGTAATAAACTCTAAGCTGCCTTGAAACCTGCGATTATTTTAAGGCAGCTTCATCTTTAAATTCTGTTTAACATCTACATCTAAACTATAAGCTGCAATTTTTTTGCATATAAATAATTATACAGTTTACATGTGTATTGGAGATGTCTCATACACATACTATGCATCATTGCGAAAATTATTATTTCTGCATGCCTGTATATATGAAAATTGCGTCTTTTAAAAAACTGGCAAGTCCGGGCTGATCCTTATCATAATATTCAGTGAAACGTTTAACATCAACATATAACTGGGCAACACCGGCATGAGCTTCTTTGTTATAATCCCCCCAGGCATATGTGATCCATTGCTTGTGCAAATCTGCCGCTTTCTGTGCCAAAGGACCAGCTGGATCACCTGTTTTAAAGGCTTCCAATAAAGTTTCGCGAAACCTCTGTTCAATGTTTTGCATTTCTTCGTACTGCTCTTTAGACATGTTTCTGAAATTTTCATAGGACTTTTCAACAGCCTCAGCACCATATTTCTCCCTTATCTCTTCTCCGTATTTTTCTTCGTTTTTCTCAATAAGTCTTTGTTTGAAGCCTTCAAATTTTTCTTTATCACTCATTTTTATTCTCCCTTCTGTATAAGCTATTGATTTCTCTACATTTTTTATCAGTAAGTCTATCTGGCTCCGCTTTTCAATGAGCCTTTTCTTATGCTCTTTCAGCGCTTTGACCTTATCAAAATCAGGTGAAGACAAAATCTCTCTGATATCTGATAAATTAAATCCTAATTCCCTGTAGAACAAAATTTGCTGAAGTATATCAATCTCCTTCTGACCATATATCCTGTATCCGGATGAACTTATCCTGGCAGGTTTCAAAATCCCTATCTCGTCATAATATCTCAAGGTTCTTGTGCTCACTCCTGCTAACTGTCCCAGTTTTTTTATTGTATACTCCAAATTCTCACCTCCTGGCAACATAATAAACCTTTACGCAGCGTCAATGTCAAGAATTATTTATTGGTAAATAAAGTCTGAGCCTTATTGAGTGAAATTTTGTTTATTGGAAATAATGCAATTGAATATCTTCATCAGACTTAGGAGGGTTTATATGAAAGAAAAAGTAAAAATAGCAGCCTTGCTATTATCTTTGTTATTGGCAGTTACATTAATAACAGGTTGTAATCCTGATAATGAACCTAGTCCTACACCAACCGGTACAGCTACAGCTACTCCGGGTGATACACCTGTGGTAACACCACCGTTACCTTCTCCAGATACATCGCCTATGATATCCCCACCTGTGATTTCTCCTGAAGCATCACCCCCGTTAATGACACCTAATACATCTCCGACACCGGGGCAATGATTATTAAAGTAGAAAGGCTATCTCATAATTTTCCGAGATAGCCTTTCCGGATCATTTATTTAATTGTTTGGGTTTTGCAGGTCTGGATATTTCAGCAAGTGCTTCAGATGCCTCAAAGTTGAACTTGTTGTCAACCGCAATATCTCCCAATGACACCATTCCCACCAGCTGATTATTTTCAACCACAGGTACTCTCCTGATTTTATGTGTCGCCATCATTTTTGTTACTTCATCCACATCCATATCAGGTGTCGCAGTATTTACCTGACCAGTCATCACATCCCTCACAGGAGTTTCCTGTGGGCTTTTACCACTGGCAATATTTCGCACTACAATATCTCTGTCTGTTACAATCCCTACCAGACCTCTCTGGTCACAGACCGGAACTGACCCAATATTATGCTTCTGCATCAGCTGTGCCGCTTCAGTAACTTTTGCATCCGGATTAATATGAGCAACATCTTTTGTCATTATGTCCCTGACTTTCATGGCAATTTCCCCCTCCTTCTATCACATTATTACTGCCTTAGTTTCTGTAAAAATATCTAAAGTAATCAGATAAAAATTGACTAAAAGATATTTACATTAATTGGTGCATATTAAAAAATAATACTTTCCACAGATACCGAAAAACTGTAAAAGTATAATTTCAAAAGCCAATAAAACAAGACATACGAATTTTTAATAAGGTGAAAGGAAAGGAAAGGAAAAATGCAGCAAAAAACCGGATAAAGCATCCGGTTTTTTGCATATAGTGTTTGTATGTTAGTTTTGAAATAATGGTAGTCTTGTTATGACAGTCTTGACACGTAATCTTCGTATCCGAACTTCCTTACTACTCTCAAACCGTCTTTCTCATTATAAAGTGCAATTGAAGGAAGGTTTACGCCATTGAACATATTATTTTTAACCATTGTATAATGAGCCATATCACAAAAGACCAGTCTGTCTCCAGGCTTTAAAGGTTCATCAAAAGAGTAGTCTCCTATTACATCCCCTGCAAGGCATGTAAGCCCCCCAAGCCTGTAGGTATACTTTTTCTCACCGGGTTTGCCTGCGCCGATTATTTCAGGTCTGTATGGCATTTCTAAAACATCGGGCATATGGCAGGCGGCAGAGGTGTCCAAAATAGCGATTTCCATATCGTTATTTACAATATCCAAGACTTTTGCGACAAGGAAACCTGTATTCAAGGCTATTGCTTCACCCGGCTCAAGATAGACATCAACACCGTATTTTTCCTTAAAGAACATTATAGACCGGATTAATGTCTCTACATCATAATCAGCACGGGTGATATGATGTCCTCCACCAAGGTTAATCCACTTCATATTTTTGATGTATTGTCCAAATTTCTCATCCACCACTTTTATTGTTCTTTCAAGGGTGTCTGAATTCTGCTCGCACATGGTATGAAAATGGATACCGTCTATACCGTCAAGCTCATCAGGCTCAAAATTGGCCAATGTTACACCAAGTCTGGAATGTTTGAAGCAAGGGTTATATATATCAACTTCTATTTCTGAATATTCTGGGTTAATACGTATTCCGCACTCTATATCTTTTCCTGCATTTTTTACTTTGTCCCTGTATTTTTTCCACTGGGAAAAGGAATTGAATACTATATGATCACAATATTTAATGATCTCATCAAATTCCTCCTCTATATAGGCAGGAGAGTATATATGGACCTCTTTTCCCATTTTTTCATAGCCCAGCCTTGCTTCAAATAAAGAGCTGGCTGTAATACCTTTGAGGTATTTGCTCACTAAAGGAAAAGTTGAAAACATTGAAAAGCCTTTCAAGGCAAGCAGAATCCTGCACTCTGTCCGCTCCTGGACAGAATGCAGGATTTTCAGATTATTTTCAAGTAATCTCTCATCTACAACATAACAAGGTGTAGGACAAGACTCAAACATTTTGTTCATCGCTGTACTTACCTCAATCTACAAGTTCTGGGTCAAAACTTTCTTTCCAGGGCAGTCCAAACTTATTAAGTGCTTCCATGAACGGATCGGGATCGAACTCTTCTACATTATACACACCGGGCTTTTTCCAAAGCCCCTTCAGTACAAGAGAAGCACCAATCATTGCCGGCACTCCGGTTGTGTAGGACACGGCCTGGGAACCAACTTCTTTATAGCATTCTTCGTGATCACAAACATTATAAACGTAGTATGTTCTGGGTTTTCCATCCTTAATGCCCTGAATAATACATCCAATGTTGGTCTTACCTTTTGTTCTCGGTCCCAGCGAAGCAGGGTCAGGAAGCACTGCCTTAAGGAATTGTAAAGGCTGAATCATTTTGCCTTCAAATTCAATGGGTTCGATGGATGTCATACCAACATTCTGAAGGACGCGAAGATGGGTCAGGTATTTTTCCGAGAAAGTCATCCAAAATCTTATTCTCTTAACCCCTTTAATATTTTTTGAAAGGGATTCCAACTCTTCATGATAAAGCAGATACATATCCCTTGGCCCTATTTCAGGGAAATTATATACTCTTTTGTATTCAAGGGGTTTGGTTTCAACCCACTTGCCATCTTCATAATATCTTCCATTAGCTGTTATTTCCCTGATATTTATTTCAGGGTTGAAGTTTGTGGCAAATGGATAACCATGATCTCCTGCATTGCAGTCCAGAATGTCAATATAATGGATTTCATCAAAATGATGTTTTTGCGCATAGGCGCAGAAGACACCTGTAACACCGGGATCAAAACCGCTTCCTAATACCGCGGTAATGCCGGCCTTTTCGAAGTCCTCCTTATAAGCCCATTGCCATTTATATTCAAACTTCGGTACATCAGGGGGCTCATAATTGGCTGTATCCAGATAATGCACCTTAGTTGCAAGACAGGCGTCCATTATACTTAAATCCTGATAAGGTAAAGCAACATTAATTACAATATCAGGCTTAAACTTCTCAATCAGCGCGATAACCTGAGAAGTGTCATCAGCGTCAACCTGAGCTGTATGAACCTTGACAGGTCCGCCGTCTATTTTCTCTTTTATCGCATTACATTTTTCAATGGTTCTGCTTGCTATGCAAATTTCCTTAAATACCTCTGAATTTTGAACGCATTTGTGAGCTACAACATTACCAACTCCACCAGCGCCAATTATCAATGCTTTACCCATCGAAACACCTCTTCTCCATCATATTCGATAAATACATAAAAGAAATTCAAATTATATAAAATCTTCAAGGTTATTAAATTATACTAAAGTGAACCTTAACCTTCAAGGGATTTGATAACAATTAATTAATCAATATTATTAATCCCTTTTTCTCTGAGCCTGTTGTTTGTCATCCGTCGGATAATAGCGAATCAGACCTATATTTGATACGGTGAGATAGAGCAGTACAGCGTAAGTAATAAGTACTATATAATTTTTATTACTCTTGACCAATTCAGAAACCTTCCTCCTGACATGAAAATCGCATAAAATTATAACAAAAATTTACCTGCCTAAACAACCGTTCATTTAATCCGATATTTTAACTGTATCTTAGATATAATATACCATTACCACTCACAAAAAATACTTAACAAAAAATAAGTTTACAGGTATAATTAATTTGTATATATGCCCAAATCCAATTTTACCTGCTTTAAAATTCTAAAAAACCTGAGAAAAATCAGTTAGAATAAAGAAATAAATAAAAAGCCGATATATAAGATGGAAGGCAGATATACGAGGAGGAATACATATGTTTATAAAATATAAAAGGATACTTACCATTATCGGTATTATTTTTTTCCTTGCCTTCCAAACCTCATGCGCCCCACAAAATTATATGGAAAATAACATGGGAACTGTTAAATCCGATACTGTAACCAATGAACATACCATTACAGACAGCATTACAGAAGTGACAGAAAATCATTCTTTAGATCTTCACTCTTCCTATATCGAAATCTTCTCTGAAAAATTCGAACCCGAAGCTTCATCCCTGTACGAAGAAATAAATATGTTGGGAAAACTGCTTACACCATACTTTGACCCTGAAAACCCGCATTTCGTTGGTGAAAGCAATAAAAAGTTTTTAGAAAATAGCTTGTTGTATGCTCTAAATGTCAACGAACCCATAATTGTGGAAGATTTGGAAAAATTAGTTCATCTGTTGTTTGGTTTCAATGAAAAAGACATGAAGCTCATAGACAAATACCTCTCAGACTTTGCTGAGGACGGGATTATTGAAAGACAATACGCATTTAGCGGACTGATGAAATTATTGTCTACAAAGTATCCCCTGCAAATGCAGGAAATCCACGAAGAAATTGAATTGTCAAATGTCATCAGCGATATAGAACAAGCTGATGAAGCAAACCGGTTATCTATACTCGAAGCCCATTGCTTAGGATTTACCGATTATACCATGGAAAATGAGAATCTGTTTCGTCCGACAGATCCTTTAAGCAAAGGTGAAGCAATTTCAACAATTTATCACATTCTGGTCAGCTTTGGACCTCCTGTGCTGGATGAAGCTCAAACCCAGGAGAATGAAGTATCCCCCCAGACAGCTGACGAAGCTTATTGTGTGGAAAATATCATTGAGGAATATACTTCCTGGGAGCGAAGATTAAACAGCTCAAAACAATCCAGGGACCAGAAAAAATTAGATAAATTTTTAAAAGCCAAGTACATTTTAAACACTGAAAATATCAGTCCGACCGGTCATGTATCCTTGTCAAATTGGGCAGAAATTCTGAATGAAACATTTGAAATGGACCCTGAAAGTATAGAGGAGTTATTATCAGACGAACAGAGCAATATCCTTACATACGAGATCTTTTCAATCAGTGTCTATAATCTTCCTGAACTAAACAGGAATTTAAAACTGCAAAACATAACAGACAAAGAATTAAACGAAGCTTCAAACAAGATAGCCCAATTTGAAACAGCGAGAGATACAGATATATTTGCCAGGCTGTATGTGTCAGGACTTATAGATGGATTGTATCAGATACCCGGATTTACTCCTCAGCGCCCTGTTAACAAAACAGAAGCCTTGCTTATGATTAAACGCTTAATTGAGAAGATATAGTATTGAAAAGAATTGAATTTCCTATCTGGGCAGGACAACTTTAAAGCTATTCTGTCTCCCAAGATTAATGAATTTAACATCCCCTATTTTGTTCAAAGCTTTTTTAATCCTGCTGATACCTATACCGGTTCTCATAAACCGCCTTTTTTCATCAATGGAAATTAGCCTTTGGTAGAGCCAGGCATTCCGCCTCTGGGGAACCCAGTCTTTCATATGCATATAGACCTTGCTTCCTCCTGTAAATGCACCGGGATTAACAATTTCAATGGTCTTGTCTGTTATCAGGACATATATCCCGCGGGATATATCAAGATAATCCCTATGCACAAGAGCATTCGCCAAAGCTTCCTCAACAGCCATTATCGGATAATCCTTATCGTTTATAATTGAGCTTATTTTTTCTATTGATTTTTCCAATAACTCCAGTATGTTTCCATAAACTATCTCTGTACAGTCCCCATAGGTTATTTTTATATAACAATGTGGTAAAAACACCTGAGGTCTTTTCCCAAAAAGCAGAAGACCTCCAATAGTCGGATAATATTCATCGTTACCCTCTCTTGCTATAAATCCGAATGCCTCCATCAGTATGTATTGGGGCTGTTCAACAGATACATTCATACTGGCAAAGAATGTATTGATCCTTTCAAAATCCATGTCATCCAATACCGCATCTTTTACAACCACTGTTTCAAAAGTCATCAGCCCATTTTCCTGCAATGCCGAAGCCAGTTCAGCCCTCCGCATAACATCTGTGGTGGAGCCTCGCCGAATATAAAAAGCCCCTGAGGAAATCATCTGATGCGGAGTATGCTTGCTTCTGAAGATGGTCAGAACAGCTACGGTCTTATTCTCTATATTGATTAAGTCCAATTTAACTGACACAGGCGGGTCGGTACGACTGTAAATTATCTGCTGTATCTGCTCTTCCTGAAAAAGCTCAGGATTAATTCCCAGGATACGCTTGGTTTTATCCTCAATACCAAAAATTATATGTCCGCGACCTCCACGGGAATTTGCCATGGCAGTGACATCCTTAACAAGTTCCCTTCTTTCCCCTTCTGTTGTAAGGTGTAACTCAGCTTTAAAATCCAGCTTTTCATTCTCTTCATGTGCAAGAAGTTGCCTGAGTTTATGAACGTCCACCGAAAAACCCCCTGATAATTTCATTTCGAATCTGATAATACAGTGTTATAATCAAACTCTTCCAGGAAATCCAGCTTCCTGTAACGTCTATCCATCCGCTCTTCTATATACTTTAAAGCTAAATTAAAAAACTTATTCAAAAGTCTGTCTGAAAGTTCAAAGCTAAATATACCGCTGTCTTCTGAGAGCAAAACAAATAATATGGCCTTTGCTAAGCCGTTTTCTATATATATACTGTCCTTTTCTGAAGAAGAACACTTTTCACATAAAAAACCGCATTTTTTAAAACCGAAGTGTATCTGCTCCATTGTCCTGGTATTGCAGACTGCGCAACTGGAAACATGAGGCGGATAGCCCATTATCTGCGTTATTTTAATTGCAAGGGCTGAAGATATTAATTTAGGATTGCGTTTCTTTTTCAGAGCATTTAAACCATAAAGCAAAGCTTTAACCGCATCTTTAGCACTGGAAGGGCCATTACAGGCATCCTCAGCCATATCAATCAAATGAGCCGCATAAGTAAAAAGTTCAATATCGGAGGACAGTTCATAAAAATTAGCTAAGACATCACAGCTGTTTAAAATGTAACTTTCCCTTCCCCGAAAAAGAACATATTCTCCATAAGTTAAAATTTGTGTTCCATAAGACGAGCGGTTGCCGCCTTTTCTTGAATTTTTGGCATAAACCGATATTTTCCCATAATCCGCAGAAAGTAATGTCAGTATTTTATCGGTATCATTGTATTTTATTTCTTTAATTATAAGTCCTTTTGTTTTTATCAGTGCCATATCAAACCCGTTTTTTTACTTATACCCCAGTTCTCTGAGCATAAAATCACTGTTTCTCCAGTCATCTTTCACTTTGACCCAGAGTTTCAGGTTTACTTTGGTACCATATAGTCTTTCCATGTCTTGCCTTGCAAAAGTACCTACCTTTTTCAGCATTGAACCGCCCTTACCAATAATAATGCCTTTATGGGACTCTTTTTCACAGTAAATATTGGCATCGATATCGATAATATTTCTTTTTTCATCTTCCTTAAATCTGATTACTTCTACACCTATACCATGGGGTACTTCCTCTTCCAAAAAGTGCAACAGCTTCTCTCTAATCAGTTCCTGAGCCAGAACTTTTTCTGTCTGATCAGTAAGCATATCATCAGGATAGTATTTTTCACCCTCTGGCAGGTATTTTTCTATAAGAGACAGGATTTTTTCCCTATCTCTTCCTTCTATTGCACTTATGGGAACTACTTCTGCAAAGTTATAGGCCTTGCTGTATTCTGCTATAAGGGGCAATAATTTTTCTTTGTCCACCAGATCAATTTTATTAATAACCAAAATTACAGGAGTGCTCACCTTACCCAGGGTTTCAATAATTTTTTTATCATTCGGACCTATTGTGTTGTCCCTGGCATCTACAATAAATATAATTACATCCACATCTTCAAAGGCGGCATAGGCCTCCTTCATCATAAACTCACCCAGTTTATTCCTGGGATCATGGATGCCCGGAGTATCTACAAATATCATTTGATAATTTTCAGTGGTCAATATAGTTCTTATATTATGCCGGGTGGTCTGGGGCTTTTTTGATATAATCGCTACCTTTTCCCCGGTCAGAAGGTTTAATAATGTTGATTTGCCAACATTCGGCCTGCCTACTATAGTTATAAATCCTGATTTAAATACCATATCCTGTTTCTACTCCTTTTCAAAGAAATTATTCATTATGTAGTTTAAAAGAGTGAGGAAGAAGTTCCTTAAAAGTATATTCTACATATTGGCCATTTTTATTGGCAAGATATAATTTTGTATCAGGATTACAAAATTCACTCATAACCTGAAGACAAATTGCACAGGGGATAGTATAAGTTTGACTGTCGCTAATAACAGCAACAGAACGAATCTTTCTGGAGCCACAAGAGACAGCTTTTACAATGGCTGTCCTCTCTGCACAAATAGTTGCACCATAGGACAAATTCTCCACATTGCAGCCCGTATATACTCTCCCATCATCACAGATTAAAGCAGCACCGACTTTGAAACCCGAATATGGTGCATAAGCATTATTCTTGACTTTAAGCGCCATTTGTATTAAATCATCCGGGGTTATAGAGCCATTTATTATTCCGGTACTGTCAACTTCTGCCATTTGTAAAGGCCTCCATCAAATACTTTTATATATTTTAGCATGCTGTTTCAGCCAATAAAATATATATAAAGTTTTAACATTTTTAGCTTCGAAAAACAGTCCTATCCATATAATTTTATCAAAAATATTCGTCATTGTAAAAACAATAGGATAGCTAAAAGTAGCTTAAAAAAATTTTTTATCTCCCTTGTAATTTTTGGTATACATGATATACTAAATTCAAGTAAAAAATTTCAAATGGATTAATACTTTTTTGTGTCTTTTCCCTCTCCGGTTTTTGGATAAGGGGTAAGTCATTAAAAATGTATTATCCAAAAACCAAGGGAGGAAATATTAAGTCATGTCCGACAAAACTTTAACTTGTAAAGATTGTGGCTCCGAATTTATATTTACAGAAGGAGAACAGGCTTTCTACAGAGAAAAGGGATTTGAAAACGAACCAAAGAGATGTTATGGGTGCAGAAAAGCACGAAAACAGCAAAGAAACAATTTTAGAGAACAGAGATACTAAAAGAATTCAGGAGAGCAAAAGCTCTCCTTTTCATTTCAAAATCCAGAAAACAGGTAACATATCCATGTTCCAATCATGACTAATGCGGATACATCTATTCAACCAGTTTTTTTACTGATAATAATTTCGTCTTCACTGGCATCAAGCAGAGCTGTATCCCCATTATTAATTGTTCCCTTAATGAGCAGTCTTCCCAATTCGGTTTCTATATGTTTCTGTATGAAACGTTTGATAGGTCTTGCTCCATACTCCGGATCCCATCCCTCATCTGCAATGTAATCCAGAGCCCTTTCAGTAAGTTCAAGTTTTATATTCTTTTCTGCCAATCTTTCAGATAAATCTTTCAGGACCAGCTTTACGATATCTTTTATTTCCCGCCGTGTTAGAGGCTTAAAAAGTACTATATCATCTACCCGGTTCAAAAATTCGGGTTTAAAACTATATTTCAATTCGTTCATAACCTTTTCTTCCACACCGGGTTTAAACTTGCCATCCTCGTCTATATCAAGCAGGTAATGGCTTCCGATATTGGATGTCATAATAATAACAGTATTTTTGAAATTAACTGTTCTGCCTTTGCTGTCGGTAAGTCTTCCGTCATCAAGAATCTGCAGAAGCAGATTGAAAACATCGGGATGTGCCTTCTCTATTTCGTCGAAGAGAACAACACTGTACGGTTTTCTCCTTACAGCCTCTGTGAGAAATCCACCTTCCTCATAACCCACATACCCGGGAGGTGCGCCTATCAGTTTTGCCACAGAGTGCTTCTCCATGTATTCACTCATGTCTATCCTGATCATATTTTCTTCAGTATCAAACAAGGTTTCTGTAAGAGTTCTGGCAAGCTGAGTTTTACCGACACCGGTCGGACCCAGGAAAATAAATGAACCCACAGGCCGCTTAATGTCCTTAAGACCTGCTCTTGCTCTTAATACCGCGTCGGAAACTGCCTTTACAGCTTCATCCTGACCTATCACCCTTCTGTGCAGGATACTTTCCAGGTTAAGCAGCTTATCCCTTTCTTTCTGCTGAAGTTTGGCTACCGGAATACCTGTCCATTTGGAGATAATTTCAGTAATCTCATTTTCAGTTACTTCTTCTTTTAACATCCTTCCTGAAACATCCTTCTGCAACTGTTTTTCTTCCGCCAGTTCTGATTCAAGGGCAGGTAGAACTCCATGTTTAAGCTTTGCCAGTGTTTCCAGATCATAGTTTCTTTCGGCCTCTTCAATCTGGAGCCTGACATTTTCTATCTCTTCTTTTATTTCCTTCTCCCTTTTAATATACTTTTTTTCAAGCTCCCACTGAGCCTTCATTTCATTTGCTTTATCCTGAAGTTGGGCAAGTTCCTGCTCAATCAAACTGAGCCTCTCAGCCGAAGCCTTGTCCTTTTCTTTTTTTAGTGCTTGCTGCTCTATTTCAAGCTGCATTATTCTGCGCATTATCTGATCCAGTTCTGAAGGCATACTGTCAATTTCAGTCCTGAGCATGGCCGCCGCTTCATCCATAAGATCTATGGCCTTATCGGGTAAAAATCTATCTGAAATATACCTGTCTGATAAAACTGCGCTGGCAACAATAGCACCATCGGTAATCCGGACACCGTGATGAATTTCAAAACGCTCTTTTAAGCCGCGTAGAATAGATATAGTGTCCTCAACAGACGGAGGTTCAACCAAAACGGGCTGAAAACGACGTTCCAAAGCAGCATCCTTTTCAATATATTTCCGGTACTCATCGATAGTTGTGGCTCCTACACAATGAAGCTCTCCACGGGCAAGCATAGGTTTAAGGATATTTCCTGCATCCATCGCTCCTTCTGCCTTACCCGCACCTACAATATTATGGATTTCATCTATAAAAAGAATAATTGCCCCCTCGGATGCCTGAACCTCTTTAATAACTGCCTTCAACCTCTCTTCAAATTCCCCCCTGAACTTTGCACCTGCAATCAGTGAACCTATATCCAAAGCGAAAATAGTCTTATTTTTCAAACCATCAGGCACATCACCCTTTAATATTCGTTGGGCGAGTCCCTCGACAATTGCAGTTTTTCCCGTGCCCGGTTCACCTATCAATACCGGATTATTCTTTGTTCTTCTAGATAGAATTCTGATAACGCGCCGGATTTCAGCATCCCTTCCTATTACAGGATCAAGCTTTCCCTGTCTTGCAAGTTCAACCAGATCCCTCCCGTATTTCTCCAGCGCCTGATACTCCATCTCCGGATTTGGGCTGGTTACCCGCTGATTTCCTCTTAATTTTTTCACTGCTTCTATGAAGGCGTCTATTGTAATGCCATAACGTTTCAGAAGTTTTGATGTAAAAGTGTTGCGTTCAGAAATAAGCACCATGAAAATATGTTCAACACTTACATATTCATCCTGATATTTTTTAGCTTTATCCTCAGCTCCTAAAAGTATCTGGTTGAACCGACGGGTAGCGTATACATCAACAGCTGCGCTGCCATAGACTTTCGGCCATTTATCCAGTTCTTCTTTCAGCTGCCGCTCTATATCGCCGGGATTAACCCCTGATATCCATAACAATCGGGGGATCAAACCTTCCTCCTGCTGTATGAGAGCCAGGGCAAGATGTTCCCCGTCAACCTGCTGATGGTCCATTTTTATAGCAAGCTCCCTGGCAAGGACAATTGCTTCCTGTGATTTATGAGTGAATTTTTCAAGATTCATTGCTTTCACCTCTCAACTCTTCTTATAAATTTCACCGCTTTAACGTTCTTCCAGCTCTTTTAGTTTTTTATAAAGGTCAAGCTGCTTTTTATTTAATGTCTTTGGATTATTGATGGAAACCTTCAAGAACAAATCTCCCCTGCCGCCAATATTATTCGGGTAACCTCTGCCCGGGATGCGTATGCTTTCGCCGCTTCTTATTCCTCCAGGAACAGAGACAATAATCTTTCCATCAGGGATATTTACTTTTGTATCTCCGCCAAGTGCAGCGAGCCATGGTGTGATCTCAATGTTCTGGACAATATCATAGCCTTTTAAAGTATATTCTTCTTCCTTAAACTGAACAGTCAGCAATAAATCTCCGTCAGGTCCACCGTTTATACCTTTGCCCCCCTGACCTTTCAGCCTGATTTTCCCTCCCGGCATAATGCCTTTGGGAATCTTGACTGCCAGTTTTTTACGTCCATGGGGTGTATCTATAGCTATAAGTTTTTCACTTCCTTTTAATCCGTCCAATAAGGATATTTTTATTTCCACTTCTTTATCCTGACCTCTTTGCATAAATGACCCGGTGCCTCTGCGGGAAAAACCCGTACGTCCTCCAAAAAAATCATCAAGATTTATGCCGCCATCACCGAAAAACATATTGAAAAAATCACTGAACCCAGTATTGCCTGTGCTTCTGAATTCATATCGAAAATTATTAAATCCGAACTGGGATGGATCGAAATCAAATCCATTGGTGAAATTAAATGTGCTTCCAAGCTGGTCATATTGTCTTCTTTTTTCCTCATTGCCCAACACTTCATAGGCTTCGCTTATTTCCTTGAATTTCTCTTCTGCTTTTTTATCGCCGGGGTTTGCATCAGGATGGTATGCCTTGGCGAGCTTGCGATAGGCCTTCTTTATCTCTTCCTGTGTTGCATCTTTATCTACACCTAAAATTTTATAGTAGTCACGATATTGCAATTGCATACCTCCTCACTAATAAGCATTGTTTTGACCTTCTTTGACCTTCTTCTCATATTATATCTTTTCATGTTGTAAAGTTCAATATTCTTTTATAAGTTAATTCTTGAAAACTTTTATACTTAATTGAAAAAGTGATTTTCATCCCTAAATTTCTTTTCAACATTCAATGTCGTCTCTTTTGTGTTAATATCTATCAAACCGTATACATAGGCTCCTTCCTCATATTTGACACTGTTTCCTATAAAAATGATGTGCTCGTTATCCCTGGTGAATAATGCCTGTTTAAAACGAACATCGTTGTTTGTCTCATCAAATAATTTGTCAATGATACTGTTGAGACATCACAAATCAGCAGAGCACATCATACCCTTTTCGGTTTTCATTTCAATGTAATCCACTCCCATAACTTTTATTGGTTCATGGTTACCAGTAAGTTTCAGAAAAAACATATTTTGAAGAGTTATATCTGGAAATGTCAATAACAGCTGTGCCTTTCGGTGGAAAGTAGAGCCTGCCGGCAGAGCATACTGCTGCCACTCTGAATTTCCATTCGTTAAATGAGTTACGCAGCTCTGCCATCCATGGCCTGGCTGACAGCAGTATGCCTCTCTACCTTATTTTATCTGCTACCATCCTACATCTTCAGTTTCGTGTTTGCGGCTTCTCGTCATTAGGTCCTTTACAGCCTGCCTGCAATCCTTGTTCTCAAAAAGTATGCTATAGGCTTCCTGAATTATAGGCATGCTCACATTATATTTTTCAGCAAGTTCTTTGGCAGCACGAGTTGCAGAAACACCTTCCACAACCATTCTTACTTTTTTCAGTGCTTCATCAACACTGTATCCCTGACCGATAAGATTTCCGGCCTGCCAGTTACGGCTGTGTTTACTGGTACATGTAACTATCAGATCACCTATTCCCGTCAGACCGGAGAAGGTTTTGGGATTGGCTCCCATTGCAATCCCGAGCCGGGCTATTTCAGTAATACCACGGGTTATAAGCGCTGCCTTGCTGTTGTCCCCGTATCCCAAACCGTCACTTATTCCGGCGCAGAGTGCAATGACATTCTTTAATGATGAACCTATTTCCGCTCCGACAATATCAGAACTGGTATAGACCCGGAAAACAGGTGACATGAAAATATCCTGAACCTTCATTGCAGCTTCAATATCCTCTGAGGCTGCCACTACAGTGGTCGGTACTCCCATAGCCACCTCTTCAGCATGGCTCGGACCATATAACGCAACAATCTTTGCCTCAGGGATTTCACTTAAAACCACCTGACTTAATCTTAAACCTGTTTTTTCTTCAAGACCTTTGGAACACATTACGATAATATCATCTTCAGAGACATATGGAGCCAGAAGTTTTGATGTGGCTCTCACTGTTTGAGAAGGAACAACAACTACTATATAATCATTATCCTTTAGACATTCTTCTATATCGCTTGTAAACTGAACCGTATCAGGAATCTTTATTCCAGGAAGTTTGTCCTTATGTTCTCTGTGCTTGATAAGTAAATCAATTTCTTCCTGAAACAAAGACCAGATACAGACTTCATGCCCATTGGAAGATAAAAGCACTGCCAGACTTACTCCCCAGCTTCCTGCACCAATAATCGAAACCTTAGACATAATAGCTCCCTTTCCTTATCGTTTTTATTGTTTTCTCCTGAAAGTAATCTTTTTTTCATTGCCTTCCAGCAGTCTCTTGATATTGGAATTGTGCCGCATAATAATTAAAAGAGCAAGAATTATACTCACAACAATCATCAACAGAGGTTCGCCCAATAAAAATACCACTAATGGGAAAAGCGCGGATGCTATCATGGACCCTAAAGAAACATATCTGGTTAATGCAACAGTTAATATGAAGGCTCCAAGGCAAATAAGCGCTGCAACTGGCGAAAAGAACATAACAATTGCAAAGGAGGTCATTACACCCTTTCCGCCTTTGAAGCCGAAATATACAGGCCAGTTGTGTCCAATAACTGCAAACATACCGCCTAAATACTCGCCTGCATAAACACCCGGCATCAATTCTCCTGCCAGATAACGCCCTATGATACAAGCCAGGGCGCCTTTTAAAAAGTCTCCGGCTACAACGGCAATAGCAGCCCCTTTGCCCAGTGTTCTCAAAGTGTTTGTAGCACCGGCATTTCCACTTCCATGTTTTCTGATATCAGTTCTGAAAAACAGCTTTCCAACTATAATTGAAGTATTTACACTACCAAGCAGATATCCGATGATTGCCGCTAAAACAATCTTCACTATCATCTATTTTTCTCCCTTTTCCTTGAGAATAAAACGAATTGGAGTTCCCTCAAATCCGAAATTGTTTCTTAATGTATTTTTCAGATACCGTTCGTATGAAAAATGGAACAGGTCTGACTTATTCACATAAAGCCTGAAAGTTGGAGGTCTTACTCCCACCTGCGTCATGTAATATATTTTTAAGCGTTTACCTTTATCAGAAGGTGGCTGTACCATGGCAACCGCATCATTGAGCACATCATTCAACACGCCGGTCTGTATTCTTAAAGCAGCCTGGTTACTCACAAAATCAATAAGCTCAAGCAGCCGGCTTATACGACTGCCTGTTTTAGCCGAGATAAATACAACAGGGGCATAATTCATAAACTCCAAATCCTGATACACCTTTTTACGGTACTCTTCCATTGTATCAGTTTCTTTTTCCACTAAATCCCATTTATTGATGGCTATTATAGAAGCTTTCCCCTGTTCATGGGCATAACCCGCAATTTTGGTATCCTGTTCAGTTACGCCTTCCTGGGCATCGATCATTATTATGCATACATCAGCTCTGTCAACGGCTGTCCAGGATCTGATAATGCTATATCTCTCAATATTCTCCTTAATACGGCTCTTTCTTCTTATGCCGGCTGTATCAATAAACATATATCTTTTACCATCGGTCTCATAATAAGTATCAATTGCATCCCTCGTTGTTCCGGGTATATTGCTCACTATAACACGTTCTTCTCCCAAAATCTTATTTATGACAGAAGATTTTCCCACATTGGGTTTTCCTATTACAGCCACCTTTATCCAGTCATCATCATCTGTCTCTTCTTTCTCTTCAGGAAAATTCTCATATATCGCATCCAAAAGCTCACCTATACCAAGACCATGTATGGACGATATCGGGAAAATTTCCCCCATTCCCAGATTATAAAACTCATAAACTTCAGGGGGGACTTCCCCTACATTATCTACTTTATTAACTGCTACCACAACAGGCTTTTCAGACTTTCTCAACATTACTGCCACATCATGATCTGCGGCAGTTACGCCTGTTTTTACATCAACCATGAGCACAATAACATCTGCCGTCTCAATAGCAATCTCAGCCTGGCGAACCATTTGCTTTTTGATATAATCATCAGAATATGGCTCTAAACCGCCAGTATCTATAAGAGTGAATTTCCTTCCACGCCATTCACTTTCACCATAGATTCTGTCCCGGGTAATTCCCGGTGTATCTTCAATGATCGATACTCTCTTACCTATAAGATAATTAAAAAAAGTTGACTTTCCTACATTGGGTCTGCCAACAACTGCAACTATAGGTTTTGACACAGTCTTACCTCCGTCTTGTTTTCAATATAAACATTTTACCCGCTTTTGTCGTAGTTATCAAACAATACTATAAAAGAACTTTTTATTTTAGTATACAACATTGTGCCGGACTAATCACTACTATTAGAAAATCAAACAACCTTATAACATGCAAAATCCCCCGATGTTTATTCGGGGGATTTATTTGTCCTCATATTTTATAGTATTAAGCACTACTTCAAACTTTGCAGATATTCAACAAGCAGATCCTTTTCATTTTCTGATTTTTTAAAAATACATATAAGTTTATTTTTACTCTTAATTTTTTCAAAACAATTGACCTTTCAACATCAATATAGAGTGCGTCAACATGTGAACTTCTATTAGGGTAAGTTTTGATTTTTCTAAAAGGTGAATCTTGTGATGAATTAACAATATCCGTTACTAATTCAGCCTGTTCATTCAACACAACTTGTTTATCCAATTTAGTTTGTTTATTAATAATATTTTGTTTTGTTAACATGATACTTGCACATAGCACAGCCAAAATTATAAAAAACGCAAAGGAAAATAAAGTCTTTTTCCTGTTCATTATATTACCTCTCTATGCATAAATTCAAAAGAAGCTGGGTGACTGATATTAATTATCAAGCTGCCCAGCTTCTTTATAGCTCCTTATGCACTCATCCTATGCTTCCATATTGAAAAGCGCTGTTGATAGATAGCGTTCTCCGGTATCAGGAAGGATGACCACAATGTTTTTGCCTTTGTTTTCCGGTCTTTTGGCAAGCACAGTTGCAGCATGAAGTGTTGCTCCGCTGGAGATACCAACAAGCAAACCTTCGGCTTTGGCAAGCTTTCTGGATGTTTCAAAAGCTTCTTCATTCTGCACAGTGATAATTTCATCCAAAATGCTTGTGTTAAGAACTTTTGGTACAAATCCAGCACCGATACCCTGAATTTTATGAGGACCTTTCTGACCTCCTGAAAGCACTGCCGAATCTGCAGGCTCAACTGCCACGATTTTTACATCAGGATTTCTCGATTTTAATACTTCACCTACACCAGTAATTGTACCTCCGGTACCTATTCCAGCTACAAAAATATCTACTTTTCCATCTGTATCTCTCCATATCTCTTCAGCAGTTGTCTTTCTGTGGATTTCCGGATTGGAGGGATTTTCAAACTGCTGTGGTATGAAAGAGTTAGGTATTTCAGCAGCGAGTTCCTTGGCCTTTTCAATTGCCCCGGGCATGCCCTCGGCACCTGGAGTAAGTACCAGCTCCGCACCGAGCGCCTTCATAAGAGCTCTTCTTTCAACACTGAATGTATCGGGAAGAGTAATAATCAGTCTGTAGCCTCTGGCTGCCGCAACGAAAGCCAGTGCAACACCGGTATTGCCGCTGGTGGGTTCAATGATAACTGTATCTTTGTTGATAAGACCTTTTTCCTCTGCGTCCTTAATCATGGCGTATCCAATTCTGTCTTTAACGCTTCCAGCCGGATTGAAATATTCAAGTTTACCAAGTATCTTTGCATCAACACCCTGTTGCTTTGTATAATTTGAAAGTTCAAGCAAAGGTGTATTTCCTATAAGATCTGTCAAATTTTTTGCAATATTCATATTATACCTCCACAATCTAACACATAGTATTTCTATCGGTTTAATAATATTATATTACAACAGGGCTCATGTGGCAACAAAAATTTCAGATATTCCTATAGGAATACTTGGTTTTAATTTTTCATCAGTTCAGTCTTTGTTATAATGCCGCCTCCCACCACCATGTCATCCAGATACAATACTACTGACTGACCGGGAGCCACAAAAGGCTGTGGTGTTTCAAAAACAATTTCAGCTTTACTGTCATCCATGGGTATAACCTTTGCAGGTACCTCTTTCTGAGAATAGCGTATTTTTGCGTGTACCTTTATCTCTTTCTCTGGTCTTTCATATAGAATATAGTTCATCTCCCGGGCAATGAGGCTAGAAACCAAAGCATCCTGCCTTGAGCCTAAAGTTACCGTATTGGTTTTGCTGTCTTTATCTATGACATACTTACGTTCCGGAAAACTCATTCCCAGCCCTTTTCTCTGGCCAATTGTATAGTGGATCATACCTTTGTTCTTTCCAATTATATTGCCTTCTTTGTCAATATAGGTACCTTCCGGAATTTCGATGTTCCGGTATTTCTTAATAAAGTCCACGTAATTGCCGGTATCCACAAAACAAATATCCTGACTGTCAGGTTTTCTGGCATTTACCAAACCCTTTTCTTCGGCAATTTTTCTTACCTCTGTTTTCTTATAATCACCCAAAGGCAGTATCAGATGTTCAAGCTGGTACTGGTTAAGCATATAAAGTACGTAACTCTGATCCTTTGAAAGGTCCACAGCTTTCTTAAGAACGTATCTGCCCAGTTTGCTGTCATAAGCCACTCTGGCATAATGACCGGTTGCAATATAGTCCATCTCAAGAGAGAGAGCTTTAATGAGCATTCCGCTGAACTTCATATGCTTATTGCAGGCTATACATGGATTTGGTGTCTCTCCTTCCAGATATGAATCAACGAAATAATCGACCACCAGCTCTTTGAACTGCTCCTTCATATTCAGCACATAAAATGGTATTCCCAGTTTAAATGCTGTAGCCCTTGCATCCTCCACATCTTCAAGGGAACAGCATGTTCTGGTGTGCGGGTTACATGTATCCGGAGCATCCCAGAGCCTTAATGTTGCACCATATACATCATATCCTCTATCAAGTAAAATAGTAGCGGCAACACTTGAATCAACACCGCCGCTCATTCCTACAAGTACTTTTTTCTTTGTCTTCATTTAACCTCCAAAATCTAATCTATTCTGTCAAGAGCCTGAGCCAAATCTTCAATCAAATCCTCGGGATCTTCAATCCCTACTGAAATACGTATCATATCCGGTGTAACACCAGCCAAACGCTGCTCCTCTTCGCTCAACTGAGCATGGGTTGTGCTCGCCGGATGAATTACAAGTGATTTGGCATCAGCTACATTTGCCAAGTGTGAGAATAACTCAAGTCCCTCTATAAAAATCTTTCCTGCTTCCAATCCTCCCTTTACACCAAATGTAAATATGGATCCAGCACCCTTGGGCAGGTATTTTGAAGCAAGTTCATGATATTTATTGCCGGGAAGTGAAGGATAATTTACCCAGCTTACTTTCTCATGTTTTGTAAGAAAATCTATAATCCTTTTAGTATTCGAGACATGCCGCTCAACTCTCAACGACAGGGTTTCAAGACCCTGAAGCAGCAGGAAAGCGTTAAAAGGACTTATACATGCTCCTGTATCTCTTAAGAGCGTTACCCTTGCTTTTGTTATATAAGCTGCCTCACCCACATCTTTGGCGTAGCGTATGCCATGATAGCTCGGATCGGGTTCGGTCATCATCGGAAACCTTCCACTTGCTTCCCAGTCAAATTTTCCGGAATCTACGATAATTCCGCCAAGTGAAGTACCATGACCACCTATGAATTTTGTCAACGAATGGACAACTATATCCACACCGTGATCAATGGGTCTTATGAGATAGGGTGTACCGAAAGTATTGTCGCAAATAACAGGTATTCCATTTTCATGGGCTATTTCAGCAACCTTTTCCATATCTATCAGATTTATTCCCGGATTGCCTATGGTTTCGAAGTATATAGCCTTGGTTTTTTCCGTAATGGCTTTTCTGAAGTTCTCAGGGTCATCCGGATCAACAAATATGGTCTTTATCCCAATATTTTTAAATGTATGGGTGAACAAATTGAAAGTACCGCCATATAAAGTGCTGGCAGAAACAATTTCATCGCCTGCTCCCGCAATATTGAGTATGGCATATGTAATCGCGGCGGAACCTGAAGCTGTAGCCAACGCACCAATGCCATTTTCCAATGCAGCCATTCTTTTTTCCAGCACATCTGTTGTAGGGTTCATTATTCTTGTATAGATGTTACCGGCCTCTTTCAGACTGAATAGATTGGCCGCATGTTCTATGCTGTCAAAAACATATGAAGTTGTCTGATAAATAGGCACTGCCCTTGAACCGGTGGCAGGATCCGGGCTTTGTCCTGCATGGACCTGTAAAGTGTCAAACCTGTATTTTTTCATAAAAACACCCTCATTTCTCTTAAATATTTAAATTTAATTTATGCAAGCCTTTAAATATAATACATTAAAGCCTCCATACCATTACGGCGTTTATACTCATTTACCAGATCTTCAAGTGTTATCGAGTCAACGGTTTCAATAATGCGCTCCTCTATTTTGTCCCAAACCATAACTTTTAAGCAGTATTGTACACTCTTTTGATCCATAATCTTCTCTTCTGCATTTTCTGCAATTGACAGTTTTCCTTCCAGAACTCTTAAAACATCCCCTACTTTGATATCAGAAGGTTCCTTGGCAAGATAATAACCGCCCTGTGCCCCTTTAATACTTTTGACCAAACCAGCCTTTCTGAGAGCTGAAAAAACCTGTTCCAGATAGTTTGTTGATATATTTTGCCGTTCTGCTATGGAGCTCAATGCCAGGCATTCGCCACTGGAATGCACAGCCAGATCTACCAAAGCCCTTAATCCATAACGTCCTTTTGTCGAAATTTTCATATACTCCTCATCCTAATTCATATTATCCCTATATGTTTTATATGAATTATATATCTAAACTCAATCCCCTGTCAACACAAAAATTTACAGTTTTTAAATCATTAACCATTTGTTTCATGTTTATTATATCCAATCAAATCCTTTACTACCTCTCCCGCGATGATAAGACCAACTACTGACGGCACGAATGAAACACTGCCGGGAATTTGATGTTTGACTGTACATGTTCTTTGGCTTCCCTTCGGACATATGCAGTGTTTCATGCAGCTTGCATCTTCAGAAGTTATGGGTTTTATTGGCGGTTCTGTAGAGAACACAACCTTCAGCGAATCAATATTGCGCTGGCGCAGTTCACTTCGCATAACCTTAGCCAGTGGATCCACCGTTGTCTTATAAATGTCAGTTACAACAAAACGAGTTGGATCCAGTTTATTTCCGGCTCCCATTGAACTTATAATCGGGATATTGCGTTTTTTTGCCTGCACTGCCAGATCTATCTTGGCTGTTACGGTATCGACCGCATCAACAATATAGTCATAATCATCTTTGATTAACTCTTCTGCACATTCGGGCAGATAAAATTTTTTGTGCACTTCAACTTTGGCCTTTGGATTTATCTCCAAAATCCTTTCTTTCATTACCTCTGCCTTGGGTTTCCCAACAGTTTTGCTTGTTGCATGTATTTGTCTGTTAATGTTTGTAGTGCATACCAGATCATCATCTACCAGAACAAAATTTCCAACCCCTGCGCGGACCAACCCTTCTGCCACAAAAGAACCAACTCCGCCTACGCCGAATATGGCTACTTTACTTTTTTTTAATATTTCAAGGCTTTTTTTACCTATTAACAGTTCAGTTCTTGAAAATTCATGTAACATATTCTCACCTGTTCACAACTTAATTTTATTGCTTTTTATTATGTTGCTTTATCTTTAAAAAATCAACAAATTTAAATACATATTCTATTTTTTCGATTTATTCATATTCCACAACATCAAGAATTACTGAAAGTTATTATCGGTAATGTCGAATTTATTTGTGTATTATTAATAACTTACAGCAATTTCCGCAATAATATTTTATAGGTAATTAATAGTAAATATTGAATGTCAAGTGTAAAAGTAGTAGAATTTATAGGAAATTTTTTTCAATATTACTATAAATTCAAGGGGGTCTTTGAATGCAAATCACAGCACAGGCAATTCAAGTAATTGCAATCCTTATTTCTGCATTAGCCCTTGGTGTTGCAGGCTGGTTATACACCTGGGTTAAATCACAACCTTCTTCCAATGCCCGTATTGCTGAAATCGGCGAATATATTCGACGTGGAGCCAATACATTTTTAAAACGTGAATATATTATTCTGGCACGTTTTACAGCAGTGGCGGCAATCATAATTTTAGTATTCCTCCCAAGACCTATATGGGTTGGAAGTGTTTCTGAAAATATCTGGATGGCTGCTTCCTATATTGTCGGTACCATTTTGTCGGCACTGGCAGGTAAAATAGGAATGCAGATTGCTACTATCGCCAATGTTAAAGCTGCCGAAGCAGCTCAAAAAGGAATCAAACCCGCATTTATGACAGGTTTCCGCGGCGGTGCGGTAATGGGTATGGCAGTAGTGGGAACAAGTTTACTCGGTGTAACTTTGATATTGGTCCTGACCGGAGATGCAAGTGCAGTTCTGGGCTTCAGCTTTGGTGCCAGTTCTCTTGCACTTTTCGCAAAAGCTGGCGGTGGTATTTTTACCAAAACTGCAGATATAAGTGCAGACCT
>JAAYMA010000094.1 GCA_012521615.1 Clostridiaceae bacterium | reverse complement strand
TACATGTTTGTTACTAATTAGTGTAAAGTAAACTATCTGAAATCACTCGAAACGCAGATGTTTTCTGATCTGACTGACTCTATGGAATTTACTTTTACAAACCGGAGTTTACTTTTTCAATTGACCATTTGTTCGATAATAATCTGTAATTTTTAACAATATAATTTACACCAGAAATAATTGTCAAAGCAACAGCAATGTACATAAATACCATACCAAAAGGAAAGTCTGATATAAGTGAAAAAGGATAATTATTCAGTAAAATAGCTACAATAGCTATTATCTGGACTATAGTCTTCAGTTTTCCCCATTTATCTGCCGCAATTACAACACCCTTACATGCAGCTACAAGCCTTAAACCTGAAACTATAAATTCTCTGGCCACAATTATAAATACAATCCAGACTGACAAGTTATCAGTGCTGATTAAAGCTATCAAGGCTGATGTAACCAGAAGCTTATCCGCAATGGGGTCCAGAAACTTGCCCAGTTCGGATATCATATTATATTTGCGGGCCAGTCTTCCATCCAGCATATCTGTTAAGGCTGCAAAAACAAAAATGGCCGCCGCCGCATACCTTCCCCACTGGTTAATTCCTAAAAACTGCCCGAACCAACCCGGTACGAGAAAGAACAAAAACACTGGTGTTGCAATAATTCTGCAAATAGTAATTTTATTAGGAAGATTCATACTTATTGCCACCATTTCTTAAGTATTTTCAAACTGAACTTCTCCGATTAAATCATATCCATCTGCACACAGTATCTTTACCGGCACAACAGTTCCAATCTCCAATGGCTCGGCTGATGTAAGATATATAACCGGATCTATTTCAGGTGCTTCGGCATAGGAACGGCCTATGTAAAAAATGCCATCCTCTGCTACACCATCAATCATTGTATCATAAATCTGACCAATTCGTGAACTATTATATTGCTCTATTTTTCTTTGCTGAAGTTCCATTATTTTGTTTCGGCGCTCTTCTTTAACCTTTTCTGGTAAATGTCCCTTAAGTTTAAATGCCGGTGTTCCCTCTTCCCTGGAATATGCGAATACTCCAAGATGTTCAAATCTGTTTTCTTCCACGAAATTATATAGCTCTTTGTAATCTTCTTCGGTTTCCCCGGGGAAACCTGTTATAAAAGTAGTTCTTATAGCGGCATCAGGTATCCTTTCCCTGATCATTTCCAGAAGTTTCACAATGTGTTCCTTTGTCCCCCGGCGCCCCATAGCTTTAAGTATTTTATCTGAAATATGCTGCAAAGGAATATCAAAATATCTGCATAGTTTAGGGTTAACCCTCATTTCTTCAATGAGCTCATCGTTTATCAGTTCAGGATAACAATAAAGAAGTCTGATCCTCAATATCCCCTCTATTTCACTCAGCCTTTGAACAAGTTGTACAAGCTCAGGTTTACCGTACAGATCCATACCATATCGGGTAACATCCTGTGCAACAAGGACTATCTCCTTTTTACCGCTGGCTGCCAGATATTCTGCCTCATTTGCTACACTCTCAATTGTCCTGCTTCTGTAAGGACCTCTTAAGCTGGGTATGATGCAGTATGTACAATGGTTGCTGCATCCCTCTGCGATTTTCAGATATGCATAGGGGTAGTTGTCACTTAAAATCCGGTAAGAATCAAGATAGTCTACTGAATCAGGCAGATCAGCGTATACCTTTTGTGATTTTTCTACTTCAATATCACCTATTATTTCAGCTATCCGGCCAATACTTCCTGTTCCGATAACTATATCAACTTCCGGCATTTCTTTCAGGATTTCCTCTTTATATCTTTCAGCCAGACATCCTGTAACAACCAGATATTTAAGATTGCCCTGCTCCTTATATTGTGCCGCCTGTAATATGGTCATTACCGCTTCTTCTTTGGCATCACCAATAAAAGCACAGGTATTAATAATAATGATGCCGGCTTTATCCAAATCTGAAGTTAATTCAAATCCTGCTTCCTTAAGTGTACCCAGCATAATCTCGCTGTCCACAAGATTTTTAGGGCACCCGAGAGTAATCAGGCTAATTTTCTGTTTCAATCAATAAATCCCTCCAGGTAATTATTCTAATAAAATAATACAGGAAACCAAAGAAAATTTCCTGTATTCCTGTATTAAAAATCCCATTATAGATAAATAAGATTGTATCCTTAATCTAATAACGGCAGACAGTCGCAAAACGACCTGCCTGCCGTGGTGTTTAAAATTTCATCTTCGAAGCCTTAAGAATTCCGTCTATTTTTCTTAATTTATTCAAAACTTCATCAGGCACTTCACTGTCTACACTGACAAATGAAACGGCCTTTATGCCTCTTTCCTTACGCCCCCATTGCATAGCGGCAATGTTTATATTGTTCTCTCCCAAGAGTGTTCCAACCTTGCCTATTATGCCGGGAACATCCTTGTTCTGAAGGGCAAGCACATATTTGGTAGGTTCAAAGTCCAGTTTGTAGCCATAGAAGTCCACAATACGAATTGCATCCTTGGCAAATACAGTACCGGAAACAGAGACAGTATTATTCTTCCTGTGATATTTTACAGTTATCAGGTTGGTATATTTCTCAAGCTGACTTGATTTGCTTTCAACCAGCTCTACGCCCAATTCATTGAGTTTAAGCTGTGCATTTACATAATTTACTTCAGATTCGCTGACTACAGAGAGAAAACCTTTAACTATGGCCAAAGTTATCATTTTTGTGGGTTTATCCACCAGATCGCCACTGTATACAACCTCTATTTTGTGAACTCTTTCTGTTTCAGTCTGATAATAAATGGCTCCCAGTTTCTCACCCAAATCTATATACGGTTTAAGCTCATCCAGATCTCCTGAAACTGGCGGCATATTTACAGCAGCAACAAATTCTCCATTTAAGACAGCCTCAACATTTTTGGCAACTCCCAAAGAACAATTCACTGTAGCCTCTTTGGTTGATGCACCAAGGTGAGGAGTTATGATTACCTGATCCAGATCCAGGAGAGGATTGTGAAAGTCCTGTTCTTCAGGTGCTTTTGTGAAATTAGGTTCAACTTCCAGAACATCAAGTGCGGCTCCTGCCACATGACCTGAAACAATTGCATCATACAATGCTTTTTCGTCAATCATACCACCACGGGCGACATTGATAATACGTACACCTTTTTTACACAGTTCAAGTTCACGTTTGCCAATCAGATTTTTGCTTTCAGGAGTCTTGGGAATATGTATGGAAATAACATCTGACACCTCTAAAAGTTCGTCCAATGTCTCAACTCTGGTAACACCGATCTGCTTAGCTCTCTCGTCAGTTATATACGGATCGTAGCCTATCACTTTCATACCGGCACCCATTAATTTTTGGGCAACAACAGAACCTATTTTTCCAAGACCGATTATTCCGGCAGTCTTGCCGTCAAGTTCCTCACCGACAAACTTACTTCTTCTGAAGTCTTTATTTTTAGCTGCATGGTATGCCTGGGGAATATTTCTGAATAATGCGTAAATCAGTGCAACACTCATCTCAGCAGCAGCCATGGTATTTCCTTCAGGGGTATTTACAACCGTAATCCCTCTTCTTGTACACTCCTCAACATCTATATTATCAACACCATTTCCGGCCCTGCCTACAACCTTGAGATTTACACCGCGGTCCAGAATGTCCTTTCTGACTTTTGTTGCACTTCGTACTATAATGCCGTCATACTGGTCGATAACTTCGAGCAGCTCATCATGAGATATACCAAAGGGTGTATCAACTTGAAAACCCTTGCTTCTAAGATAGTCTATACCATTGGATGCCATCTTGTCAGTAACAATTATTTTTGCCATAATACTACCTCCTGACCTTCCCATAAAAATTATTCAGGCTTCAAACAAAATTTTTACATCCAATACTTAAAATTTTGTCCCCTGAAACAAAAAAGCCAAACTATATAGCGTTTGACCTCCTTTAAGCCTTATGAAAATAGGACAGCTGAGCATAATATGTATATGCTTGGGTTTACTCTGTCCTTTTGCCTGAGAGTGTCACCCTAAACGGGCTTGCCCCTTCGGCGCCTTTTATAAGGTCTCTCCAGAGGTTCGTCAGATCAAGGTCTTTTTACCTGAGAGATTTACTCCTTCGGTGTGCAAAAAATTGCATCTCTCCCCCGATCTTCATCCGATTATTAAATTATTAAAATAATCATAACTCTTGTGCCTTTATAAAGTCAAGACAATAATATATATTTTGTCATTTTTTTAACAAGGTGCCAAAATGGCAGTTTAAAATTTAGCACAATGACGAAAAATAGCTCAATTGTCAAAAAGAGCTTTTACAAATTCCTTTGGCTCAAAAGGCTGGAGGTCTTCCATCTGCTCACCGACACCTATGAATTTTACCGGAACATTGAACTCATTTTTTATAGAAACTACTATACCGCCCTTAGCCGTACCGTCAAGCTTAGTCAGCACAATGCCTGTAAGCTGGGATACCTCTGAGAATGTTTTGGCCTGGGATACAGCATTTTGCCCGGTGGTAGCATCCAGTACAAGAAGAGTTTCTACATCTGCATCGGGAAGCTCCCGCTGAATAATACGGAATATCTTTTTCAGCTCTTCCATCAGATTCTTTTTAGTATGGAGCCTTCCGGCAGTATCACAGATAAGAACATCGCAGTCCTTTGATTTGCAGTGTTGTATGGCATCATATATAACGGCTGAAGGATCAGCACCCTCGGTATGTTTTATAAGCTGAACCCCTGCCCGTTTTGTCCAGATTTCCAACTGATCAATGGCTGCAGCCCTGAAAGTGTCGGCCGCTGCCACAACTACTTTTTTACCCTGCTGTTTTAAGAGGTTGGCAATTTTCCCAATGGAAGTGGTTTTACCTACACCATTCACACCAATTACCACAATTACAGATGGATTGGTTGAAATTCTAAGCTCTGTATTCTCATCTTCAAGCTTGGAAGAAATTATCTCCATTATGGCCTTGCGGACACCGTCTGTATCAGTGATTTTGTCTCTCTTGACGGTCTCTCTGAGTTCAGAGATTATTTCAAGGGAAGTTTCTATTCCCATATCAGACATAATAAGAACTTCTTCCAGCTCCTCAAAAAGATCCTCATCTATTTTTCCGAAACTCACAAGCACCTGATCTATTTTATTGGTAATAGAATCCCTGGTTTTTTTAAGTCCGCTTTTAAGTCTGTCAAAAAAACCCTGCTTCTTATCAGATTGATTATTTTCAGATACTTCTATTATCAATGCTTCATCTTCACTTCTGTCCTGCTCTGTCGGTAATTCAACTTCAGCAGCCGCATCAGAATTGTTATCCATTAATTCTTTTTCTTTTAATTCCTTTTCTTTTGATTTTTCCCATTTGAACCATTTAGCCATAAACATTTATCCTTTCAGTAGTTATTTATTAATGTTGATTTATCATGTAAGATCAAACAGCATCTGCCCTTTGCATATTATCATCCATCTTCATAGAAATTACTTTAGAAACACCATGTTCCTCCATAGTTACCCCATACATTACATCAGCCGCTTCCATAGTACCCTTCCTGTGGGTAATGACAATGAACTGGGACTGTTCCTTATACCTCCTGAGATAATCTGCAAAACGGTAAACATTGGAATCGTCAAGGGAAGCTTCTATTTCATCGAGAAGATAGAAAGGCGCAGGTCTCATTCTTAAAATAGCAAAAATGAGTGCAATTGCAACCATAGCTCTTTCCCCGCCCGAAAGCAGCATCATATTCTGCAGCTTCTTGCCGGGTGGCTGTACAATTATATCAATATCACTTTCCAGGACATTTTCACTGTCCGCAAGCTGTACTTCTGCATATCCCCCTTCAAAAAGTTCTTTAAAGACTATACTGAAATTTTTGTTAATAAGTTCAAATTGCTCAACAAACTGTTTCTTCATTACCCTTACTATATCCTGAATTACCCGCTCAAGTTTTTCCTGGGACTTAATAAGGTCATCATATTGGGTTTTCATAAAGCCATATCGCTCTTTAGTCTTTGCAAAATCTTCAATAGCAGCAACATTTACTGGCCCCAGCTCACGTATTTGAGCTTTTAATTCGTTGATTCTGGCTTGAATAACCCTGGGATTCTGGATTTCAATTTTCATATCCTGGGCATTCCCATAGGTCAGGTTATACTCGTCCCATAGTCTGTTTTGTATAGTTTCAAGCTCGCTTTCCATTTTTGCTTTTCTGGAATCAAGTCTTCCCTGCTCTTCCTGAAGCTTTATTATAGTATTATTGTGATCAGTAACCTTATCAAGCATGCCTGAAAGTTCTTCTTCCACAACCTGTATTTCTTCCAGAACGCCTTCAATGATCAGTTCTTTTCCTACCTTTTCTTCTTTTAACTGGGTAATCTTTTTATTTAAACCAACTATCTCGGCATTAAGGTCATGAATTTTTTCAATATTACGCTCCCTTTCAGCCTCGCGCCTAGCCAGGCTTTCCAGAATATTAATCTTTTCAGAATTAAGCTGCTCAATCTGTTCAGTTACATGCTGAATACTTTCGAGGATTGAATTGACAGAAACACGGTAATCGTTTATATCTGTGTGCAGCTCATTTCTTTTAAGCTGCTCATCCCTGTTTTGAGTTTGATGGGACAATACCTTTTCCTTTAATTCAGCAATCTCATCCTCTACACTCTTTATCTGAATTCTGATTTGTTGGCTTTCTGCCTCCAGATCTGCAGTCTGTTTTTCTATTTCAGCATCCTGCTGTTTATCCATTTCTATTTTAGCCGATAGTTTTCGGACATTCTCGGCTATCTGGGCAATATGACTTTCATCCCTCAGTCTTGTTAGCTCAAGATCAGAAAGATTTTTTCTTTCTTCTTCAATATTTTTGTCTATTGAATTGAGACTACTTTCAAGTTCTTTAATCTCATGAACAACCTTTTGCTCCTGAAGAGTCATTTTATCAATATTTTCTTTCAACTCTCTGATAATCCGGCTTCGTCCTATCAGACTTGTGGAATGGTTTCCGGAGCTGCCGCCAGTCATTGATCCGCCACTGTTGAGTATCTCTCCGTCAAGGGTTACAATACGAAAAGAATAATTAAAATATCTGGCCATTTCTATGGCAGAATCCATATTGTCGACAATGACAGTCCTGCCCAAAAGGTATTGCAGTATCTCCCTGTACTGTTTGTCACAGCTTACCTTATCAGAGGCAACGCCTTCAAAACCTTTCATAGTTCTTACTTTAGACAGTACATTACTATCAAGAGTCCTTGGCTTTATACTTGTTTTGGGCAGAAAAGTAACCCTTCCAAGCCGGTTTTTCTTTAAATATTCTATAGCCTTTTTGGCACAATATTCATCTTCGGTAACGATATTTTGCAAAGCTCCGCCCAGGGAAACCTCTATGGCAGTCTCAAAACGTTTGTCCACGGTTATAAGCTGGATTAAAGCACCATGTATACCTTCTATTCCGCCATTTTCCGAAAGTCTGATTACAGCTTTGACACTATTGCTGTAGCCCTCCATTCTGTCTGCCATGTCACTGAGCACTTTATATTTGGACTGCATGGAGCTTATGCCCTGCCTGATCTGATCGAGTTTTCTTTTTTGTTCATCATAAACTTTCTGAGTTTTGGCTTTCTCCTGCTCCAGCTGTGCCAGACAATCCTTGGAAATACTAATTTGGTTTCTAAATTCCCTCAAGGATGCATCGAGATCTTCTTTCTTCATATTTTCCCGGTCTTTTTCCAATATGGACTGGCGGATTTCATCCCTTAATTTCTTTTGAATTTCCCTGTAATTGTCCAGATTGTTCAAAAGATTATTAAGGTTAATCTTCAGATCTGAAAGCACATCCTGCTTGTCCATTATGTCCTGCTTGGTTTTTTCTATCAGGCGTTCTCCCTCATCAAGACGGGCAAGAATCTCATTTAGTCTGCTGGTGGCCTCTTTCAAAAGTGCAGAAAAATATTCATTATCTTTCTCCAGCTGATTAATCCGTTTCTGTTTCTTGCTGATTTCATCCTCTATCTGATTAATACGCTCTTTGATGCTTACTATATCCTGACCGAAATTCTCATTATTGGATGTAAGGTGATTAATTTTTTCTTCACACAGTTTTATCTGTCCACTGCTTTTCTCTATTTCTGTTTCTAACCTGTGAACAGTCTGTTTAAGGCTTTCAAGCTCTTTCTTTCTTTTTTCAAGGTATTCGTTCTTGCTTCGATTATTGTTCCTGATAATCTCGATCTTTGAATTTTCTTCCTCTATCTGATCTTTTATGATCATTATTTTGTCATCAATTTCTTCTATTTTAACCTTCAACTTGTCAATTGTATCAAGAAACAGACTTACTTCGTTTACTTTCAGTTCATTGCTCAATTCTATGTACTTCCTGGCAGTTTCGGCCTGCTGCTCCAGCGGACCTAACTGGGTTTCAAGTTCAGTAAGAATATCAGTTATACGCAAAATATTCTGTTTGGTGTTTTCAAGCTTTTTTTCAGCTTCTTTTTTGCGGGCTTTGTATTTGGTAATACCAGCCGCCTCTTCAAACACCAGCCGCCTTTCTTCCGATCTTGTACTTAGTATTTCATCAATACGACCCTGACCTATTATAGAATACCCCTCTTTACCTACACCGGTATTCATAAAAAGTCTCTGTATATCCTTAAGCCGACATTGAGTTTTATTAAGACAATACTCACTTTCTCCTGAACGATATATACGTCTTGAGACCGTGACCTCCTCGTAGTCTATGGGAAGAATACGGTCGGAATTGTCAATAGTGATGGCGACATAAGCAAATCCCACCGGTTTTCGGTACTGAGTCCCAGCAAAAATAACGTCCTCCATTTTGGTGCCGCGCAGTGTTTTTGCACTTTGCTCACCTAAAACCCAGCGCACAGCGTCTGCAATATTGCTCTTGCCACTGCCGTTGGGACCGACAACTGCTGTAATGCCTTTATCGAATTGTAAAACTATTTTATCGGAAAAAGATTTAAAGCCTTGTATCTCTATGGATTTCAGATACAAACAGAACACCTCGTACGTTTACTTATGACTATTTTTTTATTTTATCACAGAACTTGAATTAAGCAAATATAAAGGAAAAACGCAGATAACGCAAAGCGGGCTGTCCGGAAAAAACGGGCGGCCCGCTGAAAAAATTGCAATTTCAATGCTTATCTGTTCATTCATGATTATCTGATTAAAGTCAGAGCTATCATCGTCATATCCTCAATATTGACCTGTCCGTCCTTGTTCACGTCTGCTTTTTTTGCTTTTTCCCAATAGATATCCGTCTCTGTGTAACCATAATATTTTCTTCATGAACATATCCTCCTTTATAATTCTTGTTCTTTATTTTGATTATATTTATTAGAACTACACTAATTCAATATCATTATTGCTTAGATTTTTAGATATGTTGCTGAAGTATTTCATGGTACCAAATTCTCTACATTGTTCCAGTAAAAAATTCATTTTTATAAGTTTGAATACAGGGATATGTCTTTTTCCCTGTCTGATTGTCAACTTTTCTCGAATAATCAGCAGCTAAACTTTGAATTTTTTGATGGCCTCATTAAGTTTTTGTGACCCATCTTTGAGCTTTTCTGCTTCGGTAAGCAGCATCTGTAATTTGGACAGCTGAAGATCAACCGAAGAATTCACAGCTTGTGTGGCAGCAGCCGTTTGTTCAGTTACACTCGAAATGTTCTGTATGGAATTAATTACTTCACTTTTGTAAGTATCAATCTGACCGATCATTTCCAAAACATTCATAAGTCTGGTAACAAAATCCTGAAGTGCTTCCGAGACTGAATTGAATGAGGTAATTGCCTTATGAAGCGCCACATTCTGGGAAGCAAGTATTTCTTCAGTCAACCGGGCTTTTCTGACAGTCTCTTGTGTCTGCTTTCTTACCACATTCATTATGCCGAATATTTCCTGTGCTGACATTTTGGTCTGTTCAGCAAGTTTACGGATTTCGTCCGCCAAAACTGAAAATCCGTATCCCGTCTTTCCCGCTTTTGAAGCTTCAATTGCTGCATTTAAAGCAAGAAGATTTGTCTGATCGGATATTTTGGTAATGACCTTTATAATCTGGCCGATTATTTTAGACTGGTTGTCAAGAGCGTTTATATCATTCAAAATATCCTGCACAATGGAATTTGTCTGCTTTGTTTTCGACTCAAGGTTTTTTATGGCTGATTGACCTAAATCCGTTAGTTCCATTGTTTTGACAGACATATCGTTCATATGCATTGCATTGTCTCTTACATCCCTGATTTTGTCGGCAAGGACCATAACTTTATTGTATCCGTTTTCTGCATCCAGTGCCTGCTGCCCTGCGCCTGTTGCAATCTCATCCATGGTTTTAGTAATATTTTCTGACAAAACGACAATATCCTTTGTTGACACTGACAATTCAACGGAAGTCTCTGCAACATTTCGGGCACTTATTGCAGTCCAGCCTATAAGTTCACGCATTTTCTCTATCATAATGCCTATACTTACGGTAAGTTTGCCCAATTCATCACGCCGCTTTGTTGTCGGAATTGTGGTAAGATCTCCCCGGGCAGCCTGCTCAGCCGAGTGGGAAATGATTTTTATGGTGGCAGCCATATTCCGTGAAATAGTCACAGCCGTACATACTGAGACGGCAACAGCAAGTATCATTATAGCCAGTGTTATGACAAGAATACTGTACGATCCCGACAAAAGGTCTTTTAACGGAAGCATTGTTGCCAATATAAAACTGTTATCCATTGGCTTGCTATACACTATCAGGTGATTATTGCCATTGTGTGCTATAATATCCGATCCGAAGAAATCCCCGGCAGACAGTATTCTTTGATAATAACTGTTTTCAACAAGATACCCGTCACCAAGATCAACTCCGTCAATAATCAGATGAGGACTGCTTCTTTCCCCAAGTCTCAGATTGTCCAGCAAACCCTGGATAATTTCAGGCTTTATATCAATCAGCATGAGTCCGGCTACATCATTTTGCAGGTTATTCTTTAGTACCCGGGCACATATCAGTGTACTTTCAGGCATAAACTCTGCCCGTCCAACCCATACCGGGCTGCCTTCTGCCTCAGCAGCCAGCTGATAAACTCTTGTGGTATCAATTTCAGAAAGAAGCTTTGCATCAATGTTTGAGTCTGTACTTATTGCTTTAGTCCTGCCTATTATTGTAATAGACCTGATATTATCATTTCCGATAATTATTGAATTAAGGCTTTTGTTTATAGTGTTTGACAGACTGAAAGCCTCCGACCCCATCAAACCTTTGTCAATATTGCTGAAATACCTGCTTATGTCGCTGTTTGTGATAATCTGGTCAGAAACGTTTCTGATGCTGGAAGCGAGTAAACTGAGGTATTCTCCTTGTCCCCTCACAAGTGTTTCAGCAGAGATTACGGCCTGTTTTTTTATTTCTGAAGCTGCCATCCTGTAGGAAAACAAGCCCAGAAAAACAATCAGCATAACCGGAACGATAAATGCGGTCATAATCTTTTTACGAATACTTATGGATGTAAAAACAGCCGAAAGCTGCCTGTCAGAATCTGCTCGACATTTTCCTGAGATTAATCAAGAAACACATAACATATGATCTGACAACCACTTCATATGTCAGAAGCAATTATGAATGCAAACGCGTAAAGGAATACATAGACAAAAATTTCAAGGATGATATTACTTTGGATACTCTGGCGGCCTTCTGCCATTTGAACAAATATTATTTGTCCCACAGCTTCAACGAGTGTTATGGTATCCCTCCCATCATCTGAATCAGAAAAGAATAGAGGAAAGCAAGCGCCTTCTTGAAACAACCAATTTCTCGGTCCTTCAGATTGCAAGCATTGTAGGTTTTTCATCCCAGTCGTATTTCTCTCAAACATTCAAGAAAGCAGTCGGGCAAACACCGTTGGAGTACAGAAAAGAAATGCTTGAAAAAAGCAAACGATGAATACTGATTTATGATTCTATATCCAAAATTCCCGGAGATTTTCTGATCGGATTTTTACTGAAGTGGCATATTCGGTTGGGGTCATTCCTGTAACTGCTTTAAAACAGCGGGAAAAATAATGTATTGAACTGTACCCCAACATTTGGGCTATTTCTGTGAAATTGTACGTTTTTTCCCTTATGTATTCCTTTGCTTTTTCGATTTTAATTCTGCCAAAATACTCTACTACCCCCCCGCCCGTTTTTTTCTTGAAGAGCTTCTGAAGATAAGAATAACTTATATTGAATATCCTGCACAGTTCCTTTACGCTTATTTGCTCACTGATATGGTCTTCTAAATACAGTATGATTTTGTTGAAAATTTCCTGTTCGGCTTTTTCTTTTATTGAAGAAGTGATTTTTTTGTAATTTTCTTTTTTTTCACCTTTCCGTAGCATCTGTATAAGCATTTTTTCAAGACTGATTTTTATAATCTGTTCACTTCCGAGCAGTGGATTGCTTTCGTTTCTCTCAAGTTTCTTGAGATTTGGATCATCAAGAGGCGATATAAATGCATTCCTGGCTTCGCTGATAATATCCGCCATTATATTGCGTTCATCGTCACCTACACGAAGAATCTTATCTTCAAAGAACTTCATGGCAGGACTATTGCATGCAAAAGCCATTACAACCAGGTTAGGGGCTATAACCCCATTAGCCTTAAGGCTATGAAACTCCATTGGCTTATGAAAAATCAGTTCGCCCTTTTTTAATGTAAATGATTTTGTATCGGCGACTACATCGATTTCTCCCTTGTCCACGAACAGAAATTCCCAGAAATCATGCAGTTCTCCGGGAAAAAAGAAATCACTGGTATATTCGAAATAGTGAATTGTAACAATTTTCTCAATGACAATCTCCTGTTTTAAAGTCAGAGGTTCATAATAACTGCCCATAATATACCCATTGTCCATTTTAAAGGATTATTTTACCATATTACTCATCATGTACTATTAATGAATTTTGTTTAAATAATTATAATATATTCAAAATAATCGTGCAAATTTAATACATAAATTTATAAAGCCTTGACCGGCAATTGCGGCTATTACAACTTTATAACCATTTAAAGCGGGTATTCTCATGGCCCTTATTTTTGCAAATGACAGCAAATTGAGGCCAGCTGCCGCAGTTTGTTTCAATGGTCCAGTCAAATCCCCTGTTTCCCAAAAAAGTATAAATTAAATGCAATTTCCGATAAATATTTATCTTTTAAATCAGTATATAATTGGTATGAAGTTAAACTGATGACAAATCGCAGGATACCAACCAATTTATCAAGGAGTTGAGCCGATGGAAAAACCAGTATTGGCTATTATGGCAGCAGGTATCGGAAGCCGATATGGCGGGCTTAAACAGATTGATCCGATTGATGACATGAATCATCTGATAATAGACTATTCTGTTTATGATGCCGTACAAGCCGGTTTTGAGAAGATTGTGTTCATTATCAACCGGGATATTGAGGCAGATTTCAGGGAGCGAATAGGAGACAGGCTTGAAAAACATGTTCAGGTTGAATACGTATATCAGGATCTTGACAATCTTCCCGAAGGATTTAAAAAACCGGAAGGAAGGGTCAAGCCCTGGGGCACCGGTCATGCGGTCTTAAGCTGTATGGGCAAGTTAAACAGCTCCTTCGCGGTTATAAATGCCGATGACTATTACGGAAATAATTCCTTCAAATTGATATATGACTGGCTTTCAAATTCTCATGATGATGACAAATACCGGTATTGCATGGTGGGATACGCCATCAAGAACACACTCACAGATCATGGACATGTGGCAAGAGGTGTATGTACAGTTAGTCCTGACGGTTATCTGATAAATATCAAGGAAAGAACCAGAATTGAAAAGATAGACAATCAGCCTGCATATACCGAAGATGGAGGAACCAACTGGACATTCATCCCGGAAGACACCCTTGTATCAATGAATTTGTGGGGGTTTACAAAAAGTATATTAAATGAGCTGAACAACAGGTTTCCTGTATTTCTTGAAGATACTCTGGCAACAAATCCGTTTAAAGGCGAGTATTTCCTGCCCGATGTGGTCGGAGAACTGCTCAAGGAGAAAAAGGCAACCGTCAGGGTACTGAAATCACCGGACAAATGGTACGGCGTTACATACAAAGAAGACAAGGAATTAGTTGTATCGGCTATAGCGGAGCTCAGAAAAAAAGGGATTTATCCGAAGAAACTTTGGGAGTAACAATTACCATATCCAGGGAGGGCAAACAATGACAAGAGAACAAGCCTGTGCAAAAATTGAGGAAGCTATCAGTCAAATGGACTACCAGGGAACGCCCGTTGAATATTACAGATATGGGAACGGGCATATCAATGACACTTTTGTTGTGGTCTGCAGGCTGAATAATAACGCGACAGTAAAATATCTTCTCCAGCGAATTAATCATGAAGTCTTCAAAAACCCTGAACAGCTTATGAGTAATATTGTCAGCATTACTTCCTTTTTAAGGGGCAAAATAATAAAAAATGGCGGAGATCCTGAGAGAGAGACTTTGAATATAGTACCTCTCAGGGACGGAAGAAGCTATTATAAAGACAGTATAGGCAGCTACTGGAGAAGTTATCTGTTTATTGATAATACCGTGAGCTACGATCTGGTCAATCGGGCTGAGGATTTTTATTTAAGCGCCTTTGCCTTTGGCAATTTTCAAAGACTACTATCAGATTATCCTGCCCATACACTGTACGAAACCATAAAAGACTTTCATAACACACCAGTCCGCTTCGAAAACCTTAAAAGGGCCATAGATACTGATATATGCGGCAGGGTAAAAAATGTTCAGAAAGAAATTGAATTTGCTCTCGCCCGGGAATCTGAAGTCGGTATACTTCTGGAAAAGCAGAAAAAGGGCGAATTACCTCTAAGAGTTACCCATAATGATACGAAACTTAACAATATACTCTTTGATAAAAATACCAATAAACCATTATGCATAATTGATCTCGATACTATAATGCCGGGACTTTCAGTATATGACTTCGGTGATTCGATAAGATTCGGCGCCACTACAGGGGCCGAAGACGAGAAAGACTTGTCAAAAGTCAATTTCAGTCTCGAGTTATACAAAGCCTATGTCAAAGGATTTATTGAGGGCACCGAGGGAAGTCTGACCGATAATGAAATTGATATGCTTCCTATGGGTGCAAAACTAATGACCTATGAATGCGGCATCCGTTTTCTCACCGATTACCTTGAAGGGGACATATATTTCAGAATTCACAGGGAAGATCATAATCTTGACAGGTGCCGCACACAGTTCAAACTTGTGTCCGATATGGAGGAAAAGTTTGATATAATGCATGAGATTGTGAACAAATATCGACCATGACGGCAATGATAGGAAATCAGGGAGGTATACAGATATGGCTGTTTTAGTTACAGGAGGCGCAGGATACATTGGAAGCCACACCTGTGTTGAACTGCTGAATGAAGGCTATGACGTGGTTGTCATTGATAATCTTATTAATTCTTCAAAAAATTCACTGGACAGAGTTGAAGAAATAACAGGCAGGAAACTTACTTTTTATCAAACCGATTTATTGGACAGGGATGCTGTTGAAGACATATTCAGGAAAGAAAAAATAGATTCAGTCATACATTTTGCAGGACTTAAAGCCGTGGGAGAATCAGTATCCAAGCCCCTTGAGTATTACTACAACAACATAGTTGGAACTTTGATATTATGCGACACCATGCGAAAATATGGGGTAAAAAAACTGGTATTCAGTTCTTCAGCCACTGTGTATGGCAAGCCGGAGACTGTACCGATAAAGGAAGACTTTCCCCTCTCAGCCACAAACCCCTATGGCAGGACGAAACTGATGATAGAGGAAATTCTCAGGGATCTTTATGTGTCCGATAATTTATGGCACATTGTGATTTTAAGATACTTTAATCCTGTCGGTGCACATAAAAGCGGCAGAATAGGCGAAGATCCAATAGGAATACCCAACAATCTGGTTCCGTATATTACACAAGTGGCTGTAGGAAAGCTTGATTTTCTGCCCATTTATGGCAATGACTATGACACCCCTGACGGAACGGGAGTCAGGGATTACATTCATGTCGTTGATCTGGCAAAAGGGCATCTTAAGGCTCTGGAAAAGCTTAAGAATGGTAAGGGAGTGCTGACATACAATCTTGGTACTGGCAAAGGTTACAGTGTGCTGGAAATGGTAAGAAGTTTTGAAAGGGTATGCCGAAAGCCCATAAAATACAAAATAATGCCCAGAAGGCCGGGAGATATCGCCATATGTTATGCAGATCCGTCAAAAGCCCGTGAGGAACTCGGCTGGGTTGCTGAAAAAGGTCTTGATGAAATGTGCGAGGATGCATGGAGATGGCAGACAAATAACCCCAACGGGTATGAGGATTAAATAACTTTCTCAATGAATTAGGAAAAACCGTTCCACCGTCATTCCGGGAACGGTTTTTCTTTTATCAGAACACCATATCCACAATGCCAAATGCCTCGTTAAAAGTTACGGAACATTTTCTGTACAGCCTGTTGCAAACCGCCCTGACGGCAGAAACATAATCGAAACCTTCAGCATTTTGTATCCTGAAAGTCAGTTTTGTGTTTCCGGCATTGACTTCCTCCACAGCTCTTCTGATAAACTCATGAGTATCTGATACTATAAGGGAATTATATACATAATAGTTGTACCTGGTTGAATTACATGAAGGATATAGTGTTTCGTCCCATTCGTGGTCTGTTTCAATTTCTTCGTCACTCAGATTGAAATAGTGATACCTGATTATATCCCTTCCATCAAGCATTACCGGATCGTTATAAGTGGCATCCAGATGATATGTCTCACCATCTATTTTCACGATATTCCAGGCATGCCGCTCCCCCTTTGAGACCCCGGTAACAATATGACATTCAACGCCTGCTCTGTTCAGCAGAAGTTTCATAGCTTCTGCATAACCTTCACATACAGCAGTACCCAGACACAAAGCTCCATAAGCATTGAATGATTCCTGAGGTATCTCCTTGTTTTCATAGCTCCTTCTGTCATATTTACAGTTCTCTATCAAATAATCGTGTAAAGCCAATTCTTTTTCGTATTCGGACATCCCGGGTGCAACTACTTTTGTAACTATCTCTTTGATTCTCTGCTTTAGCGCATTTTGGTGCCTGATACCGGTAATGGAATCTTTGCTGTATTGAAGCTTGACAGTGCCATCAGAAAAATAAATGCAACCTGAATAGTAAAGGAGCTCAGGATTTTCCCGCAAACATCTTTCAATAAGCTTGAATACCTTTTGCGGAGTGTCGGTATATGAACTTTCAGGCAAGCTCAGATAAGTTTCAAAGTTTGCAAGAGCTTCATAAATTCCATAATAGATTTGATCGTACAAAGAAGGTCTTTTTGCTGCACTCGGGTCTTTAATTTCAACACACCCATCTCCGGTATAGCTGGCAAGATTATATGCTACGGCTTTATCAACAGAAATATATCCGGATTCTATGAGTTTCTCGGCTACTTTCTGCCCATCGGCAGTACTTGCAAAAAGAACAGTATAAATCATTCCGACTCCATGGTCTTTTAAAAGCCGGCTTTTATTAAAAAGTCCAACCTCATTTGCAGCTATCCCACCCACTTTACTGAGCAGTTCAAGGGAACGGGTGAAGTTGGTCCTGTCGACCACATAACCTAATTGCCGCAAAATCAAGGCAGCCAGGGAATAGCCATCCAGTACATTATTGGGACTGATTGTATCGCCTGAGGTTCCTACCACCATTCCAGTTTTCACCGCATAAGCCAGATACGGTCTTGCCCATTCAGAAATTTCCGACTGGTCCTTGTATTTTGAAAGTAAACCTGATATCTCAGATGGCGTCATTGCCTCAACATCGGATCTTTTCCCGAAAAAATTAAGCAGAAGTGTAACTCCGACCTGCCGTGTCAAAGGAGCACCCAGATCAGGATTAAAGGTATGAACTGATGCTCCCGCAAACAAACCGAGTCTGTGCAGCTGCCAGGCTTCAGGCTCAAACTGATAGGTAAATTCGGCTTTGGAATGGGGGGCCATAATATTGAACATTACAACTGCTACTATTATGGCAAAAAAAACTTTGGACTTTTTCATATTCCCTCAGATTTTTTTATTAATTGCCAAGATTATAGCATATTACCTGGAGCTTAATATTAGATTTAAATTAAATTATCTTTATAAATTATTTATTATTTTTATCTTTGATTAAATATCCAAAGTCTTTTTACCTATCACTCAGGCGCACATATTCCACATTCTTTTTAATGTTTTTATATGCCGGTCTTATAATTCTGCCCCCGTTCAAATGTTCTTCTATAATATGAGCACACCAGCCTGCAATCCGGGCCACTGCAAAAATTGGAGTATTCATCTCCACAGGAATACCAAGCATATCGTAGACAAAGCCAGAGTAAAAATCCACATTGGCGCACATAGGCTTGTCAATGTTTCTTATTTCCCGGAAAATCACAGGTGCAAGTTTTTCTACCTTCTGATATAGTTCAAATTCATCTGTCCGTCCCATCTGCTTTGCAAGTTTTTTGGCCTGTTCTTTCAACAGGACACAGCGCGGATCAGACAATGTATAAACAGCATGGCCCATGCCATATATCAGGCCTGAGTGGTCAAAGGCCTGTTTTCTCACTATTTTTTCTATATAATTACAGATTTCCTGGTCACTGCCCCAATCTTTAACCTCTTTCTTAAGTTCATTCATCATTCCTACTACTTTATTGTTTGCTCCGCCATGTTTAGGACCTTTTAAACTTCCGATGGCGGCTGCCACCGACGAATATATATCTGTACCGGATGAAGATACCACACGGGCAGCAAAGGTTGAATTGTTTCCTCCTCCATGTTCTGCATGGAGCACCAGAGCCAGATCGAGCACCTTGGCCTCAAGTTCAGTGTATTCCCCTGTAGGACGTAAAAGTCTAAGGATATTTTCAGCAGTACTCAGTTCAGGGCTTGGATTATGTATATAAAGGCTCTTTCCTTCCAAATAATGTGCCTTTGCCTGATATCCGTAAGCAGCCATTATAGGAAATTTGGCAATTAAATTTATACTCTGTCTTAGGAGATTGGAGATGCTTGTATTATCAGCATCTTTATCATAGGAATATACAACAAGAACAAGACGGGCAAGCTGATTCATTATATCACAACTAGGTGCATTCAAAATATTTGCCCTTACAAAATCGTCAGGTATATTCCTGTGATAACCCAAAATTTCAGTAAATCTCTCAAGCTCCCGTCTGTCAGGAAGTTCTCCATTCAGGAGCAGATAGACACATTCTTCAAAACCAAATCTATTATCCTGAAGAAAACCATCACAGAAATCATAAATATCTATTCCCCTGTATAAGAGCCGCCCTTCAACGGGTATCTTTTCATAATCATCATAGATATATGCATGAACATCCCCTATTTCGGTAAGGCCGACCAGAACTCCTGTTCCATCACCATTTCTAAGACCTCGCTTGACATTATACTTGCTGTATACATCAGGCATAAATCTGTTTTTAATTTCCACCTTTTCACCCATAATATTAAAGTAGTTAGTAATGTCTGCCTGTGTCAGTTTCATGTCCATCTATATCTCCCCTATTTTTATTTAAAATATGAATATGAATTATCTTAAAAGAATGTTAAAAATCAGACAATATTATGTATATTAACCTGTTATACAGGTACAGCGCGTATACAGCGTAATTTCGTTCTATTTTATACAATATGACAGATCAAGTCAATAGGGATTTGCAATTTTTATTTTTAAAAATTGCAAATTATCAACTTGCACAAGAAGCACACAAGAAGGATTTTTTGCACTTTTCGACAAATCAAGAGCAATAAAACAGACAGCTGTCCGACTATTGGCAGAGCAGCTGTCCGTATATAAAAGTCTGTTATGGATTTGCAGTATCCTTATGGATCATGCTTCACAAAGTTTATCCAGACGCTTCTTTATTTCGATGAGGAAATCCTTGGTGTTTACTGCTTTTTTGTCTTCAAGAACTGAAAGCGCAACCAGATCCTTGGTCATTATACCTTCCTCAATAGTCAACTTGCAGGCTTTTTCCAGATTGTCAGCAAATTTCGACAGCTCAGGGATATTATCGAGTTCCCCTCTTTTTCTCAAAGCTCCTGTCCAGGCAAATATGGTAGCCACAGAGTTAGTTGAAGTCTCATGCCCTTCAAGGTGTCTGTAATAATGTCTCATTACTGTTCCGTGCGCAGCTTCGTACTCATAATAGCCTTCAGGGGAAACCAGTACCGATGTCATCATTGCAAGGCTGCCAAAAGCTGACGCTACCATGTCGGACATTACGTCTCCATCATAATTCTTGCACGCCCATATGAAACCGCCTTCAGAACGGACAACCCTTGCAACAGCATCATCTATAAGTGTGTAGAAATATGTGATACCTGCTTTTTCGAACTTGTCCCTGTATTCGGCCTCATAAATGTCCTGGAAAATATCCTTGAACCTGTGGTCATATGTCTTTGAAATTGTATCCTTGGTCGCGAACCACAAATCCATTTTTCTGTCGAGAGCATAGTTGAAACAGGCTCTGGCAAAGCTCTCAATGGATTTTTGGGTGTTGTGCATTCCCATAATAATGCCGTCATCATCAAAATCGTGAATTGTCATACGAGTCTCTTTACCGGATTTATCGGTACACACAAGTTCTGCTTTACCCGGGCCGGTAACACTCATTTCAACATTTTTATATACATCACCATAGGCGTGACGGGCAATTACAATAGGTCTCTTCCATGTCCTTACAAAAGGATCGATACCTTTAACAATTATGGGCTCCCTGAATACTGTACCATCCAGAATAGCACGTATAGTGCCATTGGGGCTTTTCCACATCTGTTTCAAATTATATTCTTTTACCCTTTCTGCATTGGGTGTAATAGTAGCACACTTAACAGCAACGCCATATTTTTTGGTTGCCTCTGCTGCATCTATTGTCACCTGGTCATCTGTAGCATCCCTGTTTTTAAGACCTAAGTCGTAATACTCTGTTTTAAGATCTATATAAGGTTCCAGTAACATTTCTTTAATCCACTGCCAGATAACACGTGTCATCTCATCTCCGTCCATCTCGACAAGTGGTGTGGTCATCCTGATTTTAGACATCTGAATAAATCCTCCTTATATTTTCATTAGTTTTATTTATTTTGAGCCCTTAATCCAGGGAAGTTTACCGCCACACTTCAAAATTTCTGCATCCATATCGGAAAGAGTGTGTTCAAGTTCAATTTCCAGGTTTTTGGTCAGGTTTTTAAGAATGCAGTCCCCTTTCAAGTCGCCAATACTTATTTCCAGATTGTCGCCTTCATCAATCTTATCATAGTCATCAGGATTCTTGAAAGTAAGCGGTACAATACCGAAATTAATAAGGTTAGCCAGATGTATTCTTGCAAAGCTCTTTACAATTACAGCCTTGATTCCGAGATATTTAGGAGCAAGTGCAGCATGTTCACGGCTGGAACCCTGCCCGTAGTTTTCTCCGCCTATAATAAATCCTCCGTTTGCCTCCCTGGCTTTGTTATAGAACTCAGGATCCACAGCCTCAAATACAAACTTGGATATTTCCGGGATATTGCTCCTGAAAGGTAATATTCTTGCTCCAGCCGGCATGATATGGTCAGTGGTAATATTATCCCCAACCTTAATCAGCACTTTACCTTCAAGAGTATCAGAAATCGGATCAAATGAAGGCAGCGGCTTGATATTGGGTCCTCTTTTAATCTCAACTTTTTTGGCTTCCTCTTCAGGTAAAGGCTGAATAATCATATTGTCATTGATAATAAATGACTTTGGAAGCTCAATCTCCGGATATTCACCCAAATCCCTCGGATCGGTCAATCTTCCTGTAAGTGCTGTAGCTGCTGCTGTTTCAGGACTTACAAGATAAACCCTGGCATCCTTTGTACCGCTCCTGCCTTCGAAATTCCTGTTAAATGTTCTTACTGAAACAGAGCCGGACGCAGGTGCACAACCCATACCGATACATGGTCCGCATGCATTTTCCATAATTCTTGCACCTGCACGCACAAGGTCAACATAATCCCCGTCATTTATAAGGTGTTCAACCACCTGGCGTGATCCGGGGCTTATAAACATATGCAAATTCTCAGAGATAGTTTTGCCTTTCAGTATTTTAGCCACAATTTTCAAGTCTCTCAATGAAGAGTTGGTGCAGGATCCTATGGCAACCTGGTCCACCTTTATCGGACCTGCTTCCCTTACACTCACAACCAGACCGGGGCTGTGAGGCAGGGCTACCATAGGCTCTACTTCAGACAGATTAATCTCTATAACCTCATCGTAGGTGGCATCCTCATCGGGCATCAAAGGCACAAAATCTTTCTCCCTGCCCTGTGCTTTCAAGAATTCTCTTGTGACTTCGTCGCTCGGGAAGATACTTGTTGTACAGCCTGTTTCCGTTCCCATATTGGTGATTGTCGCCCTGTCAGGCACGCTGAGAGTTGCCACTCCCTCTCCAAAATACTCAAATACTTTTCCTACATTACCTTTCACATCAACTTTCTGCAATACGGTAAGTATAACGTCTTTGGCTGAAACCCAGGGCTTGAGCCTGCCAGTGAGCTTTATGCCAACAATTTTGGGATATTTAATTCTAAAGGGCGCTCCTGCCATTGCACAGGCCACATCAAGTCCGCCGGCACCCATAGCAAAACAGCCAATGCCTCCTGCAGTAGGAGTATGACTGTCTGAACCTATAAGAGTATTGCCCGGTACAGCAAAGCGCTCCAGGAATACCTGATGGCATATACCATTTCCGGGCTTGGAGAAATATAACCCGTATCTCTTTGCTACTGATTCTAAAAATCTATGATCATCAGCATTCTTGAAATCTGTCTGCAAGGTGTTATGATCAACAAAGCTAACCGAGAATTGCGTCTTTACCCTGTCTATACCTATAGCTTCAAACTGAAGATAAGCCATGGTGCCGGTTGCATCCTGAGTTAGCGTATTATCAATTTTTAAAGCCACTTCACTTCCAACTCTTGCTTCGCCTTCTACTATATGGCGGGCAAGTATTTTTTCAGTAATTGTTCCTGCCATTAACATCATCCTTTTTCCATTTATTATTTACTGATTTATAAATCCAGACCCACATGATGCCATAATATATTATTATATAATAAAAAATTGTCAGATAAAAATTTCGTCTGAAGTTAAGTGTAATCAAAATTATAACCTATTGGCTTTGCAATAAGCAATATATATATTAAACGAACTTTGGCACAAAACTGCATAATTTCAATATTTTTTATATAACTATAAAAAGCAATGAAAAAGTACTTTTCTGATAAATGTGTTTACAGAAAAATACTGAAACACTTACACTTTTATAGTACAATATAAAACAGTATATATCTTTACTAAGGAGTTGTGACAATGGATTTGGAAAGCCGCGAAAAAGCTGAAAATAAAATATTACTGCTGTATTTTATGGATCAGGTAAAAATACCTGTAAGCAATATGCAGCTGACCCGAATTATGCTTGAAAACCGTTATATGAATTATTTTCTGTTGCAGCAAAATATCCATGAAATGCTTACAGATGGCCTTATTGTCAGCGAGACAAAGGACAATATCGATTACTACAGTCTTACGTCTAAAGGACTTAAAATGCTTAATCTGTTCAGCAATCTTGTTCCTTTTGGCATAAGAAAAAGGATTGAAGAAAATATTAATGTTATCCGCTCAGTTATCAAGCTGGAAACATCCATTGTCGCCGAATACACTTTAGAGAATGAAAACGAGTACGAAGTCAAATGCCGTATAGTGGAAGAATTCAAACCCCTTATAGATATTCGCCTTTCTGTAGGTTCCAGGGAAGATGCCCGTTCGATATGTTTTAACTGGAAAAACCATGCAAAAGAAATCTATCCTCAGGTAATTGGCGTTTTGCTTGGTAAAGAACTCGAAAACGAAGAATCTTAATAATCCACAAGCATGGACTTAACAAAGGCAAAAAACTCGCGCAGATAACTGTTTAGTTTTACTATCCCAGGTGTAGGTGCCGCTATGGCATAGGCATCAAATCCGAAGCGTCTGGCCAGGATTCGTGATCTGAAAATATGGAAGTCACTTGTTATAAATACTATTTTTGTTTTTTCCCCTTCTGGCGCATCAATCAGCTTACGGGAAAACTGGAAATTTTCCTTTGTACTTGTGGATTTCTCCTCTTTTATGATTTTATTTTTTGGTACTCCTGCTTTCATAAGGTATTCCTCCATTGCCAGCGCTTCAGGAAATGGTTCGTTGGGGCCCTGTCCCCCTGATACTATAATATATACATGCGGATTATCCCTGTAATACGAAACAGCTTTGTCAAGTCTTAAAGCCAATGATGCAGTCGGCCTTCCATCCGGCCATATTCCGCAGCCCAGAACAATAACATGGTCCACTCTTCCCGCAGAATCAGAACTATGAATAACAGGATCAATAATAATTAAAAATTCCACCACAGCAAATAACACAAAAAAGGCAATGATCATAGATGTAATTACAATTCTCAACCTTTTATTTTTAATAATCGGTTCTTCTATAAAGGCGAGCTTGCAGGAATACAGCCAGCAAAAAACTCCAAAGGCTGCAGGCAGAATAACACCAAGATTCCAATCAGTAAAATATCTGTATACTTGGATGGTATTCTGAATCAGAAAGATTCCAACTATAAATAAAATACCTGCCAAAACCTTTTTAAACAACTTCTGTCTGTTCATCAGCTTCATTCTAATTCTCATACTCCATTATCTCAACTGTATATATAACAACATCCTCAAGTGGCTTATGATTCTCGTCTGTCTTTACCTGGGCAATTTTATCAACTACATCCATTCCCTCATAAACCTGTCCAAACACTGTATGCTTGAAATCCAGCCAGGGAGTTCCGCCATTCTTGTAATATTCAACAAGTTCTTCAGGATAATACATTTTCAGAGAATCTAACAGATCGTCCATATTCTTTTTCTGGACGATGAAAAACTGGCTGGTATTAGTGCCGGGCTGTCCTGTATTGGCCATACTGAGAGCGCCCCTGTAATTAAGAAGATCTATATCAAATTCATCTTCGAAGCTTCCGCCCCAGATACTTTCGCCTCCTCTGCCTGTACCTGTAGGATCTCCGCCTTGAATCATGAAGTCATCAATTACCCGGTGAAAAATTACATTGTCATAATATCCGTTTTTTGCGTGTGTGGTAAAATTTTCAACAGTTTTAGGTGCTTTCTCAGGAAACAACTTAATATGGATATCGCCCATGCTGGTTTTCATTACCGCTACAAGATCACCTTTTTCAGGAGGAATGAATTGGTATCCGGGTGTCAGGGTAATCTTGTTTTCACCCTCTCCGATTGTTATCGGGGCAGGCTCATTCGTATTTTTCTTTGAACAGCTCATAAATAACCCTCCAAAAATTAAAATAACAGTTATAGAAGCTATAATTTTAAATATGCGCACATTCATTTTCCTAATACTCCTTAATGTGATATTATAGAAGTGATTGACAAATATTATTTCATATATTTCGAAAATAATAAATACCTTTTATTAAAATCACTCTGCTAAGCTTTTGGGCATTGTAACTTTATCACTGAATAAAGAGCTATGTATGCGTTATATTAAAATTACAAAGAATGATTGAATTTCTGAAAGGAGCTGAAAGTTAATGAACATTAAGAATGTAACTCAAAAAACTTTCGAATCGGAAATAAAAAATTCAGATATACCCGTCTTAGTAGATTTCTGGGCACCCTGGTGCGGACCATGCAGAATGCTTGCTCCTGTATTGGATGAGCTGGCAGAAGAAATGAAGGATAAAGTTAAAATACTGAAAGTTAATGTGGATGAAGAACCTGAGCTTGCAAGCAAATTCGGTGTTATGAGTATACCAACGGTTATTGCTTTCAAAGATGGAAAGGCTACCAATAAAGTCATAGGCTTCAGAAGCAAGGAAGATTTCAAAAAGATAATATAGGCATACAACGTTATTTTTATAAATTTTCAGAATCTGTCTGATTTGTAACAGGGGGCAAACCATATAAGGTTCGTCCCTTATTTTATAGAATTGATATTCAATTTTTTTCGGACAAATACATAATAACCTGTTATCTGCTATAATGTTAAGAGATGTATAGAAGGCAGAGGTAGGTTTATTTATGCTTGATCCGAAGACTAAGAAAAAATTTGAAAAAGTTTTCCCCTTTACAAAGGAGCTCGGTAAACACTACGATTATTTTATGGATTCTTTAATCTACAATCAAATTGAAGCAGATACCATACTTCTGGACGAATACAAAAAATGTTCCAATGTTGTTTTTGTACTTTCAGGACTTATACGCGTATATAAACTTTCGGAAGAAGGAAAAGAGATTACCCTTTACAGAATGGGCAGGGGAGAAACCTGTGTCCTTACAGTATCCTGTATTCTGGGCGTGGGTGATGTTGTTTTTCCGGTTGCTGCTTCAGCAGAACAATATAGTGAGGTAGTTTTAATGCCTGTAGAAGCTTTCAAATCATTTTTCTTTGAAATACCTGCCCTTCAAAAGTTTTATTTTACTGCCATGGCAGCCAAGTTTTACTCTGTTCTGAATCTTGTAGGAAATATCACTTTCAAAAAAACCAGTGACAGACTTCTGGATCTTCTCATAACCAAAACTGCAAATGGCACATATCCGCTCTATTCTACCCACGAGGCAATTGCTTCTGAACTTGGAACCGCCCGGGAAGTAGTCAGCCGCCTTTTAAAAGAGATGGAAGGAAAAGGACTTGTAACTCTCAGCCGCGGGAAAATAGTGTATCATTCTAAGTTAAAAAAATTAAGTTTTGGCAGTGTAAATAAAAAGGACACAGCTCTATAGGCTCCGCTATGTCCCTATGCGATTCTCATATTTTCAAATCAGGGATTTTCCGGAACAGGTGTAGTGACTGGCTCCTCTTCTATAACGATATTTACCGTATACTCTCCGACAAGCGTAATATTTGAAGGAAGTTTTATATTAAGAGGAACTTCATGCTCACCCTTCTCAAATCCGCCTACCTGAACAGATACGCTTATGTCGGACGGCCTGACCGCATTAACAAGTTCGGGTCTGCCTTTAATTGCTATGGTAATAGGCTCATCTGAAACTTTGTATATCTTGCTCCCTGTCATGTCGCCATCATAAATAGTGATCTGACTTGCTGAAATATTGATATTTTTTGTCACATATTGATCTATGACCACTTCAGCTGATAATTTTTCTGCATCAGCATTGAATACAGTGACACCTTCAGGTAGAATCAGCGAAAGCGGCGTTGTAAAGCTTGCTGATTTTCCAGAGATATCTATTGCTTCTGCCTCTATTTTTGTCAGACTGTCCAAGACCTTTCTTGTTCCCAATGCCCTTATTTCAGGAATGGAGTAGCGTATTTCCTTCAAATAAAAATCCTCGGCCGGCTCTCCCCGTGTAGTTGCAACAACAGGAAGACGCTTGGCCAGATTAAACCTGACTATGACAGGAATTTTTCCTTCAAATTGTCTTACAACTTCACCATTGGTATCTATGGCCGTGCCTCTCATAATTATTTCACTGTTGTCACCTATTTCATCCAAATTTACATAGGCTACAACTTTCTCAACTTTTTCTATACTTGATTCCAGTTCTTCAAGTATTACATTTCCCGGATCCACACTGAAATTGACAAGTTCGTAACCTGCCGGAAGTTTACCCACAAATTCAACATTAACAGGATACTGTTTTCCCACAATGCGCTCAAAAGTAAGTACAACGGATGACGGGTTTATTGAGGTAATCATTATATCCTTATCACCCAAATATTTCGGGGGATTCACTTTAATAGTTTTGGTACCTGAGGAGGTTACTTCGGATAAATCTATATTGACATAAAAATCATTTGCGGTAACAGCAGTTATATTATCTCTGCGTCCCCTTATCTTTATATCAACACTCGCGGGGATTTGGCTTCCGATCAATTGGAGATTATGTGTTCTCAAAACTTCAATGTTGCTTATCAGCGGTACAGAAAGGCTCCTTTCCTCGAAAGGATTTTCCAGATCCAGAACCAGAAACCAGATAAAAACAGCTATAAACACAGAGATGATTTTGATTACCGAATCTTTTTTAAACATCATGTTAATCTTGTTCATTGCGTTTCACCTTTCTGAATGTGAAGAGCTTTCTGTCACTCTCATCTTCCAGCAGGAATTTTGTCAGTGCTTTTCTGAGCAGATCTGGTGTAAGGTTCCTGGTTAAGCCTCCATTATGGGCATATGAAATCTTGCCTGATTCTTCAGAAACAACAACCGCGATTGCATCTGAAATCTCAGTAATTCCCAATGCCGCACGATGACGTGTGCCAAGCTCACGGCTAAGAGCAGCATTTTGGGTTAACGGCAAATAGCATGCCGCAGCTTTGATCACATTTGACCGGATAATTACAGCACCATCATGTAGAGGCGATTTGGGAAGAAATATATTAATTAAAAGCTCACTTGATAAAACTGCATCCATTTGTGTGCCCGTATTAATAATCTCTCCTATTTTTGTGCCTCTTTCGATTATGATCAGAGCGCCAATATAGTCTTCTGAGAGCTTTGTACATGCTTTTACAATGGCTTCAATGGTAGAAATGATTTTAAACCTTTCCTCATCTGTTCTCCGAAGCATAAAGTCCTGGAAACCGCTGCTTCCCAACTTTTCAAGAGCTCTTCTCAATTCCGGCTGGAAAAGAACAATCAGACTGAATCCAAATATTTGCAGTGCACTCTGAAGCAGATAAGCTATTGTTTTCAGCCCCAGCAACTTCGACATCCAGGAGAAAATAAGAATAAACAAAAGCCCTTTAACAAGCTGAAGTGCCCGGGTTTCACGTACCAGCTGAATAACTTTATAAACTGCATAGGAAACCAAGGATATTTCTACAATCATCCTTAATATATCCCAGGGACCGCTAAGCCCCAAAAAACTCATTATAAAACCAAAAAAATCACCCACTGCTCTTTCTTCAGGCACTTTGTAGCTCCTTAATTTTGTTATGGCTTTATCTTACTGTATAAATTATATCCTCTCAATATATTATTTCGTACAAAAAAATTGGAATGTAAATGAATTTTCAATATATTTTTATATTAACAGAATATATTGCCTTAGTCCATAAAAATAAACTGTTTTGCCCTGTTCAAAACTAATAGCCAGAACCGTCAGCCTGCAATTTTGCTCAATAATACTTCAAGGGCAAGTCTGACATCAATAAGCCCCTTTTTATAATTTGTCTCTGCTTCAACACATGCCTTCAGCAAATTGCGAAGGTAATCCTCCTCCATCATTCTGACCTGCTGCGTCATAATTTTAAGGGCATAAGGATGCTTGCCCTTAAAATAGAAGTTTATATCTTTACTGTCAGCTCCTTTTTTTAACAAAGTTTTCAGTTTCAAAAGTTCACCGGTTTGTTTGGACAACATTGACAGTATTTTTTGTTCAGGTTCCTTTATTGCAATCATATCATCCAGCAATTTAAGGGCCTTTGGAATATTTTTCTGAGCTACAGCATCCAATAAGTCAAATATAACGCTTTTAACAGTCGGAGTGACCAACAATTTGATATCATCCGGACTTATTTGGTCTTTGCTGTCAGCATAGGTACTGATTTTAAGTATTTCATTCCTGAGAGTGTACATATCGGGTTCGCTTATTGCAACCAGATATTGGGCTGCCTCCAATGAAACTGATTTCTTAAAAGTTTGAAAACCTTTAATCACCCACGGCACCAGCTCTTCAGGGCCTAACCGGTTGAATTCTGCCGCCAGTCCATATTTTTCAACTTGCTTGTATATGCTTAATCTTTTATCCACATTGTTTTCTACAAAGACCAGACAAGAGGTTCCGGGTATTTCTGCAAAATAATCCTTAAGTATCTGCTGGCTTTTGTTGTCAGATGAATCACTGTCTGATTTCCCGCCCCTGGCAAAGAGCTGGGAGTTTTTGACCAGCACAAGTTTTTTGTCTGAAAACACAGGAAAAGTGTTGCACGCATCAATAATATCATTTATATCCACTTTATTCTCAAAAATAACAACATTCAGACCGTTGGTATCCAATCCAGCCGCTATTTTTTTAATTTCATTGACATAATAATCTATTAAAAACTTTTCCTCTCCAAAGAACAAGTACAGTGAAAGCAGTTCTTTATTTTTTATATGTTTATTCAAGCTGGCTATCACTTTTGAATTTTTCCCTTTTGTACTGCGATTAGACCTGTAATTGCTTCCGGACATAAAAATAACCCCCGATTCTTCATCAGAGGTTATTATATCATTTATAATGCCTTTTTTTACAGTTGAAGCAAAATCTTTTTGGAGTTTTCCTGAATAATACTTCAGAGTATTATTTAATTTGCCCGCGTTCTGATTTCTTCCATCAATTTTGAAATGAAGGCATCAACATTCATAGCCCCCAAATCCCCGTCTTTTCTTGATCTGACTGAAACTGACTGGTTTTCAACCTCTTTGTCGCCAATAATCAGCATATAGGGTATTTTCTCCAGTCGGGCCTCACGTATCTTATAACCTATTTTTTCATTCCGCAAATCTACTTCGGCATAAACATCCAGTTGCTGCAGTTTTTCAGCTATTTTGTTCGCATACTCGTGGTGACTTTCAAGTATAGGCAGGATTTTCACCTGAACAGGAGCAAGCCACACAGGAAAAGCACCTGCATAATGCTCTGTCAACACACCGAAAAATCTTTCAATGGAACCCAAAAGTGCTCTGTGTATCATATATGGACGTTTTCTTGTGCCATCAGGAGCGACATAAGTCATATCAAAACGCTCAGGTTCATTGAAGTCAAATTGAATTGTTGAACACTGCCATTCACGGTTCAAAGCGTCCTTGATTTTTATATCTATTTTAGGACCATAAAACGCTCCGCCACCTTCGTCAATGTCACATTCAAGGCCTTCTGCAATAACTGCTTCTTTAAGAGCTTTGGTGGCATCGGCCCACATCTGGTCATCCCCTACATACTTCTCTTTCGGTTTTGTGGACAGATATATCTTATATTTATCAAAGCCAAACGCATCAAGCATATAAAGGCAGAATCTCAATACCCTTCGAATTTCGTCCGGCATTTGTTCGGGGGCACAGAACAGGTGTGCGTCGTCCTGGGTAAACCCTCTTACTCTTAAAAGGCCATGCAGGGTGCCGCTTTTTTCATAGCGGTATACTGTTCCAAGTTCAGCCCACCTTAATGGCAGGTCCCTGTAAGAATAAAGCCTGCTTTTATAAATTGCTATGTGGAAAGGACAGTTCATGGGCTTTGCGTAAAAGTCCTGACCATCCACATCCATGGCAGAGTACATACCTTCTTTATAAAAGCCCAGATGTCCTGAAGTCTCCCAAAGTTTGCCCCGACCTATATGCGGAGTATATACAATGTCATATCCGTTCTTAATATGTTCCTGTCTCCAGAAATCTTCAATACGCATTCTGACCCTTGCACCCTTTGGATGCCATAATACCAGACCCGGACCAACTTCTTCATCAAATGAGAATAATTCAAGCTCCTTGCCAAGTTTTCTGTGATCACGTTTTTCTGCCTCTTCGAGCATTTTCAAATATTCTTCAAGCTGGCTGGCCTTAGGGAATGCAATACCGTAAATCCGCTGGAGCATTTTGTTTTTTTCATCGCCCCTCCAATAGGCGCCGGCTTGCTGAATGAGCTTAAAGGCTTTGACTTTTCCGGTTGAAGGCAAGTGTGGCCCTGAGCACAGATCTGTAAATTCACCCTGCTTATAGAATGAAATTTCTGCATCCACCGGAAGTTCATTTATAAGCTCAATTTTATATGGTTCGTTCTCCATAAGTTTCAAAGCTTCATCCCTCGGCAGTGTAAACCTTTCAATTGGCAAATCTTCCTTTATGATTTTCTTCATTTCTGCTTCTATTTTTGTCAAATCATCGGGTGTAAATGATTTTTCAGAATCAAAATCATAGTAAAACCCATTCTCTATGGAAGGACCGATTGCCAGCTTTACATTCGGAAAAAGCCTTTTTACAGCCTGTGCCATAATATGAGAAGCAGTGTGCCAATATGTGGCCTTACCTTCCTCACTGTCAAAAGTAAGCAGGTTTAAAGTACAATCCTCGTAAAGAGAAGTATTCAAATCCGTGACTTTTCCGTTAATTTCGGCTGCGACTGCAGCGCGCGCAAGACCTTGACTGATATCCTTTGCAATATCATAAACATTGGTTCCGCTCTGATAGGACTTCTTACTCCCGTCTTTCAGTGTAACTTCTATCATTCTGTTCAACTCCTTGATTTATCAGTTTTCTGTATTTTTATATAAAAAAGCTCCCATCCATTCAAGGATGAGAGCTTAAACTCACACGGTTCCACCTTGATTACAGGAAAATTCCTGTCACTCATTGTGATTGTAACGTTATCAACGTAAAGGGCTTACTTTGAATTTTCAACCCTTAAGCTCCGGGGTGGTACTAAAATCCTGATACGCGGAAAAGCTTTCAGCCCGGGGCTTTTCCTCTCTTTAGCGCTCGTACGGATTTAGCGTGTCCCCATCAATGCCTCTGCATATATTCTTATGTAAAGCTATACTACCACACTTGTTTATATGAATCAATCATTAAATCCCATAATTTTTATAAATAGTATATTATGTGGTCAGTTTTATTACAATTAATTCTAAATAGAAGTTCTCAATTTTTCAAGGGCTTTTTTAATATAAAAGAAAGGGCTGTATGTTTACAAACCCTGTCTTTTTTTTGCCTATGTATTCTTATTTATAGAATCCTCGGCATTTTGCATAGTAGTCCCCACGGCAGTCATAACGTTTTTCGAACTTGTCATCGTATTTGTCGTACTTCCAGTCTTTCTTGTCATCTTTGTAATCGTACTTATCATCGCACTTGTCGTATTTATCATCCTTCTTGTCTTCTTTGCCGCAATATTTTTTGTCCTCTTCGCATATTACCGGAATATGCTCTTTTCTTATTACTTTGAAGGCTACCTTGATAACATCTTTTTCAAGAAGTTTTTCAAAGACTTTTACGCCTTTGCAGTATGTTTCTCCATGAAGGAAATCTTTTTCTCCCTCCACATATGCTTCGAGCAGCTCTGCAACGTCGCCCTCTTTGACCTTATCGCACCCAATCGGATCAATTTCGACAAATCCTCCAAAGGGGAACTTAAAGGTAGCGTGATAGATGGGCCCGTTAACAATGCCATCGTGAACATCTTCCACAGTCTTATACGCGATGTTCTTCCACAGGAAAGCATTGAAAATCACCTTCCCTGGAATTACATGGCAATCGTATACTTCTACCCATTTATCGATTTTTTCAATCTTATAAATGGGAGGACTGGGTGGAGAGATTTTGACATCCTTCTCAAGGAAAAACTGGCCTGAGCCTTTTCCTACTATAACTGGTACCTGAAGAATTTTCTTCTTCATTCTTTCACTCCTTTCTTATTTTTCAGATGGCTTGTTTTTTTTGTCGAACAAGCTCACTACATACTATTCAGGCTCGTCCAAAGATGTTACTGAATACCCAAGAAATTTTTCAAATGCTGTATCTATGCACAAAAAAAGACCTCCAGTTGGCTGACACTGAAGGTCTTTTAGAGTTATAACGCTATTATCCAACACTTACCAAACAATTACCCTCTCTTCAGGCGCCATATACATTTTGTCCCCAGGCTGAACATCATAAGTCTCATAGAATTTTTCAAAGTTCTTAAGAACCTGATTTACTCTGAACTTATTGGGTGCATGGGTGTCCTGGAGAGTTAGCATCTGATAGTATTTATTGGTTGCTGTCATACGCCAAATTTTTGCATAGCTTTCAAAAAGCTTTTCATAGTCAACTTCAGACATACCGTTTGCAATATCCAGAATACATGCCATGGCACCAATATCGGCAACATTTTCTGATACAGTAAGTGCACCGTTGACTATACAGTCAGGAGCAATTTCAAGGCCATCATATAATTCAATTACTTCATTGCATTTTTCCCTGAAAACTGCATAATCCTCTTCTGTCCACCAATTGGACATATTTCCATTTTCATCGAACTGGGCTCCGTTGTTATCAAAAGCATGTGTAATCTCATGGGCAATTATTGTACCTATACCTCCTAAGTTTTCCTCCCTTGATGCATTGATATCATAGAAAGGAGACTGCAGTATACCAGCAGGTAAAATTATTTCATTGCTTGTTGCATTATAAAAAGCATTCACAGCATGAGGAGGAGCTACCCATCCTGATTTGTCCACTTCTTTCTCAAGTAATGTTTTTAAATATCTGGCCTGTGCTTTGGTTATCTCAAATATATTTCCGAGAAGAGAGCCACCATCATCATAAGTTTTTATATCAATATACTTCAATGGGTCATTCCAGGTATCAGGATAACCGATTTTCAGATTTATCTTATTCAGCTTGGAAATTGCAGCCTTCTTTGTATCCTCGCTCATCCAGTCAAGATTTTCAAGCCGTTTCTGGAAAGTGGCTATTATTTCTTCTACCATGCCTTCAACATCTTTCTTGGCTTCTTCAGAAAAATATCTTTCCACATACATTCTGCTAAGATAGCTGCTCATGACTGAATTGACAAGATTGAATGCAATATCTTCATCACTCAATGAACTGTCTATTCCCAGAAATGTAGCATTAAAAACAATAATCGCCTGCTCCAGATCCTTTGACAGATATGGGGCAGTGCTTACTACCAGACGATAAACTGCATAGGTCTTAAGTATATCCAGGTTCTCATCGGAGAAAATCTCCCCGGTTTTAATCATGAGACCCGGATCTGTAACAATAATTTCTTCAACATCATTATAGCCGAGATCATTAATATAGGCCTTTATATCAACAAATTTGAATAATTCTGCGATTTGGTCTATTGTAAAGGAATTATAGATATTTTCAATTTTGCTGGCTTCTTCATTGGACATTGTGTTTTGTGCCAGCAACAATTCCATAGCATAAATATTCTGTGCATTTGTTAAAGCCATATCCTCGCTTATTCCTGCGAGCAGTTGAATTTGTGTTATAAGCCCCTGATAGAGAGCCACTATTTGAGGATTTTCCATGACTAAATATGCAGCAGGAAGTACTGTTGAAATGCCTGAACCGTATAATTTATAGCGGGAGCTGTCTATCAAATCTACACTGGGAGCAAACGAAAATAATGGATTAATTCCTGCTTCTTCTTCAAGTTCAACAAATACAGATAAAAGCCCCTGAGCGCTTTCTGCCTCGTACAATTTCTTTACATATGGCAATATCGGTTCTATACCCTGGTTGTTTCTGTTTTCAACATCCATATAGGTATCATATAAATCAGCGATTTTCTGTTCTATACTTCCTTCTTCCCATGAATCCGAATTGGCTACAATATCGTTGACTATACTTTTCAGCTTATCCTTATTACTGATATTCACTTCATCAAATGCCGTCATTCCCGGATAACCCTGGGGAAGCCTGGTATTTCTCAGCCACTCATGATTGACTGAATAGAAAAAGTCATCCTGCGGTCTTGTAGCTGACAAATTCCGGATACGATCAAGAACAGCTTTCAGTTGTATCTCGGTGAGATAATCATCAGTTCCAAAACTTCCATCGCCATATCCGAACATTATCCCTGATGCTGCTAATCTCGCCACATCACCAGCGAATATTTCCGGAACATCCTCAAATACTACTTTTTCATAAATATCGGGAAGTTCTCTGAATGTACGGCTTATAAACAAAGCAAACTCAAGTCTGGTAACGTTCTTTTTGGGCATGAGAGTATTGCCGGAACCATAAAGTATACCGTTTGAAACAGCAATTCCCAGCATGTCTGCATATTCCGGGCTGATTTCATCCGCATCTGCAAAATCACTTAAATCTTTTGAAACTTCACTGAGAGTTCCTAATCCTGCTGTCTCAAGAATAGAAACCACTGCTTTTTCCCTGGATACAAATTCATTGTTCTCAGATGCTGCAAGTACTGAAACCTGACCAAACAAAATAGACAGACATAAAATCAATCCCAAAATTCTTTGTTTGGTTTTTAACATGTATAGCTCTCCTTTCAAAAAATAATTAACCCATCCAAAAAATACTAACTTAATAAGTTTACTATATTGTGAATTTGAAAGCAATATTTTTCCATCTGATTTCCGCGATATTAACCAACTTTTAAGCTGCAGAAAATTATAAAAAAGCGGCCAGATTGATAAACTCATTAATCTGGCACGCTTTTTAAAAAATTATTTAAAACAAATTCTTTATTTATGATAATTACTAAATACCTGAAATAATAATTTTCTGCACAGCATCGGCCACATCCTCGCACTTATCGAGGGCTTCTTCAAGCTTTTCGTAAAGAAGCTGATAAATTATAATTTTTTTGACATCAGTCTCATGTTCAAAAAGATTTCTCATGGCATTTATATATGTCTTGTCGCCTATTTCCTCAATCCGGTTGATTTCAATTATATATTTATCAATTATTTTAAGATTCTTTTTGTAATTTTTCAGATACTTCATAAGTTCTTCAAGCTTCAGACAAGCATCAACAAGAAGTTGCATCAGGTTCAGAGTTGCTTCATTAACCTGTTTGACCCCTGTCATAAAAGTATAATTACCAACTGTTTCGATACAATCAGTGATATTTTCTATTTCAGTGATGATCTCGATGATATCAGACCTGTCTATAGGTGTTACAAAAGCTTCTTCAACAAGTTTGAGACTGCGGTGTACATGGGTATCTGCCTCATGTTCAATTGATTTTATATTCTGCATTTCTTCATAATCAACTATTCCATCTTCAAATGCTTTTTTCAGCACCTGTGCAGCTCTGCTGGAGTAGGATACTGAGGTAATAAACAAATCAAACCAGTCAGAATCTCTGTTCTTAAATACTCCCATATTTATCCTCCCTGTATTAAAAAATGAAATTAAAAATCTTGGCCATTATATAGCCAAGTGCCAAACAACCCGGAAAAGTCAGAATCCAAGCTATCAGCATTTCTTTAACTATATTCCAGTTAACATCGGAAAATCTTCTGGCGGCCCCGGCGCCCATCATAGCAGTTCCCTTGGCATTGGTCGTACTCAGAGGAATTCCGAATAAAGTCGCTCCCATCATACATGCCGAAGCGCCTATTTCTGCCGCAAAGCCCTGATACTTTTCAAGTCTTACCATATCCATTCCCATGGTTTTGATAATTCTGAAACCACCTATTGAGGTGCCTACAGCCATTAATGCCGCTATAAGAAATTTGACCCAGGCAGGAATTATGAGATTATCAGTGACAGGAAAAATTCCGCCCACTGTCAATGCAAGGGCAAACACACCCATGAATTTCTGACCGTCCTGGGCACCATGGTTAAATGCCATAAGTGCAGCCGAGGCTATCTGACCCCATGAAAAGAAAGTATTGGATTTTCGCCGATTGGCTCGTCTGAACAATAAGACAATGAGTTTGGTGATAAAAAAACCGGCAATGAAGCCCAGCACACTGGCAACTCCAAGCCCGATCAAAACCTTTTTAAATTCTTCCCAATTAAATGCTTCAATACCCTTGAAAGAAATTCCCGCACCCATCAGACCTGCTATCAAAGCATGGCTTTCGCTTGTAGGAATTCCAAATCTCCAGGCAGATACAGCCCAAATTACAATCGAAAGCTGTGCTGCGGCAAGTGTAATCAGAGCATTTCGTCCGGTGCCAATAGTGACAAGATTTGCGGTAGTGTTGGCGACCGCAGTTCCCATCATAAATACTCCCAGAAGATTGAAAATTGCAGCCAAAATTATTGCTGCCTTAGGGCTTAAAACCCTCGTGGAAATAACAGTAGTTATTGCATTGGGAGCATCTGTCCAGCCATTTACAAAAACTGAAGCGCAGACTAAAAGCAAAACTACATACAGCGCAAACATACATTTCTCCTCTCGTCACGTTAAAACAATTTTTATCCAATATCACATATTATCATTATCTAACGACAAAAACAAACATTTAATTATGCTTTGTTAAGTTCTTCGTGACGTTTTATCTTTCTGGTGGTAGTCTTTGCAAACTCCTCGTCCTGCAGAGAAAAATCCTTTACATGTTTGTAAATAGCAAGCTGACGATTCACTTTTTTAATCTCATTACTGATAATTTCCCTGACTGTAGTTCCCGGTGCAATATTATTTTTAATGTCCTCATCGATTTTTTCATGCTCCGGAACAATTTTTGCACAAACTATAGTATCGCCGTCGGTTTCGCCTCTGCCGAAAACTAATGATTCTTTTATATATGGGCTCCTGTTAAGGAGTGTCTCTATTTCTTCCGGGAACACATTCTTTCCGTTTCCGGTAACAATTACATTCTTCTTGCGGCCTGTAATATGGAGAAAACCGTCTTTGTCAATATAACCGCTGTCTCCGGTATAGAACCATCCATCCCTGATAACTTCATTGGTTGCCTCCTGGTCCTCGTAGTATCCCAGCATTATACTCGGACCTTTACATTTGATTTCACCTATTCCATCACTGTCAGGTTCATGTATTTCAACTTCCAGGTTTGGAAGCGGAAGACCAGCTGCATCATCCTTATAACAGCAATCCCGGTTTAATGCTACAATTGGGGAACATTCGGTCAGTCCATAACCCTGTACCATATTTATGCCCAGATCTCTGAACCCCTTTGCAACTTGCGGGTCCATTGCTGCAGCGCCACTTATAAACATTCTTATATGCCCGCCCAGGGCTTCATGTATTTGCCCGAAGAGTTTGCGTCTGATATCAATATTAAACTTCCGCAGAAAATTACTTAAACCCAGGGCAAACTTGATGGCGAATTTCCCCTTTGCCTTGATTGCCTGGTTCATGATCTGTCTGTACATTGCTTCAAAAATCAGGGGAACACCTAACATAATTGTACATTTCGATTCCTTTAAATTTTTTACGATGTGCCTTAATCCATCACAATACGCAATGGTACATCCTCTGTAAATCTGACATAAAAAGCCGCATGTGCATTCATAGGTATGGTGAATGGGAAGAACCGACAGGAATACATCATTTTCATCAATATAGAGCATTGAACACATATTCATCAAATTCTCACATATGTTCCTGTGGGATAACATAACAGCCTTGGCTGTATCTGTTGTTCCGGAGGTGAACAGAAGCATATTCATGACATTTTCATCTATCTCTGCATCAATGAACTTTCGATTTCCGCCACTTACAAGTTCATGTCCTCTTTTTAATAGTTCATCAAAGGAAAGAATATTATTTTGGTCCTGATTTTTATCCATATTGATGAAATAGCGAATAGAAGTGGATTGTTGGAAAAGCCCCTTAATTTTATCTTCAATTTTTCCCGAATATATAATAGCTTCTGCTTTGGAGCGTGAAATTAAGTTCTCTATTTCGTTGGGAGGAAGTTCTTTGTCAAGTGGAACGATTATACCTGTTCCATTAACAACTGCGAGATAGGAAATACTCCATTCATAGCGGTTTTCACCAATAAGTGCAATTTTACAATCCTTCAGGCCCAAATCTATCAAGGCCGTACCGAAAGCTTCCACATCAGATTTGTATTGTTTGTAACTTATTGGAACATAACCTGTATCTTCCTTGCCCTTCGGCTTTGACAGAAAAGCAGCTTTGTCGCCGTATAATTCTGTACTGGAATTGAGCATATCTTTGAGATTCTTTATTGGCCTTACCTTGTATAAATTATCATATTTCATTTTCAATGCCACCTTTTCCATATATGATATAGGAGAGTATCTTCCTTCAAATAATTCAATTATACATCATGTTAACAATCATGACCATATTTTATGATGCAAGCGGCATATACAGATATTTTACCAAAATAGGGCCATAATATTAAAAGATATAAATACTCGAAATTTCACAAAGGGGATTTGAACTTGGAAACTTTCAGAGATTTATATAATCGATTGGTCAAGGCTTCCCTGAACAATTCGCTGGAAGAAGAGATCAACGATATCAAAACCAATGCTGAGTATAACAGACGCCACCTGGAATGTCTGCTCCATCCCGAAAAATATCCGGCTGTCATGCATATAGGCGAATGCAGTAAATGCAGTGATGAGGGACCTTCTGATTGTCAGGTGGCCTGCCTTTTTTCGGCAATAAAGAGAGATAAAAGATACCTTTGACCAGCGCACAGGCCGACGGGGCAAGAGCATGTAAACAGATGCTGAAGGAGATTATGGAAGGTAAAATAAAAGCCAACTTTATTGAAGGTATGGGCTGTGTAGGAGGCTGTGTAGGAGGCCCCAAGGCCATAATCCCTTACAAGGAAGGCACTGTCCATGTTAATGATTATGCCAATCTTGCAACATACAAGACGCCTATAGACAATCCTTATGTTATAGAAATTCTGGAAGAGCTGGGTTTTAATAAAATCGAAGATCTGCTTAAAAGGGACAATATCTTTACCCGGCGGTTTTAAAATCAAAGCGGAGAACCTTGCGGCCACACATTCTTAAGGTTGAAAAAAAGAGGACGCAGAGCTTCTCCTTCCCACTTTAGTTCTTTCTGACTGAGGTTACGGCTATACTTCTGAAAGTTACAGCCGATATTACAACAATTCCTCCGATAATGGCCGAAATGCCCGGTTTTTCACCCAGGAAAATCAGAACCCAAAGGGGATTCAGTATTGGTTCAATTATAGTTATCAGACTGGCTTCAAGGGCTGTAGCATATTTTATGGCAAGGCTGAAGAGGATATAGGGGATTCCGAGCTGAAAAACACCTAAAACAAAAAGATACAGCCATTCCATAGTGCTGGGAAAAGTTGCAGAAATAAACGGTAGCCCAGCTATGGCTGTAATAATATTTCCCAATATAACTGATTCAATGGGTGAACCGTTTTTCTGCATACGCATGAAGATGGGGAAAAAACCAAATCCAATTCCACTGATTAAAGCGAATATATTTCCCACCAGTCCCCGGGTATCCAGGCTGCCCATGAAAAACAATATCATTCCGCCAAAAACCACTGCAATGGTTATCCAATCCAGATATGTAACCTTTTCTTTCAGCAGCCATCCGCTGAAAAGCGCCACATAAACAGGAGCAGTATACTGAATGAGAATTGCATTGGCGGCGGTAGTATACTTATTCGCAATAACAAATGATATTACAGTTAAAGCATAGGCCATTGCAGCCGCTATTTGAGGAAACGACCAGGTAATTTTAGGTTTTCGGACATATAGCAGTATTATGACAGCAGAGATCATGGATCTCACGCCTGATATAAAGAGCGGATGGGCGTTGACAAGCTTTATAAGAAGCCCTCCCATGCTCCACATAACGGCAGTCAATACCAGCAGCACAATTGAGATTTTTCTTTTGTCGTTCTCCATAATATGCCTCCATAGTTCTGCATTTAGCTTCCAGTGCAAAAAATGCTCATCTCACTTCTGAGACAAGCATTGTACTTGCGTTTCGGTTCTTTTATCGACATTCTAACACAATGAGGCATAAAAAGCGATTTGATTATAGTTATAGATTTTTAACTTTTTACATATTTTGCTGAACTTTATTTTATCTGTGGATTAATTTTATTTTTAGGCTCGCTATAGCTGTTTAGGGAATACTCTGCCGGGCCTTCCAAAATATTTCCTTTATAGTCAAACCTGGAGCCATGACAAGGACAGTCCCAGGATTTCTCCTGCGAATTCCATTTAAGTTCACAGCCCATATGAGTACAGGTTATATCCACCAGATACACAGTGTCATCTTCGTCACGATAATAGCCGCAGCGCTTTCCATTGACGTTAACCACAACTCCCTCACCTTTTTCATCCGGGATTTTACTTTCACCTGTGCGCAATTTACCGGAAATCAGTTGCACAGCCACATCTGCATTTTCTTTCAGGAAGTTGAAAGACAGAAAATCCTTTACTCTTAAATGGGAATAAAGTTCTTCGTATTCCGAGGTTTGTTCCTTAATAAGATCAGTTATAATCATTGCTGCAGCCACACTGTTTGTAAGACCCCATTTTCTGTAGCCTGTGGCAACATAGATATTTTTATAGTCTGAATTAATATATCCTGCGTATGGTATATAGTCATGGGATATATAGTCCTGGGCAGACCATTGATATTTTA
>JAAYMA010000093.1 GCA_012521615.1 Clostridiaceae bacterium | reverse complement strand
TCTCCAATCTTTGAAGCAGGTCTGGAAGAGTTGATGCGGAAGAATCTTGAGGCAGGGAGAATAGATTTTACTACCGATTATAAAAAAGCTTATAAAGATGCAGACGCTATATTTATTGGGGTAGGTACCCCGGAAAGGCCTGACGGTTCTGCCGATCTTTCGTACATAGCAACAGTAGCAAGACAAATAGCTGAAACAATAGAAAAAGATTGTCTTGTGGTTGTAAAATCCACTGTGCCGGTAGGTACCAATGACAAAGTCGAGCAATTTATCAGGGATTTCTTAGTACACGACGTTAAAGTTGAAGTGGCATCAAATCCCGAATTCTTGGCCCAGGGGTCGGCAGTGCACGATACTTTCCATGCCTCACGGATTATTATTGGTACCGAAAGCAAATGGGCAGAAGAAATGCTCAGGGAGATATATAAGCCATTCAATATTCCGATTGTCTCGGTCAGCAGAAGATCTGCAGAAATGATCAAATATGCCTGCAATAATTTCCTGGCCCTTAAAATATCATTTATGAATGACATTGCAAATTTATGTGAGCTTGTCGGAGCGGATATCCAGGATGTTGCAAGAGGCATGAGCTATGATGAACGTATAGGAAGCAAATTCCTGAATGCCGGAATAGGTTTTGGAGGTTCTTGCTTCCCCAAGGATACAAAAGCCCTGGAATATCTTGCAAGACAGAATGGATATGAACTTAGGACCATCAAGGCAGCCATAGACGTAAACAAAGACCAGAAGACAATTCTGTACAGAAAGGCTTGTAAGAGGCTTATTACGTTTAAAGGGCTCAAAGTCGCAGTTCTCGGACTTACTTTCAAACCCGGGACCGATGACCTGAGAGAGGCTCCTTCCCTATATAATATACCTTTATTATTGGAGCAGGGAGCGGACATTTATGTATATGACCCTGTCGGAATGGATAATTTCAGGAAGAAATATTCAGAAGGAAAGAATGGCAATGGCAGCATTACCTATTCCAGGACACCAGAAGAGGCCCTGAAAGATGCCAATGTTTGTTTCATATTCACCGAATGGCAAGAAATAAAGGACATAGAACCTGGTACATACAGGAAATTAATGCGGACACCATTGGTTTACGACGGCAGAAACATATATGACGTTGAGGAAATGTACAGGGCAGGAATAGAGTATCATTCCATAGGACGGCCAAGTGTAAAGGTATACCCGCAGGCTATGTATGAAGCAGCAGCTACAAAAGAATAGAAGGGAGACGTAAAAATTGAATAAAGAGATATTAGATACCAGAAAAACCTATCTTGTTACGGGCGCTGCTGGCTTTATTGGTTATTTTCTGTCCAGGAGATTGCTGGAACAAGGCTCCAGGGTGATTGGTATAGACAATATTAATGATTATTACGATGTAAATCTAAAATATGCAAGATTGGAAAATTTGAAGCCGTTTGAGAATTTCACATTTATTAAGGGTGATATATCTGATAAAGATCTGGTCATAAAGGTTTTTGATGAGTACAAGCCGGATTATGTGGTAAATCTTGCTGCTCAGGCAGGCGTCAGATATTCGATTGTTAATCCGGACGCATATATAAAAAGCAATGTTATAGGTTTTTTCAATATACTTGAGGCTTGCCGGAAACATCCTGTTGAACATTTATTATATGCATCCTCAAGCTCTGTATATGGAGCCAATAAAAAAGTCCCCTTTAAAGAGACAGATTTTGTGGATAATCCTGTATCCCTGTATGCAGCCACTAAAAAATCCAATGAACTTATGGCACATACATACAGTCATCTTTACAATATACCTGCAACCGGACTTAGGTTTTTTACCGTTTATGGACCCATGGGCAGACCGGACATGGCTTATTTCGATTTTACTAATAAATATTTCAGAGGGGAACCCATAAGGATTTTCAATAACGGCGATTTTAAGAATGACCTTTACAGGGACTTCACTTATATCGATGATATTATAGAAGGGGTATTAAAAATCCTCAAAAAACCTCCGTTGAAGACAGAGGAACACCCTGCCCACAGGGTGTTTAACATAGGCAACAATAAACCGGAGAAATTAATGACATTTATATCTGTATTGGAAAAGGCATTGAGCAATGCATTGGGAAGGGAAGTTGTATTTGAGAAAATATTTGAAGAAATCAAGCCTGGAGATGTTCCCGCCACATATGCCTCAACAAATTTATTGTACGAGGAAACAGGATTTAAACCCCAAACCCCTATTGAATACGGACTGCAAAAGTTTGCCGACTGGTATGTCGAATATTATAAGGTAAAATAAGGGATTTACAGTAAATCCCTTGATAAATTTTCCTGAAAGTTATAAAATATTCTTGTTTGTACTTTCAAAATACTTTGACATAACAATTCTCGAAAGGACTGAACTGTTTGGACACAAAAGAGTATGAGATTGACCTGAAGCATCTTTTGGGGATTATATTACATAAGTTATGGATTATTGTTTTATTTACAATTCTGGCAGTAGCCGCAAGCGGATTTTTAAGCTTCTATGTCCTAACCCCGATATATGAGACTTCCACAACACTTATAGTCAACAAACCTGCTGAAAGCATAAGCGCGATCCAGTACAATGATGTCCTGCTGAGCCAGAAACTTGCAAAGACATACGGCGAAATAATAAAGAGCCGTACTGTTTTGAGCAGGGTCATTGAGAACCTTTCCCTCAATTATACAGTTGGCGAATTCAGGGAAAAAATCAGCGTACTTTCCGTAAATGATACCGAAATAATCGAGATAAAGGTCACTGATGAAAACCCTGAACTGGCAGCCTTGATAGCCAACGAACTTGCCAACGTATTCATGGGGGAAGTCACAAGGATATTGAAAGCCGACAATGTCCAGGTAATAGACCAGGCTCTTGTGCCTCAGTTTCCCGTAAAGCCAAGACCCATGTTCAATATGGCTGTGGCAGGTGTGCTTGGAGCCATGCTGGGGTTAGGGATAATACTTGTCAGGGAATATTTCGATGATACAATAAAAACCACAGAGGATATTGAAAGATATCTTCAGTTGCCTGTTCTGGGCACCATTCCTGATACAGAGAAAATGTAGAAAATAAATTTGAGGAGAATTATATGGTCAAGGAGTCACTGATTTTTTTTAGGGATCCCAAATCACCGGTTTCGGAAGCATACAGGACATTGAGAACCAACATTCAATTCTCCGGGGTGGACAAAGCCCTGAAAATCATAACAATAACAAGTTCGGATGTCGGAGAGGGAAAGACCACCACAATCTGCAATCTGGCAATTACCATGGCTCTTTCCGGGAAAAAAGTGATTCTGATAGATGCAGACTTAAGAAAGCCGCGTGTACATAGCAAATTCATGATCAGCAATGAAACCGGCCTTACCAACATACTTGCTCAGAAGAAACCTTTGGAGAGCGTAATTAAAACAGCATCGGTAAAAGACCTGGACATTATAACTTCCGGTCCCATACCGCCAAATCCTTCAGAATTGCTCCAGTCTGAATCCATGGGCAATTTTCTTGAAGACCTGAAGAAAAAATACGACTATATTTTACTGGATACCCCGCCTGTCGGAATGGTCACAGATGCAGCAATACTGGCCGCCAAGTCAGACGGGATAATTTTGGTTGTCACTTCCGGAAAGACGCATATAGATGAGGCAAAGAGGGCAAAACAGCTGCTTTTGAATGTTGATGCCAAAATTCTGGGTGTAGTGCTCAACAAAGTGAACAGATACGAGAAAGGTTACTATCAGAAATACTACAGGTACTATGAAGACGAGAAAAAAGCATCCAAAAAAAGTCGGAAGAAAAGGAGAAGTAATGAGTGACGGATATTCATTGCCATATACTTCCCGGTCTTTATGACGGCGCGCCAGATTATGAAGCAGCCCTGGAAATGATAAGGATTGCCGAAAAGGAAGGCGTGGGCTGTATTGTCGCAACTCCTCATTGTATAGACTTTCCGGATGAGGACATATTTGGTGTGCTTTCAAACCTCAAAGAGCTTGCTTCTGGACAGGGATGCAATGTTGAACTTCTTGCGGGAAGCGAAATATATATCAATCCCGATCTTCCCCGGATGGCAAAAGACAATAAGATCATATCCATTAACAGGTCAAGATATGTCCTTGTCGAACTTCCAATGCTGGACATGCCCCTTTATACCCTTGACGTTGTTTATGAACTTAGGCTCATTGGCTTTGTCCCGGTAATCGCCCATCCTGAAAGATACAAATATGTGATCGGAAACCCGAATATTGTGAAAGGTCTTATAGATGCAGGGGCATTGTGCCAGGTAAACAGCGGGAGCATCACAGGAAGGTACGGAAAGGCGGTCGAAAAAACAGTACATACCCTTCTCAGGCACAACATGGTCCATTTTGCAGCCAGTGACGCTCATTCCCCCAATCACAGACCCCCGAGGCTGAAAAAGGCGTATGAAATTACTGAAGAATGTTATGGGAAAGATAAAGCCCATAAACTCTTCTGTGGAAATCCATACGCTGCTGTCAAAAATGAAGATATAGAAATAGAAGAGCCTATAGCCGTGAAAAAGAGAAAATGGTTCTTCCTGAAATGAGACTTTAGTACCATTTTTGTTTGGGTTTGTTGAACGGACCCCGGATATAAGGTATTATTTTACATGTTGTTTAAATAATAAATTGAAAGCGGGGGAAAAAATGAGAGAAAATAACAATGTTTATTATGGGGATGAGATTGATTTAAAAGAACTGGTCCTGGTCCTGTGGGGAAAAAAATATGTTATAATCGCGGCAACTCTTGTATTCGCAATTTTTGCGGGCTTATTCAGCTTCCTGCTCCTTCCTGAGGTTTACGAGACAAAACTGGACATTGTTATAAACATGCCCGGGACATACAGCACAAGATACGGCGATTATACCCTTCCCATCACTTCCAATGACGAGTATATAAACCTGATTTTCAGCAATGATGTCATTTTAAGGACCATTAGCGACATGGGGTATGAGGGAGTCTCTGTCGAAAACCTGAGAAAGAGGATTACAAAAGTTCAGACACAGACAAACAACAATGGCCAGAACAACAAAAACATGTATGAAATCAAAGTTTCGGCAGGAAGCCCGGATGAAGCGCTGAATCTTGCCCGGTCTCTGTACAGGAACTATATTGAGTTCCTGGATGTCATGACAAAGGAAATGGCCATAAAATACTTCCATAATTACTTTACTGTCCGGACAGAAGCCCTGAACTTCGAACTTGAAAAGACCAGGGAACTGCTTCAAAGGAATGAAGCCCTGCTTGCCGAAACCCCCAGGACCATAAATCAGATAGAAGCCATGAATACCATAAAGGACAACATAAATGATTTTGTGGTGCTGGAAAACATAATAAACCCCAACTACACTAAGATAGAAAGCGATATCATATCCAACAGGCAGGCCATAGCAAATATGGAAGAGACCATTTCAGAGTACAGGAGATATCTTGCCGAGCTGGAAGAGGAAATGAAAGCTTTGGATGAATACTATAAATCCGGCGGAACGACTCAACTTGATACCAGGATAAAAAGTATAGCTGAAACCAGTATATATCTTCCTTCTGATCCAATTGCCCCAGGTCAGAAATCAAGCCCGCATAATTTCAGAAATGCCGCAATAGGCGGTGTCCTTGGCGGAATGATATCTGTCCTTGTCGTGCTCGTGAAATATTACTGGTTTGAAAGTGAGAAGCATCAAAAAATTCAGACAGCCTATAATTTTAATATAGACAAACAATAAATATTTATGATAACATTACTAAAGCGCAGATTAGCGTAAATCCTTGCTCTGCAAATAGCAGGGCCGATTAGTCCAAAAGGAGGTGACATGGTCAATGAACAAGTATGAGACCTTATATATCATTTCCCCAGCTTTAGATGAAGAAGGTACAAAGGCACTTGTAGAGAAATTCAACAACCTTGTATCCGAACATGGTGAACTTGAAAGTGTTGAGGAATGGGGAAAGAAGAAACTTGCTTATGAAATTAAGGACCATAAGGAAGGTTACTACGTTTTAATGAACTTCTCAGCAAATTCGGAATTCCCGACAGAGCTTGAAAGAAATTTCAAGATTACTGAGGGTATCTTAAAGTATTTGGTCATCAGGAAGGATAAGTAAATCTCTGATTTGCAGAAACCAATTTTTTAGGTGGTGTTTTAATGAATAAAGTTATTTTATTGGGAAGGCTTGTTGCCGATCCTGAAACACGATACACTCAGAGCAATATTCCAGTAACCCGCTTCAGAATTGCTGTCAACCGTCCGTTCAGGGCTCAGGAAGGACAGCAGAATGCTGACTTCTTTCAGCTTACTGCATGGAGGCATACTGCTGAGTTTATTTCGAAATATTTCCGCAAGGGTCAGCAGATTTTAGTCGAAGGTTATCTTCGCAACAATTCATGGACTGACCAGCAAGGTAACAAGCGTTACAGCGATGAAATTCATGTTGAAAATGTATTTTTTGCAGATAGCAAGCGGGATTATGGCAATTCTGATATGGCACCTGCGGTTTCTGCAGACACTTTCCAGGCTGATATGCCTGACAGCGGAGATGGATTCTACACTCTAAGTGATGATGATGAAGATCTTCCGTTCTAAGTTTTATATCCGTCAAAGAATTTACACGCTAATTAAACCTTCAGGTTCTTTCCTGCAAGGTTTTCTTTTTTGTCTTTATAAATACCGGATTAGGGATATAATTTCTATATAAAGTAATTCTATATATCATATCTATAATATCTATATAAGTTGGAGGGCTCAGGTATATTGAAAATAGGTACGCTTAAGCTTTCGGGAAATATTTTTCTTGCTCCTATGGCAGGGGTCACCGATTTACCTTTCAGGATTCTATGTAAAGAGCAGGGTGCGGCTCTTGTATATACTGAAATGATAAGTGCGAAGGCTTTGCACTACAATGATGAAAAGACTTTGAAGCTTTCTGAGACGCATCCTGAGGAAAGGCCTATTGGTGTCCAGATATTTGGCTCCGAGCCTGAAATTATGGCCGAGGCTGCATACAGATTATCGAATAGAGAGGATATTGATTTAATAGATATAAATATGGGTTGCCCTGCGCCTAAAATAGTGAAGAATTGTGAAGGCTCAGCACTTATGAAAAAGCCTGATTTGGTAAGGCGTATAGTCAGGGAAATAGTAAAGGCTTCAAAAAAACCTGTCACTGTGAAGATCAGAAAAGGTTGGGATGAAGCCAATGTCAATGCGGTTGAGATTGCGGCTATATGTGAAGAAGAAGGCGTAAGTGCGGTAACTGTACATGGCAGAACAAGGGATCAGTATTACTCGGGAAATAGTGATTTATCTGTTATAAAAGAGGTAAAGAATACACTTAGTATTCCTGTAATAGGAAATGGAGATGTAAGGACTCCTGAGGATGCAAAAAAAATGTTTGACATAACTGGCTGCGATGCTATTATGATAGGTAGAGGTGCGCAAGGAAATCCCTGGATATTTAAAAATGTTATTAGTTTCCTAAGTAATGGGGTATATAATAATAGACCAGACAACAAAGAACTGCTTGAAACTATAAAAAGACATTATGCACTTATGGAGAAGTTCAAGGGGAAAAGGAAAGCCCTCTTGGAAATGCGAAAACATATTAGCTGGTACCTTCAGGGGCTCCCCGGGTGCACCAGGGTAAGGACTGAAGTTTTTCAAACACAGAGCAAAAACGAAGTAATAGAAATACTTGAAAAGTACTTAATTTAAGCTGAAATATACCGATATTATTAACGATGTGTTTCATACACATGGATAAAAAGTACCAAAGGTTACATTTTGTTTACACCTATATTGGCATTATTGACCCTAAATTTTCGGGGTGATATAATCGAAACGAATTCACGATGGATTGGACACTCTTTCCATCTTGAATCAATAAAGCAAACAAAGTTGGATTACAGACAAGGAAGCAGGTGTAATCCAACTTTGAAATCTCAGTAACCTGCTTCCAAAAACAAAAGGGAGGATTTTCACCATGAGAAACCTTAAAAGAGTTTTTGCAGTAATCATCACAGTTGCAATGCTCGCATCATTGATGGTTCCTGCACTTGCCAGCGTTTCTTATTTGGAAGAAGCTAAGAAGCTTCAAACAATCGGTTTATTCGCTGGTACCGAAGCCGACCTCAAATTAGATGAGGACGTAACAAGAATTCAAGGTCTGACATTTGCAATCAGAGCTGCTGGTAAAGAAGACGAAGCTCTTGCAATGACAGACGAAGAAGTAGAAGAACTGCTTGCTAAGTTCAACGACGCAGACGACATTCCTTTCTGGAATGGAAATGGTCCTAAGTACGTTGCTTACGCTATCAAAAACGGTATCACCGTTGGTGATGGTCAGGGCAATTTCTTACCTCTTGCAAAAATCAGTGGTAGAGCATTCCTTGTATTCCTTCTGAAATCAGGAATGGGCTATGCTGATGTTACAACTCAGACTGCTCCTGACGTAGCTGTTGAAGCTGGCGTTCTTACATCAGGTCAGGCTGTTAAGTATGCTTTGGCTGAAGATGGCATCATCCGTGACGATGCTGCTGCTATTCTCTATGGTGCAGCTATGAACGGTGTAAATGCTGATGGTGTGAAATTCATCGAAGCTTTGATTGATGCTGGTTTTGTATCAGCTGAAAAAGCTGCAGAAGCTGGATTTATCACAATCGCTCCTGAAGTTCTTGAAGCTAAAGTAGAAGCTAAGAATCTTAAGGAAGTAGTTTTAACATTCAACAAAGATGTCGAAGATATCGATGGTATTGATAAGAAAGAGAGCTATAAGTTCAAAAATCTGGCTGTAGACAGCGTAGCTGTAGATGGTAATGTAGTAACTCTTACTGTTGGTACTAAGGAAAAAGGTGCCGACAACCAGGCTAGCTACAAGCTGACTATTTCTAAAGATATTCTCAAAGATAATAACGAATTTGACGTATACTTCTTTGATGCTTCAATGCCTGAAGTTGTAGGTATCACAGTTACAGGTCCCAAGAGTTTTGAACTCAAATTCTCCGAGCCGATTAAGGATGACGGAAATCTTACACTGAAATCTGGTACAAGTACTCTTTCAATAGATACTTCGAGCCTCAACGATGGTAAAGGTTCAGACACATTCAATGTAAAAATGTACTCTACATTTACAGATGGTAGAACTTATACTTTGA
>JAAYMA010000092.1 GCA_012521615.1 Clostridiaceae bacterium | reverse complement strand
AGCACAGAAATAATTTCATGTAAAGCAATTAAAAGTATTGTTTTCTTATTTGTTCGATAACCTCATTCGAAAAAGTAAATTCCACCCCTAAGAAGGTTAGTGTGGAAATTACTTTTGCAAATCAGATTATTTTTTTACTTATTTAACTTCTTTCAAGCAATATATTTACATGTTTGTTACTAATTAGTGTAAAGTAAACTATCTGAAATCCCTCGAAACGCAGATGTTTTCTGATCTGACTGACTCTGTGGAATTTACTTTTACAAACCGGAGTTTACTTTTTCAATTGACCAAGAATAATCTGGTGATTTTTATGGTAAATAAATTTCATAAAACATAAAATGAGTTATAATATCATTAAATGGGTATACTTATTTTACAAAAACCTAAAAAAGGAGAAGTTAATATGAGAGCATGGATTGACAGAGACGGATGTATTGCATGCGGTTTATGCCCCGATATTTGTCCGGAAGTCTTCAGAATGGCTGATGACGGATACGCTGAAGTACATGTGGATGAAGTTCCTGAAGATGCAGAAGAAATGGCTCAGGAAGCAGCAGACAGCTGTCCTGTAAGTGTTATCCATATAGAAGAGGACTAAATAGCAGTATTTTGCCGGAGTAACGTTATAGAAGTACTCCGGCAATATTTTTTATTATGTTTTCAGATAAACCAGAAAACATACTCCAAAGGACAGGAAAATAAGCAATATAGCTCCTATTGCAGCTAATTTGTTATCATTGTTCCAGGAATACTTCGCAAAACTCATTGTATATATTGATAGTAAAAATATTAATAAAAATCCCAGTATATATCTCATTCTTCACCTTCCGTTGATCTTATTGGCTGACTTTCCGTGAGTTTTCCGGTTCTTCTGACAGTAAAATCAACTTCAACTGACAGTGTAGCTTGAGTTATCTTTTCAAGCCAATTGTATTCTTCCCATTCGGGAATGGTCCAAAAATTTCTTACTGCCTGGGTACCGAACTGAAAAACGTCTACTTTTAGAGACTGTCCCTTTTTAAAAGTTCTTTGAATACCTTCTTCCAGGTATTTTTCGAAAACATCCTCTATTGTTCTCTTTTTCATATAGTGCTCATAATTTATTCGACTTGGTATGGCGGTTATGTCTCCTTCCATGCTTAATTTAACTTCAATATGAGGTTTATCTGTTTTCGTGTCAACTTTTATTATAGGTTTTTCAAACTCTTTAATTTCAAGAGGAATAACTTGTTCAGGCTCTTCCGGATCAGGTATTGTAAATACACTTCTTCTAAGATCTCCCCAGACCAGATGCAGCATCTGAGCTTCAAAGCCTGTCAATGTTCCAACCATCCGATCCCCATCAAATACTGCTGTGCCCAACAATTCTATTTCCTGACCGCCTTTCCGGGGTACATCTCCTGCATAGAAATCACTTGGTATTTTATATCCACCTTCATACAAAGGTCCATCTTCAACAAAATTCTCCCCTTTATTTATTGCGCCATATATAGCCAAAAGTTGAGAATAAGTTGATTTAATTTCGTCAGACAAATGACCTATTGATACATCAGTATAAAATCCTGTATATCTGGATCTTTCTATCAGGTCTTCAAGGGTTTCTGTTACAAGCCCTCCTAAATAAGGCCTGGCAGACTTAACGAACTCCTGCGCCTTACCTTTGCATATGATTACATTGACATTTCTGCGTATTTGCCGATAGCGGACGAGTGGCGCTACAATTTCACCTAATTCGCCGCTTTTCGCCATATCTTCAGATACGACTATAGCTTTTAAGTGCATAAAATTAAGTATTTTAGGAATATTCGCATTTACATTGGCTATGGCAGATAACACAGATGTTGCATCTACCGTAAAATTTTCTTTATCGATTTTCTCTTCTTCATTCTGGCCTCCATCAGATCCCCCACCTTCTCCTGATGCCTTACTGAATTCGGGAACCTGCAAGGTCAATCTGATTCTGTCTGACACACCCTTATCTATGCCCATAAGAGTTATATAGGCATAATCATCAATCTCCTTAGAATCATAACATCCGGTGAAAAAAAGCAGTATTAATATCAGCATTAAAAATATGGCTATTTTTTTACGCATTATTAATATCACCTTTTTTCTTTCGGAATTTTGAAACTATTAATAGAAAAATTGATGGCAGAAAGTATGGTATCCAGCCCCATTGCCTTAAAAGATGAACCCACAGATTTACCACCTCATTCAGACTTCTGGGTATCAAACTCATCCCATACATCAATATGGCCATGGGAAGAATCACAGGCTTTTTGTCGGATATTCTGAATACATGGCAGTAAATCATGACAGCTGCATAAAAAAGTACAGTAACTTCTACAAATGTTCCAAAATTCCATAGAAATAAAAATATAGGCTCTACCCGTTGTAAGAAACCTCCCAGATCGACCATACTGGCCATGGCATACATGGGGGACAAAAGTTCCTGAGCGGTTGTATAGGGAAAAGTAAGGACAAACGACAGAGCTGAAACCGAAGTAACTATTCCAGAGATCAATATACTCGAAAAACCTATCCGCTTTATTTCTCTCGGACCATGTAAAGAAGCAGCAAACACACCTATAACAGTAATAGTGCCAAAAAATGAGCTTCTCACAATACCTGTAAATATAGTTCTGTCCAACCCATAGCCAAGAATCGGGAAAATCCTGTAAATCTTAAAGTTTGAAACAGACAATAATATAACCGCTAAAAATCCCGCTCCTAATACATAGACAATGAACTTAGAAAAACGGGCTATGGTTTCCAGACCCATAAAAGACAGAGCAACCACACTCAGTGAAAAAATAATCATTATAAAACTTGGCGGGCTTTCAGGCAGAACAAAAATTTTCATAACTTCAACAAACTCCCGCATGTCAATACTTGCGGTAAAAATAAAAAAAACACAGCACAATAAAGATAATACCGAGCCAAAAAACTTTCCCAGAACATTATCAGCTATTTCCATTATGCTCAAATTGGGAAAACGTTTTAAAAGCAGGTATTGGAACATAAACAGAAAAGCAGCGGTTAATCCTGAAATTAATATCATATACCATAATGCAGTGCCAACCAGTTTACTTGCAGCTGCCGGGCTTGAGAAAAAGAATTTTATTGTCATGGCAATAACAAACATGCTTATAGCTTCCCGATAACCAAAGTTACCTTCTTTTTGCATTACCTTTGAGCACCTCCGATGTCCGGCTTCCAGCCTCTTGCCTTATCTCCCATCCTTCTTTCATCCTGAGTATTGAGCCAGTCGGGTCTCCAGACATGCTCATAATAAGGGGCACGTACCACTTTATCAGCATTGCTCCTTGTGGCAGGTGCAACAGGTGAAAAGAAAGGTACTCCAAAAGACTTCATGCTAAGTGCAAAAGCACATAAAATTGTAAATGCTACAGATATACCGAAAAATCCTGCAATCTGGCCAAAAATTATAAATGAAATTCTGATAATACGTATTGCCAATGATAATGAATAATTGGGTATGGAGAAACTTCCCAGACCTGAAACAGCAACTATGATTATTAAAATAGGGCTTACCAGACCTGCTTCTACAGCTGCCTGTCCTAAAATCAAAGCTCCGATAATACCTAAGGTATTTCCGGTAACGCCCGGAACACGAATCCCGCCTTCCCTGATAAGTTCAAATGAAAATTCCATAAGAAGTATTTCAACTAAAGTGGGAAAAGGAACATTGACCCTTGTTGCTACAATAGAAGACAACAGCGAAGTAGGAATCATCTCCTGATGAAACAAAATCAAAGCTGTATACATTCCGGGCAGAAAGGTTGCCAGTAATAACCCCATTAACCTTATAATTCTTAAGAAAGTGGCATACTGCCAGCGTAAATTGGATTCTTCAGAAGTATGAAACAGATCAAAAAACACTATTGGCATGGCTAAAGCGAAAGGAGTGCCTTCACAGATTATTATCACTTTTCCTTCCATTAAAAATGACGCTGCGCGATCAGGTCTTTCTGTTGAGACTATCTGGGGAAATATCATATAGGGCTTATCCTCAATAAGCTGTTCCAGCATTCCGCTGCCTGAAATATAATCTACATCAAGATTTTTTACTCGCCTTTTTACTTCTTCAACAATTCTTGGATTTGCAATGCCCTCCATATACATAATGGCGCACAGGAAATTATTTTTTTTGCTTATAAACTCGAATTCAGTAATCAAATTTTCACTTTTGACAATTCTTCTTACCTGCGTAATATTAGTTCGGAGTGTCTCTGTGAAACCTTCCTGTGGTCCGTTTATTACTGTTTCAGTTGCCGGAGGGGCGATTCCCCTTCGTTCGAAACCGCGGCTTTCCATAACCAGGCATTCATCACAGCCATCAATAAACAGCACAGCCAACCCGCTGACTATTTGGGGGTTAATCTCTTCATAAGAATTCATTCTGCACATCTGATGAATTGTCAGAACATTTTTTTCAATATAATCCAAAGGGCAGTCGCATTCAAAATCATAATGCCTGAATGCATGTTCATCCATAAGCTGAGGCAGTGCAAACTGAGTGACTATTAATTTGTCAATCATTCCGTCCACGTACACCAAACATGCAGGTATTCTTTTTGCAATATTGAACTTTTTTATTATCAGATCTTTATTTACAGGTATATTGTAGAAACTTTCAAGAAATCCGATGTTTTCATCCAGAGATTTACTTACATACTTAAGTTTTATACCCTTTTTATTTTTATCAGTTTCATTTTTTGCGTCTCCACCATTTTTCTTCTCACCGGTATTGGAGTCTTCTTTATTGTTCTTGCTGTTTTTCGCATCTTTATTATCTTCATTACTTTCACATATTTTAAAGTCACTTGTTATATCGATCGTTCTTATATTTTCAGTTTCTTTTTTGTTGTTTTCAATGTTAACGCTGTTTTTATGTTCTCTACCATCTTCATCTGCTCTTTTTATTTTTGAGTCTTTATTTATATTCTTATTTTTTACAAGCTCTTCAATTCTTTTAGGTCTGAGAATACGGATACTGGAGTTTTCATCTTCCGGCTCAGATTTATAATTATCGCTGTTTTCTTGTTTATTATTTTTATCATTTTTCTCAGACTGATTTTCACCATAGGAAGAAGACTCCTGGCTTGTTTTTAAAATACTGGAGAGTTTATTATAAACATTGGTCTGATTAGCCTGATATTCTTTATAATCAAAGCTTTGGCTACTTTTTTTTATAGTATTTATAATATTACTTACTGCTTGTTCCTCATCATTGTTTGTGTTATTTTTTTCTTCATCACGGGATTTCTTTTCATAACCGGCAAACTGACCCCATTTGGAAGACTCACTCGGATCCTCGGGAAACCTGAATTCCTCAGATTTATGTTCAGGCTCTGTATATATAAACAGCCTTTTGAGTCTTTTTAACATAAGACAAACCATCCCCATCATAAATTATCCTGTGTCCTATCATTATTCGCAATTTATGATGGTTTTATCCATATTAATTTGCATCCTGAACAGATGAAAAAGCCATGGTCATAATATGCATTGTCTGTTTTATAAGCTGAGATAACTGCATCACATCATAATCATTCAAAATTACTTCATTTACTCCCAGATCCAATATTTCATTCAATATTGCCGGATTTTTCTCTGCTGTAAGGGCAATAGCATAGCTCAGAAGAACTGAACCGTTTCCCATCCACGCCGGGAGATTGCTTAAATCAATATTCATGCTTGAGAAACGGTGTTTTATCTCTTTCCATACAGCATATTGGGTAGTTGCATAATCAGTATATTTTTGCATCCTTATAGAATACATAAACAGAACAAGTCCTACAGGCAGCATCAGATAACCTGCCCATATAGAGAATGCAACCGGTATGATACAACCTGCAAAAAACAAGAATGCCCCGGTTATAATACCTAAATTACGATAAAACACCAGATCTGATTCAAGTATGTTTTTTCCAAAGTATTCTTTTAAAACCCTGCTTTCCCATTCATCATAGTATGATTTTAGTTCCTGGGCTTCTTCAGTTTTCTGAGCCTTTTCCCATAACATATCAGGATTAAATTCCCCGTATATTTTTACTGCTGAAGCTATTAACTCGTAAAGAAATGCTTCAGACAATGACATGGAAGGCTTCAACCCCTCTTTAATACTAAAAACCATAATATTGCGGTTATGTTCACTGCGGATATATTTAGAGGGTACAGTCTTAATTTCAAGCGCTCCCATAGATACAAGATGCAGTAAACTTGCCATTATACACCTTGCACCAGTTCTTCCTCTTGAAATCACAAATCTGACTTCAGCCGGTGTTAACCTTACAATATGGCGCAAATCTTTCGGTAATGGCAATTTTTTCAGTTTACGCAGCTTCTTATGAATTTTAAATAGCACATAAAGTCCTATACCTGATCCTATAAGCGACAGAATAGAAAAAGTGATCCTTGCCCTCTGTGCTAATTTTTCAGCCATAGCCCGTCTTCCGGCTTTGTTGGCAGCACTTTCCCTGGCTCTTAACAGATCTGATTTATCGCTGTTGATGTATTCCTCTTCCTCCTGTAAAATTTCAGGCAATTTAGGTCTTATATCTGAATAAGGTGCGTTAAACACTATATTTTCGGGAAAAACAACTCTGGCTTCAACATATTCCCTGGGAACAATATCTGGAATATGGAAATTAATTATGTGATTATTCTCAAAATACTTCCTGCCAACCAATACACCGTGCAGATAAGATTTTACCAACCCCATATTTGCCTCTATTGGCAGATAGACAGATATGTCAATATTTGAAATATAATTATTCTGGTCTTTAAAAATATGTGTTCTTTTGTATTCGGCTACATCATAGTAACGTTTTACAGCGTTTTTTACAGTGTATTGAACTACAACAGTGCCATTATCACTTGAAAAACGGCCATAAACTTTAAGTCTTAAATACCCGAATTCTTCAGTTATACTGTAAGTTCCCATGAAAGCATTAATATCCCATTGTTCCTGAGAAATTTCGGTGCATTCAATATAGCCGTTTTTGTCCAACATATACACATTGTTAATCTCAATTTCTTCTCCATCCTGTTTCTCAATAAAGATGGCAACGTTATTGTAACCTCTTAAAGAGGTAAATTTTATGTTTTCAGTTATGTTGAGGCTTCCGTCTGTATTGATACGGACACTGACATCATAATTTGATATGGAATTTTCAGGATCAGTCGCAAAGGCAGAAACTCCTGTAAAAATAATAAAAATAATTATAAGTATGCATAGCTTTTTACAATTCACAGAAGTTCCTCCTTTCATCAATAGATTGTTCTTGTCCAGAATAGCTTAATACAATGTCTTTCTTGTAATAATATTGCGTATTCGGTTTACTAAAGGTCTGTAATCTGCAAACAACAGAACTGGTGCAACCAGTGCCGCTCTGTACCTGTAATAGGTATCAGCCACCTCTTCACTTAATAGGGCATTTATAAGCGTGTAGCTGATCATAAACGCGATGATTCCCAACAGATAGGGATCCCATCTCAGGAATGTGTCAAGTATCCCAAACAGAGCAATTATCATGCATAAATACCATAATATCATTTCAAGCTGTACTAATGCTATCAGCAAATTATGGCCCGAAATATCAGTAATATCAGGCACATCTTCAAGATGGGGCTTGGTCAAAAATCCATTTATAGCTTTTGGAATATCCTTTGATAAAATAATGTCAATAATTGAGTTAACTTCACTTTTAATTCCTTCGTCAGATGTTTCTTCGGCGGCTTTGGGCAGTGCATGATGATTTTCAATATTTACAAAGACGGTTGTAAAAACAACAAGAATACAAAAAATAAAAACGGTGCATCCAAAAACCAAAGTAGATTTACGCCTGGTTTTTATATAATGCAGCAGCAGCGATACAAACAACCCCCCGCCAAGAGTAAAAAGCATATACAGACGAAGCTGTGTGCTCACCCACAAGAGCAGGCATATCAAGGAAATATTAAGTATTCGTTTGTATTTTGGCCATTCTCTTTCCTTTAGTAATTTTAAAGTCACATGCCAAGTAACTACCGTTACCAGAAAAGTAAGGGCTTCTTTCCTTGTATCGGCCGTCCATACCATCATGCTCGGCATTAAAACATAGGCTATCCCTATAAATGATGATTTTTTATAACTGAACTTTAAATTCAAAGCAATATCAGTCAGAAAATAACCGGTAAGAATTGAAAAAAAGGCATTGGTAAATGCCGCAGCATAACGGTTTACTCCAAAAATCGCGTACTGAATACCGACCAATAAAGTATACCAGGTGAATTTATACTCCAAAGACCATATAGGGATGCCTGATTTTATCTGTTTTGCAACATCCTTTGCCACTAAATGATAAATCAATCCGTCAGTTCCGGTAGTGTCGGTACCACTACTGAAAATAACAAATGTAATAACAAAACGGCAAATCAGGGCTAATTCTGACAATATAACAAACCATATCATTTTGGGTTGTTTTTTTACAAAATGTAACCCTGCCCAAACTGTTAAGATTATAAACAGAAGCATCCATAAAAAATTTTCAAACATATTGTCTTTTATGCCTTCCTTAGTATATTCTGTTTTTTCCACTATAAAGTATTGTTTGCAAGCCTCGGGAGAAACTTGCAAACAATACTGACTTATATACTGCATTGCCTGGAATTAGCAGGAATTACAATTGTAAAGCATGTTGAGGTTTAATGATGGAATAGTCTGATTCCTGTAAAGCACATGACCATATTATAAGCATTACAGGCTTCAATAACATCCTGATCCCTTACAGAGCCACCGGGCTGTACGACGTATCTGACATTACTTTTGGCAGCCCTGTCTATATTGTCCCTGAAAGGTATGAATGCATCTGATGAATATGATATACCCTTAAATCCCTTTATCCATTCTTCTCTTTCCTGTTTGTCAAGTTTTTCAGGCACCTCTTCAAACAAAGTCTCCCACTCTTTTAATTCCTCTTCTGTTATGTTATCTCTGAGATAAAGGTCAATCGCATTGTCAATAACAGGCTTTTTAAGTCCTTCCTTAAACTTCATAGATAACACTTTTGGATGCTGGCGCAACATCCAGATATCTGCTTTATCTCCGGCAAGCCTTGTGCAATGAATTCGTGACTGCTGACCTGCCCCGCATCCTATAACCTGTCCGTCATATGCAAAACATATGGAATTGGACTGGGTATACTTCAGGGTAATAGTGGCTATCAAAAGATCCCTCTTTGCCTCGGGAGGAAGATTCTTGTTCTCGGTAACAATATTGTCAAAAATACTGTCATTAATAACAGCATTATTTCTCAGTTGCTCCAGGGTTATACCAAATATCTGACGGTTTTCTGTCTCTTCAGGGCAATAGTCCGGATCAATCTGAATAATAACGTAATTTCCTCGTTTCTTGTTTTTCAGTATTTTCAGCGCTTCTTCATTATAGCCCGGAGCAATAATGCCGTCCGATACTTCCTTTTCAAGAAGCCGTGCAGTTGAAATATCAACTTCATCACTTATTGCTATAAAATCTCCAAAAGATGAAACTCTGTCAGCTCCTCTTGCCCGTGCATAGGCACACGCTATCGGTGAAAGTTCGAAATCTTGATCTATATGGTAGGCTTTTCTCAATGTGTCGCTCAATGGTACACCTACTGCTGCACCTGCAGGACTGACATGTTTAAAGGAAGTAGCTGCAGGAAGTCCAGTTGCTTCCTTCAATTCTTTTACCAGCTGCCAGGCATTTAACGCGTCACAAAAATTAATATAACTGGGATTCCCGTTCAAAATCTCAAATGGCAACTCACCGCCGTTTTGCATATAGATTCTTGCAGGTTTTTGGTGGGGATTGCAACCATACTTAATTGATAACTCGCGCATATTAACATCCTTTCGATATATAATCAAATATTTTTATTTTTGATTTTTAGCTCAAATTTGCCTGTTTTTACATCAATGATTTTTACCAAAAGAGAAATGATATTTTCTTCATTCAGCATATCCCAATACTTCTCAATATTCTGGTCCAATGTATTATATACAGGCATAAGGTATGGTTCGCCATCAAAAGAAGGCAGTACATCTCCATTTTCTTTATAAGTATGAATGCAATGACCAAAGCCGGGGATTGCATCTTCATAATGGAAAAAGTTGCGGACAATAATATCAGGATTTCCTGATTGGGTTTTTATTATAGATAGTGAATATGCATTTTTACCATTGAGTTCGATTAAACCGGTAATCCTTGGAGTGTAATTAGGAGCATCGGGCTCAAAACTACGTGTCTTGAGAGCTTCTTCAAAAGTTTTGCCTGATTTGAGAAAGTCATAAACCGTATCTGTCTGATCGCCGTTGGAAACGATGTGAAATCTGTCAAAATATTTAACGGGATAATAAATAATCAGGGATGGATCTACAACCTTGCTTTCATCAAAAGCTTTTGTTCTGACAAATCCATCCTCTTCAACAAAAACCCTGTTTCTGCTGTTGGCGCTTCTTCCCATTATCCAGTAAACCTGTACAAGATGATCGCCATCAGGTGTAAGCCCCTGTACGATACCCCGACCCGGATATTCGTTCTGACTGAGTTTATTGGCGTTATTGTCTGCTGTTTCTCTAAACATTGGTGAATTCCTTCCCTTCATCTCAGATTAGGCAATTTACAATTTTGTTCAACAATAAAATTATTTTACCTTAAAAAGGATTATTTTAACAAGTGTGAAAGCCACCAATATTAGAAATCAGCAGACAATCAGCCTTGGACAAATTCACGTTACATCCCTGATACAGCAGCCATTTTATTTAAAAAGCATTGCTTCTTTAATTTTTTCCGCAATTTCATTCCCTTTAATAACAGAAAGAATGGCGAAAGCAAAATCCAAAGTAACCCCGGGTCCTCTGCCCGTAATGAAATTTTTGTCCACCACTGCATTTTCCTCTGAACAAACGGCATCTTTTAATTCAGTCTCACACCCGGGATAGCAAGTAGCTTTAATTCCATTTAAAAATCCGAGTTTTCCAAGAATCATGGGGCCGGCACATATTGCTGCAATCCAGCCGTTTTGCTCCTGATGCTTTTTAAGCATTTCAATTAAAGTCTCAGATGCTTCAAGATTTTCAACACCCTTGGAACCTCCCGGAAGGACTATCATATCATCCTTTTCCACTTGAATATCACTGATTTTTTTATCAGCAACAACCGGAATATCATGAGCACCTAAAACTACTTTGTCTCCTTTTACTGCTACCATTACAGTTTCAACATCACCGCGTCTTAACACATCCACCACTGCCATAGCTTCTATTTCTTCAAAGCCATCAGCCAGCATAACATATACTTTCATTTGCTTTCCTCCCTCAGATATAATCCAGCTAAAAGAACTGGTATTAAATATTATAACCATAATTTATATTTCTTGCAGCTGGGTGCATCTTACCATGGAATTTCCCTGTGAAAACTATCCCGCATCACTAACCGGTTTTCCTCTGACCGAAATGCTTCATGAGGTTCATTATAGAAGTCACGGAGAATATAGTCTCTGGCAGGCATTATGAGCCTTTTTCCATTCTCATCTTCATCCCAGCAATAGTTGCGGAATGTAAACCCCTCAGGTCTCAATGCATTAAAATATATCTTCAGCATCATATTTATAGAAGCCAGCGACATATGATATGCATAGTTTACAGTATTCAGGCACCAGTTTATGCTTGATTCTGCGCGGTTGAGAAATGCTATACGCTTTGTATTTCCAAGCCTTAAGAGGGGAAGAAAAGTCTGAATGGTTTTAAAGACTCCATTAACATTGAAATCATATACCTTCATTATCTCTTCATAGTCATGTATTTTCCCTATTTCTCCATCGTCTGTGCACCGTTTTTCGCTCGACAGAACCAGAATATCAAGATGTCCTTCTTTTTCGCGGATATAATCTGCTGCCTTCTTAACAGATGATATATCAGCAGGGTTGATCATAAAAGCAGTGACATCTTGACAGTTTTTCCGTATTGCTTCAATTGTTTCTTTGTTATTACCGGTAACTCCGGCATAGACACGATGTCCGTCTCTGTAAAAATCCTCAATGAGCTTTCTTGCCGCAGGATTTTCTGCACCATAAACAAATATGATTTTAGTCATGCTTGTCTTCCCCCTTAAAAAGGCCATGCGACATTATTGACATCGGTAAGTACCAATGCGTCTTCCCATCCCCGATCTCCAACAAACTGAGAAAATGCGCAAACTGCTGTCTCCTCAGGCTCATAAATTCCCACTTCACTTTTACGCCCGGACATATAGGATTTGACCCAACCGGGATGATAGAGGCGGAAGGTATAACCTCTGGGCCTGAGACTATTGAACATCAAACGGACAGCCATATTCAGTGCCGTCTTTGACATACAGTAAGCGAAGTTATCGGTTCTATGAGCAGCTGTAATACTGCCCGCTTCGGAAGAAACAAAGCAAAGCCGCTTCATCCCTTTATCCATCAATGGCAGGAAGGTTTCCACCATTCGTACCGGTCCTAATGCGTTCACATTGAAAGTGTCAAGCACACTTTCATAGCTGTCATCCTTGATAATTCCAGCATTATTAATAAGAATATCCAATACGTCTATTTTCTCTGCGACAGCAGAATAAGCCCGTTTCACCGATTCTGTATCTGATACATCAAGCGGGATTAAAAACAATTGTTTCGGGTATAATGCCTTTGTTTTCTCCAGCTGTTTCCACTCAGGCATATATTGCCCTGCAAATACCGTCCAGCCATCTTTGAGAAAACAATTCACACAAAGCAAACCGACGCCGCGGTCAGCACCTGTAATTAATACTGTCTTCATATTCTACCCACACACCAATCTATTGCATTAATCAGGAGTTTTTGAAATTCTCTATGATGCCATACACTCAGAATGTGACCGGGTGTCAGAACACATATCCTGCCTTTGCCGATTTCACGGATATATCCGCCAGTTTGGACACCACCAGTCTCGGATAATGTTTGAAACAATTGCTGCGCATCCTCTGCGGTAACAACTATTTCGTAATGTTCATCCCTGATGGTAAAATCTTTTACACCTTCGGTAACAGGATGTTTGCCAGTGATTTTTATTTCTACGTCACAGCGTGGAGGATGGGTTACAAAGAAATTCCCTATAAAATCTGTATAGGGATCATTTTCTTTGGAAGTGTTACCAGAATGGACAGATAAAAATCCGCCGCCATTCTTCACATATTCCATGAAATCTTGAGGCATTACTTCGGTCACGCCTTCTTCAAACCACGAGGCCAGGTTGCCTGATGTAAGGCAGTTGCCCTTGCAGTTCATAATTAAAGGATACTGTTTGATCATATCAGGGGTCAGTATATCCTTGGCATCCATGACGAATTCAAATTTGTATCTGTCCCCGGACAATGGTTTCAGGCCTTTTTTTACCACCTCAGCCGGATGCCAGAAGTCATCACAGAGCACTAAAATATTGATCATAACAACACCTCAAGTTTCAATAATATTCAGATACAATACTCTATAATTTATTCTAACATATCTGGTATAATTTTCACTTGTTTTATGGAAAAAAGAACTTGTTTTGGACAATAAAAAGAGCTGGTGTTGGTACCAGCTCTTTTTGCGCTTTTTATTAAATTACTTAAGTTCAACAGTTGCTCCAACTTCTTTAAATTTGGCAGCAATTTCTTCGGCTTCCTCTTTGGAGAGACCTTCCTTAATAACTGAAGGAAGCTTCTCAGTAGCTTCTTTTGCTTCTTTAAGTCCAAGAGAGGTAATTTCACGTACCACTTTAATAACTTTGATTTTCTGTGCACCAGCGTCAGTAAGAACAACAGAGAATTCGCTCTGTTCTTCAGCTGCAGGAGCAGCGCCGCCACCAGCTGCAGCAGGACCAGCTGCAACAGCCACAGGTGCTGCAGAAACTCCAAATTCTTCTTCAATAGCTTTAACAAGATCTTTCAGTTCAAGAATAGTCAAAGATTTAATTTCTTCAATAAACTTTGTAATCTTTTCACTCATTTTCTAATCCTCCATTTTATAAAATATTTAAACCCGTAGTATTATTCAATAGATTTAATTAAGCCTCAACAGTCTCAGCCTCTTGTGGCTGTTCCTGCTTTTCTGCAATTGCATTAAGACCAATAGCAAGACCATAGAGCGGACTTTGAAGACTTCCGATAAGTTTAGCAAGCAATTCTTCTCTTGAAGGTGTTGAAGCCAACTCTTTAATGCCTTCTACATCAATGATGTTGCCTTCAACCACTCCGGCCTTTAATTCGAGATTATTGAATTCCTTTGCGTATTTGTCCAGGATTTTTGAAGGAGCTACCTCATCAGTTGAACTGATTGCAATAGCAGTAGGGCCCTTGAAAAATTCCTGAAGACCTTCCAAATTACTTTCCTTGGCAGCAAAGCTGAGAATTGAATTTTTGACTACTCTATATTCAACACCAGCTTCACGTAATTCTTTTCTCAACTTGGTGTCCTGTTCAACAGTAAGACCGCGGTAATCAGCAAGAATTATAGATTTAGCTTCCTTTAATTTCTGTGAAAGCTCGATTACCTGTTCCTTCTTCTTCTGAAGTATTTTCTCACTTGGCATTCTGCTGCACCTCCTTAATTGTTGTATATATAAAAAACCCTTTTATAATCCGGACATAGACTATAAAAGGGTTAACCCTCTCATTTTTGTACCTCGGCAGGATGATATACGTTATATCCCGAAGGATTCCTGCTGTCTATGGCCAAGATTATTAAATTTGTTCATGGGTTATTTTATAGCAAATATACAAGTTTAGTCAAGAACTTTTTGCTGGTTAATTTTTATGCCTGGTCCCATTGTAGATGCTACTGTGACACTTCTTAAATACTGTCCTTTAGCAGCTGCAGGCTTAGCCTTGATAATGGCTTCCATAAGTGTACGGAAGTTTTCAACAAGCTTCTCAGTTTCAAAAGAAACTTTTCCGATAGGACAGTGGATAATATTTGTTTTATCCAGACGATACTCAATTTTACCAGCCTTTATTTCGGCAACAGCCCTTGCAACATCATTTGTAACTGTTCCGGCCTTCGGGTTTGGCATAAGTCCTTTAGGACCCAACAGACGACCAAGTCGTCCAACAACACCCATCATATCCGGAGTTGCCACTACAACATCAAAATCGAACCAGTTTTCTTTCTGAATTTTAGTTGCAAGCTCTTCAGCGCCTACATAATCAGCGCCAGCCTGTTCAGCTTCTGTAGCCTTATCACCTTTTGCGAATACCAAAACGAGAACAGTTTTACCAGTACCATGTGGTAAAACAACAGCTCCTCTTACCTGTTGATCGGCGTGACGTGAGTCAACACCCAGTCTTATATGAGCTTCAACTGTTTCGTCAAACTTTGCTGAAGCTATTTTCTTAATCAATTCCAAAGCTTCAGTAGGCTCATACAATTTTGTTCTATCTATTTGCTTGAGACTTTCAAGATACTTTTTGCCTCTTTTCATATTTTTTCACTCCTTTGTGGTATATTGTAGCGGGAATGTTCCCTCCCACATACAGGGCATCCTTTAATCTTCTACTACGACACCCATACTTCTTGCAGTACCAGCAACCATTCTCATTGCAGATTCAACTGTAGCTGCATTGAGGTCAGGCATCTTCATCTCCGCAATTTTCCTGACATCTTCTTTGGATATGGTCGCTACTTTTGTTCTGTTAGGCTCTCCAGATCCCTTTTCTATCTTACAAGCCTTTTTAATGAGAACAGCAGCCGGCGGAGTTTTAGTAATAAAAGAAAATGAACGGTCGCTGTATACAGTGATTACGACCGGAATAACCAACCCAGCATCTTTTGCAGTTTTCTCATTGAATTCCTTACAGAATCCCATGATGTTTACTCCATGCTGACCCAAGGCTGGTCCAACCGGTGGTGCAGGTGTAGCTTTTCCTGCTTCGAGCTGTAGCTTTATATAGCCTACTACTTTTTTTGCCATTTGAGTCCACCTCCCAGTTTAATTAACCTTAAATATTAGGTATATATTCTAAGACAAACACACTTTGACGGCTGAAATCTTAGCTTGAGCATTCAGCCATAATAGTATGTTTGCCGAAGAAAACAAAAACAGCTAAATCTTTTGAATTTGAATAAAATCGAGTTCAACAGGCGTCTCCCTGCCAAACATGGAAACCATAACCCTGACTTTTTTCTTGTCCACACTAATTTCTTCAACTGTCCCGATAAAGTTTTCAAGCGGTCCTTCAATAACCCGGACTATATCGCCCACTTCATAATCCACAACAGTTTCAGTCTGTTCAACACCCATCATCTTTACTTCCTCGTCAGACAATGGAACGGGCTTGGATCCGGGACCCACAAAACCAGTTACACCCCGGATATTGCGAACAACATACCATGAATCATCATTCATAATCATTTTTATCAGCACATAGCCGGGAAAGATTTTTTTCAGGGTCGCCTTTTTCTTCCCATCCTTGATTTCTATCTGTTCTTCCATAGGAACAACAATATCAAGGATGTAATCCTGCATCCCTCTGTTTTCAACTATTTTTTCTATATTAGCTTTTACCTTATTCTCGTATCCTGAATAAGTATGGACAACATACCATTTTGCTTCTTCTGACATAATTCATCAAGCGGAGATACTTCTCTCTCCCGCCCTCCTTTGGCTTATTTTTACCGTCCAAAAACAGCTGAGAAAATAAGACCAAGCACAGCATCTGCCAGCCACACCACAATGCCTATGGAAAAGCAAGCCAAGAAAACAACCAAAGTATTATTAATTAATTGTTTCCTGGTTGGCCAGATTACTTTTTTCATTTCCATGCGAATTTCTTTGAAAAACTTCTTCGCACGCTGACTGAATTTTACCTTTTGTTCAGACATAAGTAACAACTCCCATCAGTAATTACGTGGGTAACCCATTCCAGTTACCCCATAACCACACTACACTATTTTGTTTCCTTGTGGAGTGTGTGCTTACGGCAAAATTTGCAGTACTTGTTCATTTCAAGTCTGTCAGGATCATTCTTTCTATTTTTCATAGTATCATAGTTTCTTTGCTTACATTCTGTACAAGCCATGGTAATTTTGACTCTCATATATAACACTCCTATGTCCTAGTCTCATTTTTTTGCAAAAAAAAAGCGCACACAAAGCAAGTAAATGTTAGCATACCTATAGTTCAAAGTCAAGCATTCCGGCTAAAATTATAGATGATTTCCACTATTTTTTCTCATTTTTATATGTTTCAGCAAGCTTCACATATTCTTCAGCATTTTTTATATTTGCATTAATTTGATTTTCAGTTAAACTTCTGACTACCTTTGCAGGCACGCCCATGACCATTGAACCATCAGGAATAACAGTATTTGGGGTAACAACTGCACCTGCTGCTACGATGCAATTTTTTCCTATGGTTACATTGTCGAGAATTACAGCTCCCATTCCTATAAGCGAATTGTCTCCAATTGTACAGCTGTGGAGAACAACTCCATGCCCTACAGTCACATTATTGCCTATAATTACAGGTATTCCTTTTGTGTTGTGAACAGCACAGACATCCTGTATATTGGATCCTTCCCCCACTATAATCTTTCCGATATCTGCGCGAAGAACCGCATTGTCCCATACACTTGAATTCTTTTTCAGCACCACGTCGCCTATAATCTGGCTGCTTTCTGCTACATAAGCAGTTTCATCTATTTGAGGTTTTTTATCTTTAAAACTTCTTATCATCTTTTTGTCCTCTTCCTTTCGCTGCATATTATTTATAATTCTTTTATTCAATCCGGGGTATGATAATTTTTCTAATCCTGGTCTGCAATTTCTTTATATTTTATCCACAAAGCACATTCTACCCTCTTTTTTTCAAGCTCGCACCCAATTTCATAAGGTATTTTTATACTTTTGTTAAACTGATATGCATTGGCAGCACATCCCCCGCTGCAGTAAAACTTGGCCCAGCATGAATTACACTGAGGTTTTGTATAAACATTAGTGTCGATGAATTCATTTACAATGGTATTGTCATTAAACCCTTCAAAAACATTTCCCAAAAGGAATTCTTCCTGTCCCACAAACTGATGACAAGGATACAAATCGCCCTCGGGCGTTACTGCCAGATACTCGGTTCCCGACCCGCATCCTCTTAAACGTTTGGCTATACAAGGTCCTCCTTCAAGGTCAATCATGAAATGGAAAAAGTTAAACCATTTTCCTTTCTTTCTGCGCTCTACATATATTTGTGCCAATTTTTCGTATTCTCTGAAAACAGTCTCCAGGTCTTCAGTGCGTATTTCCAGTTCTGAACCCTCATCTGCCACCACTGGTTCTATTGAAATCTGGTCAAATCCCAAATCTGAAAGATGCAACACATCATTGCTGAAATCAAGATTTTTTCTGGTAAATGTGCCCCTGACATAATATTCCTTATTTTTTCTTTCTTCAGCTATTTTAAGAGCATTGGGCAGAACCCTGTCGTAGCTTCCTGTTCCATCCACTCTTTTGCGTACACTGTCATTTACGTCTTTCCGTCCGTCAAGACTTATTACCACGTTGTGCATATGCTCGTTTATAAAAGCACGTTTATCTTCATCCAATAAAAGACCATTGGTGGTAATAGTAAACCTGAAGTTTTTATTGGCTTCTTTTTCTCTTTCCCTGGCGTAATAAACAATTTCTTTTACTACCTCAAAGTTCATAAGAGGTTCGCCGCCGAAAAAGTCAACCTCAAGATTTCTCCTGTTACCTGAATTTTCTATCAAAAAATCAATGGCCTTTTTTCCTACTTCAAGGCTCATCAAAGAACGTTTTCCCATATATTCACCGGTATCAGCAAAACAATAACTGCATCGCAAATTGCAATCATGAGCGATATGTAAACACAAAGCCTTCGTTACAGTCTTTCTGGTCCATTCCGGAACCATTTGTGAATATGGATCAGATGTAAAAAGCAAATTGTTTTCCTTAAGCGTCTCTATTTCCTTTCGAGCTTCCTCAATATCTTTTTCACTGTATTTTGAGATTAAATTTTTAAGCTTGCCGGTATCCACAACACCGTCATTACTGTAACAACCTAACACATCATAGGAAATATCATCAAACACGTGAACAGATCCGCTGTTGACATCCAGCACCATGTTGGTGCCGTGCATTTTATAGGCATGTATCATTATAAACCTCCAGTTACAATATAATCTCAGCCAGATTTCAAATAACACAAAATACAATTATAAATTATATAAATTCTCTTTCAACAATCTATAATAAAATAAAAACAGATATAAATGCAAGAAGAAGGGCACAAAAGCCCTTCTATTCCGAGTATATCCCGATTAATTTTTTCAGATTATTTGCAGCCAAAAATTACTGTCTTTCACATTTCTGGTTTGCCACAGTACAAGAAGTTTTGCAGGCTGATTGACATGAAGTCTGACACTCTCCACAACCTGCCTTTTTGATATCTTTATTAAGGGTTGATCTGTTGATAGTTTTAATATGTTTCATTGTCTGACCTCCAAAATTCTTGATTCTCATTTTATTCTAAAATATTATAGCATAAGGATATTTATGTGGGAAGTTTATTATTACATCAAATGAATGAATTAGTAATTTCCCTTATTCGAAAAAGTAAATTCCACCCCTAAGAAGGTTAGTGTGGAAATTACTTTTGCAAATCAGATAAAAGTTTGTGCTGGAATTTAGTTATTCAAAAGGTTATGATGTTATTAAGGTGGTGCCTCTTTT
>JAAYMA010000091.1 GCA_012521615.1 Clostridiaceae bacterium | reverse complement strand
TGGCTCCAACCAGACAGTCGGGCGTGTTAAACTGAATTGGGAATACGCTTATGCAAGATCATATCAGATTCAGGTTTCCACTGATGGCAGTACCTGGACTACTGTTGCAGAGGAATGGAATGGAGATGGTGGAATAGATGAACTTACTTTCAGCCCGAGAACGGCAAGGTATGTGAAAATCTATTGTATACAAAGGGCAACTCAGTACGGATTTTCGTTATGGGAGTTTGAAGTATTCCGTAATTAGATTTAATGCAGCTTTGTAGAATTTTTATGTATCTTTCACCCCTCAACTTACTTATCCATAATTTCAAAATTTTGCTTCGTGCTTTACGTAAGTTTTATATCCTGTATTTAAATTACTGATATTTAACGATGGCTTATAAAAAAGCCATCGTTTTTCATTTCTTTCCTTATTTACTATTGAATTTCCTAAAAAAACCCTGGATAATAAGACTAATGATATTGAAAATCAGAGACCTGCATTGTCCTCCAATGTTATTAGCCGTATTAATATTGAATAGATATATACCCTGAATTGGAATAAATGATATGAGGAGTGAATGCATGGACAGGTTAGAGATAAAAAGCAATAGGTTAAAAGTTAAATTCCAGCTGCCGGGAACTTTCTATAAGGGACCCCGCTTTGATTGGACTGGTTTTATTACGGATGTTATACTGGATCAGAAACATACTTTTTGTACCGATGAATCACTTATAGAAGGCCAGGGTACAGGAGGCCGGGGGCTATGCAATGAATTTGGCATCCAGGAACCTGTTGGCTATGATGAGATTGAAGCAGGAGAATGGTTTCCGAAAATAGGTATTGGCCTGTTAAAAAAGACGGCCGATAGACCGTATAGTTTCTGGGATCCATGCGAAATAATTCCCTTTGAGGTAAAAGTATCTTCAAGCGGCGATACTGCCAAATTTGTTTCAGAGCCGGCCTTATGTAACGGTTATGCAGTAAGGCTGACAAAAACATTCAATATTGAAGACAACAGGCTTATAATAAAATATAAACTTCATAATACAGGAGAAAAAGTAATTGATACCACTGAATACGTACATAATTTTGTCAATGTAAACGGGAAAGGTGTAGGACCCCACAGCGAACTTTCCTTTTCATTCATGCCTGTCGGTGATAATGTTCCGGAAATATTCAGGGTAAATGGAAACAAAATAGAGTTCAATGATATACCCGATAAGGAATTTTACTGGAGGCTTGACGGGACGGGAGATTACCCTTCATCCTGGTGGATGTTAATAGATAAAGATACGGGTGCAGGGTTAAAAGAGACTACTGACTTTCCTCTGTTAAGAATGGCAATTTGGGGAAAGGCGCATGTAATCAGTCCTGAGTTTTTTATACACATTCATTTGAAACCGCAGGAAATAAAGGAATGGAGCCGGGTTTACGAATTTTTTGGATAAGTTTGTTTAGGACATAGACTAAGGAGAACAAGAAACATGCAAACAGATAAAAAAGAACTTGCAAAAATGATTGATCATACACTTCTGAAGCCTGATGCTACAAAAGAACAAATCCGAAAACTATGCAGTGAAGCAAAGAAATTTGGCTTTGCTTCAGTATGTGTTAATTCATATTATACAGATTTAGTTTCCAATGAATTAAAGGGTTCAGACGTGAAAACCTGTGTTGTTGTTGGTTTTCCCTTAGGGGCCATGCTGACTGATGTAAAAGTCTGTGAAGCCGGGGAAGCCGTTAAAAACGGTGCCCAGGAAATTGATATGGTAATAAATGTAGGGGCATTAAAAAATCAAGATTATGATTATGTGGAAAAAGACATTAAAGCTGTTGTTGATGCAGTTTGTGGAAAAGCCCTTGTGAAAGTCATTATAGAAACCTGTTTCCTAACCGATGAAGAAAAAATTATTGCATGTAAATTGGCACAAAAGGCTGGAGCCCATTTTGTAAAGACTTCAACGGGTTTTGGTCCGGGAGGGGCTACTGTTCAGGATGTAAAATTAATGCGGGAAACTGTCGGTAATAGTATGGGGGTGAAAGCCTCGGGAGGTATAAGGGATTACGAAAAAGCAGCAGCTATGATTGAAGCCGGGGCCAATAGAATCGGAGCCAGCAGTTCTGTAGATATAGTTATCAAATAGATTAATTATATAAATTTAATAACAAATATTTTTTATTATTTTATTTTTTTATAGTATGGGGGGTAACATCATTGGTCAGCTCAAAACGGTTTCAACGTAAGGCAATGGCCGCGGCAATTGTTTTATTATGGTTCTCAAATTATGTCTATGTTCCAATTCTCAGCACGTATGCGGTATCCAGGGGAGCATCCCTTTCTATGGTAGGCATGATACTTGGCTCCTATGGATTTATTCAAATGGTGTCACGTATACCAATTGGTATTCTGTCTGATTCATTAAGAAACCGCCGCATTTTTCTTCAGTTGGGTATGGTTGCTTCAATAATTAGCGGTCTGGGTTTTTATTTTTTCACTTCTCCGGGTTTGCTGCTTTTATTCAGGTTGTTAGCAGGTCTGGCTGTCTCCAATTGGGCAATATATATAACTACCTATACAATTCTTTGTAAAGGAGATAACAATTCGAAGGCTATCGGTACTGTAAATTCCCTTAATTCAATCGGGCATGTAGGCGGAGTTTTTTTAGGTGGAGTTATAGCACAATATATTAATGTGGAGACTACTTTTCTGATCTCAGCTCTGGCAGGTTTTCTGGGTTTTATTTTACTCCAGTTTGTTGATGAGACTTATGAGCATGATGAAAACAAAAAGAAAGTCTCTTTAAATGACTTTGTCACAGTTTTCAGAGATTCCGAACTGATATTTTATTCGAGTATGGCTATATTGTTCCAGATTATTGTGGCTTCATCCCTTACCGGATTTGTTCCAAATCTATTAAGTGATATAGGGGCGAATGATTTTCAAAAAGGATTAGGAACAACGCTTGCTTCGCTCCCTACTATTTTTGCAGCACCTTTGGCAGTAGGTTTCTTCAGTAAAAAATTTGGATCAAAATGGTCTGGAATAATAGGTTTTTCTATACTATCGGCGTCGATGTTTATCTTTCCTTACATAAAAAATATATCTGTTATGCTCGGTCTTGAGTTTATCGCAGGTTTTGGCAAAGGTCTCCTTTCAGCATTGCTGATGGCATGTGCAACCAGCCATTTACCTGCTGAAACGAGATCCACAGCGCTCAGCATATATCAGGCTGTCTATAGCATAGGAATGTCTGTAGGTCCTGCAATTACAGGCAAAATAAGCAATATGTTTTCTCTCAGGACAGCATTTGTTTTCTTGGGATTCACAGGAGTTATTTCGATTTTAATTTTGCTGATACATGGTTTCTTTAATAAGCGTAAGGCTGACAGAAAGTTAAGCACATGAGCTTCTTCTGGAAAGCATGGTCCGTACTTGCGTCAGTGAGAATATAGCAGATACATTTATGAAAATCATTGGTCTATCAGCTCCCTGTATTGACCTGGAGTAACACCCTCATATTTTTTAAAAACCTTGATAAAGTAATGGGAATAGCTGAAACCTGTTTTATAGGCGATATCTTCCACAGGTATTTCTTTGTCTTGAAGAAGTTTTTTGGCCAGATCTATTCTTTTTCTCGAAACATACTTGTTAAAGGTATCGCCTGACTTCTCCTTTACAAGTTTTGAAAGATAATTCCTGTTCAGTCCGAGAGCATCAGCCGCGCTATTGAGAAACAGGTCGAGACAGGGGATATTACAAAACAGGGATTCTGTTTTTATTCGGGATCTGTTAAACTGTCAAGTTCAGTGTTGATAAAAAAACAGGAAGATATGCGCATTATTCTCGATATCGGGAAAATAGATGCAGTACTTGCTAAATTATTCATTAATGGAAATCCGGTAAAGTCCATTCTGTGGGCTCCTTTTGAAGTGGATATAACCGAATATGTTGTCAATGGAAGAAATGAGATAACGCTTCAGCTTTACGGAAGCAATCGCAATCTTTTCGGTCCGCACCATCACATCGACGGTGAGCTCTACAGGGTGGGACCTATGAGCTTCTCTGGGAAGCGGAGCTGGGTTGACGGGGATAGAAATGAAACCAGTCTTTGGTCGGATACATATTGTTTTGTAAAATTTGGTCTCCAGTCATAAATAATAGGTACAAACAGAATAGGGAGGGGAAACCCTCCTGTTTGTAGTCCCCAAAATACATTTTTTGCTTGCTTAAGGTTAAATATTGGAATAAAATGCTGTTTGAGTAATCTTATTTTTAAGGGGGGAGAACAGCTATGCCAATGATTGACATGCCCTTGGAGGAACTTAGAAATTATATGGGATCCAGCCCGTGTCCTTCGGATATAGACGAATTTTGGGACAGGGCAATTCGTGAAATGAAGGCTGTAGAACCGCAGGTTGAGCTGGTTAAAAGCGAATTTCAGACTCCGTTTGCAGAATGCTACTACCTTTATTTCACTGGTGTGCGCGGAGCCAGAATACATGCTAAATATCTGCGCCCGAAAAATGCGAAAGAACCTCATCCTGCAATTCTCGAATTTCATGGTTATTCCGGAAACTCCGGCGACTGGTTCAGTAAGCTTCCCTATGTTGCCAATGGCTATTCTGTAGCTTCCATGGATGTCCGTGGACAGGGAGGCAGATCCGAGGATGTTGGAGGGGTCACAGGAAATACACTTCACGGTCATATCATACGCGGTCTGGATGATGGTCCTGAGAATCTGCTCTTTCGGCATATATATCTTGACGCTGCCCAGCTGGCAAATATTGTTATGTCCATGCCTGAAGTGGATGAAAACAGAGTGGGTGCCATGGGAGGATCCCAGGGAGGAGCTCTGACCCTTGCCTGTGCGAGCCTTGAACCCCGTATCAAGCGGCTGGCGCCAGTGTATCCTTTTCTATGCGATTTTAAGAGAGTCTGGGATATGGACCTTGCAAAAGATGCCTATCAGGAACTTCATGACTATTTCAGGCGTTTTGATCCTCTGCATAAAAGAGAGGATGAAATCTGGATGACGCTGGGCTACATAGACCTCCAGAATATTGTTAAAAGGATTAAAGGAGAGGTTCTGATGGCTGTGGGACTGATGGATACCATATGTCCTCCTTCAACCCAATTTGCTACTTATAACAAAATTACTGCACCAAAGGAAATGGCAATATATCCGGATTTCGGTCATGAACATCTGCCTGAATTTCAGGATATGACTTTCCAGTTCATGATGGGTCTGTAAAACAGGGGACGGCTGCAACGTAAGCATTCCGGGAAAAAGCTTTGAAACTTGATATGGGTATAAGGATTCTATGTCATGGATATGATAGCCCTCAAAAATAAAGCTCCGTTCAGGGATGTCCTGAATGGAGCTTTCTAAATATGAAGGTTGGATAAAACCTATGGGATTATCCTGATGTACAAATATTTCAGAAGGTTTGTGTCGATTTATTTACCAAAATAACGCTTTAACAGACCTTCGAAGCCCTTTCCATGTCTTGCTTCGTCCTTGCACATTTCATGTACGGTGTCATGAATGGCATCATAATTGAGTTCTTTTGCTCTTTTTGCCAGATCCAGCTTACCCTGGCAAGCACCATGCTCTGCATCTACACGAGCTCTGAGATTTTCTTCAGTGCTTGCATAAACAACTTCACCTAATAATTCTGCAAACTTGGCCGCATGTTCTGCTTCTTCAAATGCATAGCGCTTAAAGGCTTCGGCAATCTCCGGATATCCTTCTCTGTCGGCTTGCCTGCTCATTGCAAGATACATTCCAACTTCGGTACATTCGCCCATAAAATTCTGTCTGAGTCCTTCAACAACTTCGGGATCCAGACCTTTTGCAATACCGATCTTATGCTCGTCTGCGTATACTAAGGGTGCATTTTGATCAACTTCGTTGAATTTTTCCTTTGGAGCTTTGCACTGAGGACAGAAGTCCAGTGCCTCATCACCATAATGAACATAACCACAAATTGAACAAACAAACTTTTTCATAACTAATGCCTCCATTTGATTTTTTATGTAAATGCTGTAGAGCATTTTTAAATACTTATTAATAGATACGTTATTAAAGTGTTAATAGATTAAAACAATTATATATTGTTATAATATCAAAATTGTAACGATTACAAACATAATATACAATTAAATTTATGATATGTCAAGACCAATTAGGAATTTTTTTAATTGGGCCTGCGGACTTCATCTAAGAAAACACATCTGCTCCGATAATGCTTAGCCGATAAACTGTATTTTTATGAAGAGAGAATAAAACAGGGAGGGGCAAGCCTCTCCCTTTATTGTTTGGAATGAGCTGAATATAAATATGTACTTGATGGAAGTGTTCAGACATCGAGACCGCCTATCGAGCTCAGCATTTGCTCTTTGCTGTATCCTGCCGAGAGGAGCGGCTCTATAATATCCTTTTCAATATCACCGATATAGGCCCTTATAGCTTTTATGTTGCCTGTCAATTTATAATTTCCCAGATTTGCAGGTATCAGAACAGATGTGCCTTGCTTAACCTTCATATTTCCATCATTCCAGGATAATAGGGCTTCACCTTCCAGGAAAGTATAGGCTGTAAAGGTTCTCTTATCTGAATTTAATTGAGCAGATTCTTTGACTTCTATAATTTCCGCACAAAAATGGGGATCGGCGATAATGACCCGAATGTCAAGACCATCTTTAGTATAAGCTAAGCCATTATATTTGCCCGTGTTGCACACCGCATCAAAATTGATGGTATCAAGAGCTTTGTCTATATGAAGCGGACGACTGCTTCCATCGGGATTTTTCCGGTCATAATCGTAAAGACGATAGGTGGCATTGGAATTTTGCTGTACTTCAGCAATTAAAATTCCTTTGCCTGCTGCATGCACAGTACCGGCAGGTATGTAAATAACATCACCTTTTTGCACAGGAATGCTTTTTAAAACATTGGATATTTTCCCGTCATCAATGATTTTCTTAAATTCGTCCCTGGACATTTTTTCTGTAAGACCATAAATAATCGTCGCATCTGGCTCGGCTTCCAGGACATACCACATTTCAGTCTTGCCAAAATCATTTTCATATCTTTTCGCATATTCGTCGTCGGGATGAACCTGAACAGAGAGCCACTCATTTGCATCAATCAGCTTTAAAAGAATAGGGAACTTTTTGTCAAAAAGGGATGTGCTTAGTGTACCAAGGAATTTCTCGCCATAGTCAGAAACTAATTTCTCCAGCGTTTGTCCTTTAAATTCTCCATTGGCGATAATACTCATCCCGTCCTGATGACAGGAAATTTCCCAGCTTTCGGCCACTATGCCGTCAGGAAGTTCCTTTCCTAATTTCTCTAAATTTCTTCCACCCCAAATATAATCTTTGTAAAGTGGTTCAAAAATAAGAGGATAAAAGTGTTGCTCCATAAAAATCACCCTAAAGTTTATTTTATTTACTCAATGTAAATTTTGACCATATCAGTATTTTATCAAAATTCTCCTAACAAAACTGTCCAAATATGCATAAGATTTGCGTAAAATATTGGAATATCCTTCAAGAAAGTGATAAAAAAAGAGTTGTAATTCAAACAACTCTTTAATTATGAACAATTGCGAAGGTTTAAAGCTCATTATATATTTTCTTTAAGTTCTGCATAGCACTCGCTGCATACGTTTTTGCCTTTATAATCTTTGATGTCGGTAGCATTATCGCAGAAGATGCAAGCGGGCTCATATTTTTTAAGTACAATTGAATTTTCGTCCGAGTAGAATTCCAGCCCGTCTCCGATTTCAATATCAAGGACACGCCTTAATTCAATCGGTATGACAATTCTGCCCAATTGATCAAGGTTCCTGATCATACCTGTGGCCTTCATATCTTTCCCCCCCATTATTTTTTTACATGTTTTTATATTTGAATCTTAAAATACTTATCTGCTAATGTCAAGATTTACATAAAGAACAACTATAGGACAATTTATGCAAGTCTTCACACATTAAGAATTTTTGAGTTTGTATCCAATAAATTAAAAGTACCAAATCTGCAAAAGCAATACAATAGTACAAATGTCCTACAATTTTCTTATATCAATTATATCAGATTAACACAGTTTTTCTGTCAAAGCAAAAAAACACCCTTGGAGGCACAATCTTCTATCATTTCTTCAGGCCAGACTGAAGCCTGCACTTCTCCCACATGAGCTTTTCCTAAAAAGAACATACATATCCGGGATTGGCCGAGACCTCCACCCACCGTATATGGTAATTTTCCTTCCAGTACATCCCTATGAAAGGGCAGGTTTATTCTGTCTTCACAATTGGCTTTTTTAAGCTGGGACAATAAAGTTTCTTCATCTACGCGGATTCCCATGGATGATACTTCAAAAGCAGTATCTAAAACAGGGTAATAGAAAATGATATCACAATTAAGGCTCCAGTCGTCATAGTCGGGAGCTCGTCCATCATGGGGCATTCCGGATTCCAGTTTATCACCTATCTGTGTCAGACAAACTGCGCCGCGAAGTTTTGAAATAGCATGTTCCCGTTCTTTGGGAGTAAGGTCAGGATACATGTCCTCCAATTCCTGTGTGGAAATAAACGTAATATCATCAGGCAAATAGCGGGGCAGACAGGGATACTCTCCAATAATAAAGTCCTGTGTTTTTTTAAATACCCCATAGATTTTTCTGACTATACTTTTAAGTGTCTCCATATTACGATCTTCTTTTGTAATGACAAGTTCCCAGTCCCACTGATCAACATAAATGGAATGAAGGTTGTCGAGTTCTTCGTCTCTGCGAATAGCATTCATATCAGTATATAAACCTTCACCTACTGAAAAGCCATATCTGGCAAGAGCCATTCTCTTCCATTTAGCCAATGATTGCACTATCTCAACACGTCTGCCGCCCATGTGTTTTAAATCAAAAGATACAGGGCGCTCCACTCCACTAAGGTTATCATTCAGGCCTGATTCGGGTGTAACAAAAAGCGGAGCAGAAACGCGGGTAAGAGAGAGTGTTTCTGCAAGAGCTTTTTCAAAATAATCCTTTATTTTCTTTATAGCAATCTCTGTTTCCTTTATATTCAGAATGGATTTATAATTGGCTGGAATATAATAAGAGTTTGCAGCCATAGTCTACACTCACTTTCCGCATTAAATATATGTTATTTATAGTAACATATAAAAATTAAATATAAAAGTAACAGCTTGTTAAATTGTTAATTATGAACAACATTTAATTATAGAATTATTTTGTCGAATTGTAAAAGACTTTTTATCCTATATTTTATATAGATACCATTTAAAAGTCTGAATTTCGTATTTCATTTCAAATATCCGTTCTATTCCGTCGACAGTAGTCAGAAGGGTATAAACCAGCATACGGTTTCCGGCTATTTTTTCTTCCTTTTTATCTATAATCCTGTCTATGCGGATGACCCTGGGTTCCTGACCTTCTTCCCTGTATCTGAATTTTATAGGGGTAATGACACCCTCACTGCTGTTGAAACATATCATGTCCACACTTTTCATGAGGACCTTCATTTTGCTTCACTTCTCCTTTCAAAGAAAATCTGCTGGCTTTACTAAGTCACATTCTTATTATAAAAGAACGTATGTTCGATGTAAATGGTGTTTTTATGCACAAAAATACAGCATTGAGAAATTGGCCGGAGAATGATAATCTAAATAACAAATCAATGTTTTTGGGGAGTTTGTTATGGACAAGATAATTTCAAGGATTTCTGATGAATTATCCATAAAGCCAAATTATGTGGAAAGCACAGTTAAACTGATCGATGAAGGAAATACCATCCCGTTTATTGCACGGTACCGTAAAGAAGTTACGGGTGGTCTGGACGATCAGGTTTTAAGAGAACTTTATGACAGGCTTGTTTATTTGAGGAATTTGGAAAACAGGCGTCAGGAAGTTTTAAAGCTCATAGAGGAGCAGGGAAAGCTTACTGATGAAATTGTGGAAAGCCTGAACAAAGCTGCTATTCTTCAGGAAATAGAGGATATTTACAGACCCTTCAGGCCAAAGCGGCGTACCCGCGCCTCTATTGCACGCGAAAGAGGGCTTGAGCCTCTGGCGGCTATTATTTTTGCTCAAAAGCCTGTCAATATTGATTTGACAGAACTGGCTGCCAGATACATTGATGAGGAAAAGGGTGTAACTACTGCAGACCAGGCTATTTCAGGAGCTATGGATATTATTGCCGAGGAAATTTCAGACAATGCAGAATACCGGAGGGTTATCAGGGAATTAACATTCAGACACGGTATTATAAAAACTTCGGCCAAAAAAGAAGAGGATTCGCCTTACCGTATGTACTATGATTTTGAAGAGCCGATCTCTAAAATAGCTCCCCACAGGGTATTGGCCATTAACAGAGGGGAAAAGGAAGAATTCCTTTCTGTCAAATTGCAGGCTCCTGAGGAAAGAATTATTGAATGGCTTAAAAGTCGTATTATTACAAATCCGGGTTCAATATTCGGAGAAATCGTGGAAAAAGCTTTGGAGGATTCTTACAGCCGTCTGATTGCCCCGTCAATTGAAAATGAGATACGCGCTACCCTGACAGAGAATGCTTCAGAGCAGGCCATTAAGGTGTTCGCGGAAAACTTAAGAAATCTTCTTTTGCAGCCGCCCGTAAAAGGGAAGGTGGTTCTTGGTTGGGATCCGGCTTACAGAACGGGCTGTAAACTGGCAGTGGTAAATCCGACAGGAAAAGTGCTGCATACCGAAGTAGTTTATCCCACACCTCCACAAAACAAAAAAGAAGAAGCGGCCAAAATACTGAAAGATCTTATAAACAGATTTGATATAGACATTATTGCAATAGGCAACGGAACGGCTTCCAGGGAGTCTGAAATCTTTGTGGCAGAGGTAATTAAAACATTGGATAAAAAGGTTAAATACATTATTGTAAATGAGGCAGGAGCTTCGGTGTATTCGGCATCCAAGCTCGCTGCAGAAGAATTCCCCCATTTCGACGTGTCGCTGAGAAGTGCAGTGTCTATTGCAAGGCGACTTCAGGACCCGCTTGCCGAACTTGTTAAAATAGACCCCAAAGCAATAGGAGTGGGGCAATATCAGCATGATATGAACCAAAAACGTCTCAGTGAAGCCCTTGCAGGTGTGGTGGAAAGCTGTGTCAACAGCGTAGGAGTGGATTTAAATACGGCTTCTCCTTCCTTGTTGTCCTATGTGGCGGGAATAAACTCCAGTGTTGCCAGGAATATAGTTGAATACCGGGAAACTGTCGGTCCGTTCAAATCCCGCACAGAACTTTTGAAGGTGAAAAAACTTGGCGAGAAGACTTTTTTACAATGTGCAGGTTTTTTAAGAATTCCGGATGCGGATAATATATTGGATAATACGGCTGTCCATCCTGAATCCTATGAGGCTGCAGGAAAACTTCTGGAGTTTACCGGGCATACCATTGAGGATGTAGGTGAGAGAAAATTAGAAAATCTACAGACCGAGGTTGAAAAAATAGGAGTGAATAAATTATCTGAAATGATAGGAGTAGGGGTGCCTACTTTAAAGGATATAATCAGTGAACTTTTAAAACCGGGAAGAGATCCGCGGGATGAGCTGCCCCCGCCGCTGTTGTCGGAAGATGTATTGGAAATTGACGATCTTGAGCCCGGCATGATTTTAAACGGCACAGTCCGCAATGTGGTCGATTTTGGAGCATTTGTTGATATTGGAGTTCACCAGGACGGACTGGTTCATATTTCCGAGCTGTCTGATAAATTTGTACGCAATCCCATGGAGGTCGTATCTGTCGGAGATATTGTCAAGGTGCGGGTTTTAGAGGTTGATGCAAAAAGAAAACGCATTTCTCTTTCCATGAAGGGTATAAATTAGAGTTTATCGAGCAATCCTTCTATTAAAAGTAAGAGGCTTGGTTAACATTTTGCATATTGGGACAGGCAACGGGAATACTTATTAACTGAGACTCAAGAAATCGGGAAGGGTTGCATTTGTTTGAGCGGTAAAGGATATTTCAGGTCAGACGACAAATTCGCTACTTTAAAAGTAGCAAGAGCTGTATCAAATATAATGGGGGAAGAAGATTTAGGATATGGCACGTCCTCTCAAAAAAGACCCATTGTAGTTATGTGTATCGGAACAGATCGTTCAACAGGTGACTCATTGGGACCGCTTGTAGGAGATATGCTTTCCAAATGGAAAATGGCTGATATCCATATATTCGGCACTCTTGATTTTCCGGTTCATGCCAGAAATTTGGAAGAGACATTGAAGAGAACTCATGAAATTTATAATAAACCCTATATTATAGCGGTGGATGCCTCATTGGGCATTATGGAGCATGTTGGATGCATTACGGTGGGTAAAGGTCCGATTAAACCCGGAGCGGGACTGAAAAAAGAGCTTCCGGCTGTTGGTGATATGCATATTACGGGCGTGGTCAATACAGGGGGATTTATGGATTTTCTGGTTCTTCAGAGTACGAGGCTGTCAGTGGTCATGAAAATGGCCGACATTATAGCCCGGGGACTCCATATTGCCTTTAGTGAATATGCCGGCACATCTTATCGCAATTCTTTTTATACAGCTCAATATAACTGAAAGGCAGGAGAAATTTTTTAAAAAACCTGGTTTCTTTTTAGCTGCATTGTGGTATATCTAATTTAACAGTATGGTGAAAATAAACATCATTACAAATAAGGAAAGGAGATGTGAGTATGGAAAGATGGGTATGCACTGTTTGCGGATATGTCTATGACCCGGAGATAGGGGATCCGGATGCAGGTGTTGAACCTGGTACAACATTTGAAGATCTGCCGGAGGATTGGGTATGTCCGGATTGTGGTGTAGGAAAGGATTTGTTTGAAAAGGAGTAATCAGGCATTCTGTAAAAGCTTCAACAGTCTGTTTATAAAAGGATTGTTACTGTGTGAAGCCGAATTTCCTTCCTTTAAAACACTCTGAACTTCCTTTTCTGCAAGGTCTTCTATGCTGTGAGCCACTTTGGAAGAAGGGTATGCAAGGATATAAGGATTTCGTTTCTTGATTGAACGGGACACAAGCTTTGATTCCGGAATAGTACCAAAGGGCTCCATAGAATAATTCAGAAAGTTTTTCACAACATTTGTTATACGATTAAGAACCTCGGCGCCTTCTGCCGGGGTTTCGCATTTATTTACGACAAGTTTCAGGGCAACCTCCCTGTTATTCTCAAGAATAACCTTTATTATTGAATATGCATCGGTTATAGCGTGGGGTTCAGGAGTAGTCAGAACTATAGTCTCGTCGGAAGAGTATATAAAGCTTGTTACATTTTTCGACAGACCGGCACTTGTATCAAAAATAACATAATCGTAGTTGCTTTCAAGAAAATTAAATCCATTAGTTATCCGGCTATACTCAACAGATGTCAAATTAGAAAGCCGCTGCATTCCGCTTCCGCCGGCTATAATGTTTATTCCGCCGGGTGCCGGGCTTATAACTTCATTTATGTTTTTTCTGCCGTCAATTACATCCACAATATTGTAACTGGTATTGCATTTTAAAAGTACATCTATATTAGCCATGCCGAGATCTGCGTCAAAAAGAGCTACTTTCTTGCCAAGTCTGCTTAAAGCAATTGCATAATTGATTACAAAAGTACTTTTGCCCACTCCGCCTTTACTGCTGGTAACAGTAACGAATTTACATTTCCGGTTCGAGGTTTTCTCCTGAGTTTTGTAATGGAGAGGTAAGCGCAGAAAAAAACAACGTTCAGAAACATTGCGATAAAGGATTTCACTTGTAAAGCATAAAATTTCATCTCCGGTATTTATACGGAGATTCAAAACAAACCCCACATTCAACGGGACAAAAAGTCCTTTGTAATATGGAATGGAAATACACAGCATATCTTTGTCAACAGAAATAACTCTGCTTTCATACACATTTTTATAAAAAGCAGAATTGGTGGTAATTAAAATTTCCTGTCCAGGCTTAATTTTTTTAAAAGACAATTCTATCACCGCTAAATGATTTCGTATTATGACTATTACAAGTGCATGCCAAGACAGTCTTGTTTTGGAATTATTGCAGGTATACCAGGCTGACAAGTATGCTTTAGGGGAGATTACATTATATATACCCAATTTACCGAAAAATATCACAAAATGTCATATGGAACAATAATCTTTTAAACCCGACCAATTTTTATTAAAAAAACAAACTTATTGCATAAAATCAGAAACCGAAAGAATAAACTAAAAATTTTTTAAAAACGACTTGACATGCGCCTCAGGATTTTGTATACTGTAAAAGCGCCGTTGATGTGGCGGCAACAAGAAACGGGAGCATAGCTCAGCTGGGAGAGCACCTGCCTTACAAGCAGGGGGTCATAGGTTCGAGCCCTGTTGCTCCCACCACATGGCCCGGTAGTTCAGTTGGTTAGAACGCTAGCCTGTCACGCTAGAGGCCGAGGGTTCGAGTCCCTTCCGGGTCGCCATTTTGCCCAGATAGCTCAGTTGGTAGAGCAGAGGACTGAAAATCCTCGTGTCGCTGGTTCGATTCC